>CANCVE010000020.1 GCA_947381435.1 Chitinophagaceae bacterium
AGAACATAACCTGTCATTGCAACAAAACGAATTGGGTTTCTTGACCAATTTTCGTACTTACCTAATTCCATGCTAATTTAAACGATTCATTAGCCAAATTATTTCGCATGTGAGTATAATATTTCTAATTGATATAAACTCTAATATAAAATAGGAAAAGTAATAAGTTCTTAAAACCCCGTTCTCTAATTGTTCTTCAACAAATTTACTATTCTCTATAATCTCAAAAACAAGATTTACATTCCATATTTTTTGCTTAATGTCAAGATACTTTTTAAAATATTCTACGAACTCATCCGGTTTACAAACCAATGTATTTATTTGCAATTTCTTGTAAACTTCTTTTGTTTTTTTACACGCCTTTTTATCATTTATTACATAGAAGTTGCACGTTGATGCAAATGCCGCATGAAAAGCATCTTCTGTCGTATTCTTAAAAGTTTCTTTTCTCCCCTTTAGAATATTTACCTTATCTTCTTGATAGCCATGCATATCTAGTAGTATATATTCGTTTGTAATTTCATTAAACCATTTTGGGGCATTTTTATCATCTGGGGTATATGGCTTATTATCCATTCCAAACTGTTTGTACTTGTTCTTGATGATTTCGTATGGAGCCTTATTATCTATAATTATATCTCTATTAATTCCAAGTCCAGATTGTACTATATTTCTCAAGTCATTGTACTTATCATCTTGATTTAAACCCTTTCGCATTTCACTAAAACTCTTAAAGAATCCTCCCATAGTTGGATTGTCTTTAAGTCCTGGAAATAACATCTCCATTTGTTTTGAGCTTTGTGGATTATCAAATGCTTCCTTAAACACATCATCCAAAGAGATTTCTTTTAATAAATCAAAAAGTGGCTTTATCAAATCTCTTGTTAGTTCGTTATCTTCAAAATGCTTTAATAGTCCATCAATACTTATATCTTCAAATTTATCTTTCTCATCAACCTTTTGATTATAATATTCTTTAGGAGCAGCAAAGTCTACAATTATATCCTTGCCATCGTTAAAAATAAAAGTATCGTTTGTCATTTCGCTGATAAATGCTAAATCTTCATTTATTAATCTCGATTGCTCTTCATTGTCCTTGAAACTTGAAAGTATATCGCTTATGTGCGAGGTGGAATATGGTTTAAAGAAATTATCATTATCAAAAACGATTTCTTTTAATTCACAATGCCTACCATTTTTCATTTGTGACATAACATTCCAGTCAAAATATATTTTAATCATTAGAGTAGTATAATAAGGTAATTTGCAATTATGGAGATTTACTTAATCCCTTACAAATATCCCCATTAATCCACAACCAATCATCCCCATCCAAAAATAAATCCTCCATAAATTTACCCAAATTCAAGTCTCCCTTTTTTTCATACCACCCATTTTACTATAAATTTTTCGTGCCAACTTTTCTAAACACCCCTAATTTGTACCAATTAATGTATATCTATTTTCGGGGACACCCTAATTTGTGGCAATATATGAGTCCATCATTTCGGAGGGGCATTAAAGTGTACAAATTAATGTGTCTTTTTTTTCTGGGACTGACTAATTTGCGCAAATTAGTGCACCCAAGTTTTTATGGAGACTATAATTTGTGTCAATTAACGTGTCCCCGAATTGGCTAGCCTCTCATTTGCACCAATTAACGTGTCCCAGTTTTTACGGTGCCTATAATTTGTACAAATTAACGTGTCCCCGTTTTCGGGGACTGACAAATTAGCGCAAAATTGAGTGGCTCCAAAAACTTAGAGAGGGGAATGGTATTGTTTTTATTTTCTCCATAATCTTGCCGTCATTGCGAGGTACGAAGCCGCAATCTTTAAAATAATGGAATTATGAAAAAGGTTGCTTCGTGCCTCGCAATGACGGGTAGAATATGAAGAAGATTAAAGCGATTTCCAATTACAAACTGTTTCGACTAGTAGGAACAAGTGACCAGCAATCGCTGAACATTTGCTCCAGTGGTGACTATTTTAAAATTAAGTATATTGAACAATCAAATTTATTATATGAAACAAGTATTATTAATTTCAAGCATACCTTTTGGAAAGCTAAGCTGTGGTAACCTCAACCGATGCAATTATTAGTTTCCTAATAACTATATTAAAAGTTGAAACTAGAATTAAAACACATAAATAAAAAAGGGTTGGATAAACGATTACTCTTTACCCAACCCTTTTTTTATTTATTAAAGGAACAATTAAGCTTGGTTATTAACCCAAGCATGTCGCCAATGTTCAGATTTTCTGTCCACAAACTTATATACGAGTACTGAAAAAATGGAAGTGACTACAGTAAATATTAATGCATAAGAACATTTAGTAACGAAGCTAGTACCAGAAGAAATGTATTTATAATAAGGAATTAACCATATCCAATGACATAAATATACAATGAAGGACATTTCACCCCAATACTTATCCCTATCACTTGTTGGATTATAAACCGAAGAAATAACAAAGGGAATGGATATTAAAATTAATGCAATACTCATTAAAGTATAATAGGTAGAATGCCCGTTTAAACATAGCACTTTCAAGGAAGGCACCATAAATTGAATGGCAAATGCTGCAATAAATAAGATTAAAGAGATTATTTTAGAGTGATTTGAAAATTTAATTTGATAAAAGTAAACTATCACTCCAATCAAAAAAAGAAACATGTAGGTTAATGAGCTAAACTCAAAAGCTGCACTATCATAATAAACTATCCAAAGGAAAACTAGAAAAAAGAATACAGTTGCTGCAATTAGTAGTTGTTTATTCTTTCGAACTATAAAAGCAACAAATGGATAAATAAGATAAAACTGTAACTCTACGGATAATGACCATGCAGGACCTAAGATTCTCAACTTCTGATCTGGACTACCAAAGATGAATAAGTTTGCTAAAACAACATTCCCCTTCTCCATTAGAGATAATGAATGAAAACTAATAAACATATCAGGGTAAACAATAGCTACAACGAGTGCACCTATGACACTAAAAGCATAAAAAACAGGAAATATTCTCAACAGCCTGCTTATATAAAAAACCTTTAGTGTATTTTCTTTTTTGGAGTATTTCTTCTCATACATTAACGCAATCCAATAACCACTCAACATAAAGAAACATCCTACGGCAAACTTGCCTAAATAAAAAGTTTCGCTTAAATGATAAATTATAACAATTAGCGCTAGAATAAACCTTGTTAGACCTGGTTTTAACATAGTAAATATTGATTAAAATTAAATTTCAAAATGAATAAAGTGATTATTAAATTCTTCAAGAAACATATCCAAGAATTTATCTTTAATATCAAGGGTTAGCAAATGAACTTTACGTTCAAAATAAGTAGCAACAAATTAATTTTTCTATCCTGTTAGCGTTTCACACTTGGAGTTGCTTGGTCATCTCGACAAACAACAATCAATAGAGAGTACATTAATTCATTACATTTTCAAATATAGGGTTTCTTGTTATATCGCAGTTGCTCAAAAAGAAAAGAAAATAGAGAATCGAAAACACCTTTTTCCACATTCAAACAAATACTTACCTACGTCACAAAGATTCATATCATCTACAATAATTCTCTAAAAAGTTTTGACATAAGCGCTTTAATGTTGATAGATTGGGGATATTATTGATATTAACTACACCTAACAATTTTACTTGGAGCAAAACCTAGCAAGTTTTGCTCTCAACGAAAAACTTCCTACTACACTGAGACATAACATAAGCCTAGATAGTTAAAGGTTATGGTATCTGTGTTGAAATATGAATATTATTTATGAGTTTTAACTTACAACACAAACCCCTTCTCTCCTTGCTTAATAGATAAATGAGTTCTGCCATCAGCAGTTGTGCTAAAGGTTATTTCTTGCTTTTCGCCATTACTCCATTTTACCGTCAACTTAGTGTGGCTATGGCTCCAAGAGGTTTTAGGTAACTCATCGCCATTACGGTAAGGGTACAACAACACCTTATAGTCAGGCGAAACTGCATCAGCAGGTATTACCAATTTCCGTACATTACTCTCTCTAGACTTTAGATCTTTGCTGCGCCATTCCTCAATATTTACTGAGTTGGTAGCAACCGTATTATTCATATTCAGCACTTTCACTAATAGCATCGGTTGTTTTTCAGGCACTTTACCACTATACATAGCAGGCAATGAGTCTTTGTCCCAACCATTCTTTTGTTCAGGGTCATTTCCAGTAAGATTGATGTCCATTTCATGGTCATTTATCTTGGTGGTACTCACTATTTGTATATCATGTTCTAGCGTTAGTATCCAATCGTAGTGATGCACTTTATCATCTTTGGCAATATCATCGACCACAATAGAGTATGGTTTTGTAGACCGAACCACTCCTGCTGTACGGAAAGCTTTCAATACCGGATAATTCACTTGTCTCAAGAAAGGACGCACCGCACCTGTTGGCAATATCCAATGCGGCGTTTCGCTTCGGGGAACATTCAGATAGGCATAAGGCAATTTTAGGTAACTAAAATGATTCACCGTATTTGGTTCCAACTCCCAATTGCCAGTCTTTGGCATTTCTACTTTTCCTGCACGCACGTCGGCAACAGTGTAATAGCCCTTCTTCCGTTCCTGTTCTTTATTGTTATAATCCCAAGCGTATTTGGCATCCCCAACGGCAAATGTGGCATAGGGTTCATCTTTAAAGTCCACCATCATGGCAGGCGAGTGTTCATCTTGCGAATGCTGGTCAATCACAACAATGCTTTGCTTAAAATTATCGTACGCACGTCCTCCCTGAATCGGACTCCAAACCCTACCTGCACCCGCAACCATGATACAGTTTCTATCTGAAGAGGGATGTCCACCATTTGCCTGACGGGTATGTAGATTCAGCATTAAAGCATCTTTTGTCCAGCTACTTCTAGTCATCATCAGCGCACGCTCGCCACAAAAGAATGTATTACCGAGATTCAGTTTAGATGGATCATTATTATCCTTATCAAAGTCTCTTGCAAAGATGGCGAAGAACAACAACCCGTTGTAATAGCCGCCTTCACTTGGCTTGTCAGGTATGTTACTATAGTCTTCTTTCACCAACTTGTGGTATACCCAATCTATCTTTTTATCACTTGGAAACATATACTTCAATCCTAATAGATCACAGATAGTAAAGCCTGCACCCTTAGTGCGACTTCCTCCCAATAAATCATATTTTATAAATGCATCTTGAGTGGGAATAACGCTATGCGGCAAGAAGTTTCTGGCATAAGCCTGCAAATAGGGATGCCCAGAAATATCCTCAAAGCCGTATAGCTTGGTACGTTTTGCAAAGGTGATGATGCCATCCATACCCAACTGATTCTTAGCTTCTCCTTCAAATGTAGCCCCCGATTGAAACCAACCGTAGGTCATCAAATTATGCCAGCCCCTGTACATTCCTTTCACTTTTAGATCGTTAAAACCAGGCTCCCCCTCTATTGCCAACACTTCAAACAACCAATAACTAAAGGTAGCCCAGTTACTTCTGGATGCTTCTGCCGAATTGAATGTTCCATAGTTGTCGTGGCTCCAAGTGTTTTCGGCTAGTTCATCGTGCATGGCTTTCTTTTGTTCAGAAGATAGCCAATTAAAGATAAAATCGTACGTAAATGCCAACTGAAACCTTCCAACAGGCTGGTCATTAGGCGTAGTAATATTCTTTGCTGCGCGAATGGAGTCTCGTTTAACAGCATCAATCTTTAAGGCAGTCATAGCGGCTTTGGCCAACTTCTTTGCCCCTGCTTCATCATTCTCAACTAAACATCTAAAGGCTTCCAAAGAAAATGCGTCCCAATAAGCTTCTGGAAAAGAAGTAGCAGTTCCATTGGCCAATCCATCATAAATATCCTTTGCCAATGTATTGTGGTTGTATGCCATTCCTTTCACTCTCGGAACGCTCAATCTAAATAACGGCACTCGCCCATGAAGTCCGCCAAATTCACCTTTCCAAACATCGGGTTTTGCATACTCTTTGGTATCATAATAATTGCCTTTCATCATCTCCGTCCACGACAATATATTTTTCCAGCAGGCTTGACCACATTGTGTTTCCTTGAGGTTCTTTCTTATTTCTGGTAAATCATCAGGCCCAAAATAAATACGAGGATGTATTCCTGGTGCAGGCACTTGGTTCACCTTTCGCACACCATCGTAATTAAAGGTAACCGAGCGGCTACCAAAATCGTTCATCTTGGCGTTACCCCAAAGCAATACATCAGGTTTACCATTTTCATCTTTATAATTACTGTAAGAATCGGCGGGTTTATCCGCAAAAGTAGATTGATTGTTTACATATTGCGCCTCCATTGAAACGCCAAACAAAAGAAAGGAACTAGCTAGCAAAACAGATTTCATCATGTGTAAGCACCGTTTATTTAAAAAAAGTAACCTATTGAGCTTTTGAATTAAAAAAGTTTATTGATTAATTGACCATTTACTATTCCAGATGTTGCAACGAAAAGATTTAAACCCTTTATTTCTTTTGCCAGCTAGGAACAGAAGAAACTTTCAGAGTAGGTTCACCTTTCAGATAGCCTAGATTGGTTAGATATTTATCTGCTTCGGTAATGGCAGCCACTACTTGCGCCTCGGTAGCTGTGTATTTAGGCACCACAAAAGCATGGCGTGTTTTGGGCAATAGGATTATTTTACAATCATTTCCTGCCTTATTCATAGCATCTGTAAAACGAACAGATTGCTCGCATGGAATCACTTTGTCATCCAATCCGTGTAATATTAAACAATGAGGCTGACCTTTTTTTACATAACTGGTGGGCGAAAAGCTTCGGGCAAGTTGCCATTGTTCGGGGGTAATGGAAGCCGAATCAAGTGATTTAGTATTTTGAATGGTATTGCTAAAGATATTTTTGACCAACGGATAAACCGTCATATCCACACAAGGATTGTATAAAACCATCGCATTGGGTTTTGCGCTGATATTTAAATTATCTTTTGCATCATCAAAACCATCAATAGTTCCTAATGCCGCAGCTAGATGCCCGCCGGCAGAATCTCCTAAAACAATAATCTTATCAGGATCAATGTTTAAATCTTTTGCATGCAAACGAATAAACCTTATGGCCGATTTACAATCTTCCAGACATTCGGCTATGCCAGTTCCGCCATACTTCACCAATCTATATTCTATGCTAAAACCAACAGCATTGCGCAGCGCAAAGTATTTGGCATGAGGGAAAAAAGTACTCGCAGTGCCACTCGTCCAGCCACCACCATGAATCCAGATGATGGCAGGATATTTCTTTCCGGGTTTTGCATTGACAGGTTTTGAATAATAGATTTTAAGAAGGGTATCTTTTGTTACTTTATAAACCAATTCTTGCATCGGCGGTGCTTCCTCCAATAAAGTCTTTAGGGTAACGGTGTCCGTTCCTTTTACTAGCAATGGAGGTCTTATTGCACTAGCATTTTGTGTGCTAAAAGCACATAATACAACGACGAAACCAGAAATGAGTAAAGCACCCAAAAGTCCTTTCATATCAAAAGATTATTTATAAATAAAAAAACTACGTTCTACAAAAGGTGCTGTTTGCACTTCGGGACTAACACTCCTCCCCCATTGATACGCAACGACTGTAACTTTTACAGGAAACTTTGATGACGGAGGAATGGAAGTGAATACCAACTGATTACCATCTACACTTGCTGGCCCACTCTTTACAAAAAAGGAAACGGGCATTCCCGATGAAGCAGTTGCCTTTAGTGAAAGCTTTTTAGTTGATGCTGGCACATCCTTTATTTCAGTAAAATCTATCGTTTGCTTCCCTCCTTTTTCATTAGCAGTAACAACCAATTGTCCGGGTTCTATGCAAGTACGGTATTCCTTATCGCCCTCGGTTTTAACGATAAAATAAGTAGAACCTGCCTTATAACTTCTCTCAGGACTAAGCTTGAAAGTATTGCCAGCAATATGTTTGGCATTACCGCAAAGCAATATTACATTGGGCGTATTATTACTATGACCTAATGGCGTTCCAGCAAACTTAAACGTATCTGGTATTGCCGACCAGAAGACAGGATTTAAGGTAAATGTTAGTCCATCGGCACCTGTAGTAAACGGTATTGGCCAAACAATCCCTCTATTAAAACCAGCAGGAGTACCATCACCATTGGCGAAACCAGCTATTTGTGGCTTTCTTTTAAAGTCGGTCGTAGCAAATGCAATTGCATCCGCCGCTTGCTGTTTTGTAAAATACCAAGGGTAGTTTTTTTCATCGCCCTCCGCATCTTTATACATTTTAGGTTGCATCAACGCACCGCCCGGCAATGGCAAACCTGCCACCCATCCTTTGTTCAAATCAACGGGAACTAATAAGGTATCATTACCCTTCCCTAACCTAGTTTTCACCGCAGCATCTATATAATCTGCCACCAGTTTTGTTAGTTCTTCGCTACATTCAAAATGCCCCGTATTGGGCGAAAAGAAGTAAGATAGTGGTTGCTGCTTTCCTTTCCTATCATTCAAAACACCCTGATAATTTTTAATGGTATCAAAAGGGTGAATTAGATCTTCCTTGTGTTGCGACCATTCAAAATATTCGCCAGCATTGCACATTACTGGCACACCCATATTGTTTGCAAAACCCGGACCTCCTTTCATTTTAAAGGCAGCTAAAAGTCTATTGGCATTGTTACTTACCAGTTCGCCAACCAAGTTATTGGTGCCCGAATGCCCAATACTTATCCATGGCACGCTTGCCAACTCGGTATATCCAGAAATGGCAGATAGCGTATCCAAAATAGTCTGAATGTTTTTACCGTTCACCTGCTTTGCCTTTTCTTTTATGTCAATAAAAAAGCCGGGGCAAGACCACAATATGGCAATATCATTTTCCCTACATGTTTTCCTTATCAGTGGATGTTCGTCCAACCATTGCTCCAATACGTTTTGACTGCTGATGATTACCGCTTTTATATGACTGCATTTAGGAGGAATCCACAAATAGTTGGTACTGCTTTTTTCCTTTCCATTGGGTTGCATAAATGGCAATGCCACGCTAAACTGATATTCGTTTTCGGGGGTATGCCAAACGGGCTGCTTTCCCTGTGCAGAAGACTGAAATGCCCAAAACAATAGGGCAATGGGAAGGAGTATATTTTTCAGATTCATATCTATTCTTAAAAATTATTGTTAGTGAATACTTATTACTTTACCAGATTTAACTACCCCTGCCTCATTAAATGCATCAATTGTAAACCAATAATTAGCCCCTTTCACCAATGAACGAATGGTTGCTTCTGTTTTATCGTAAACAATGTAGTTGAGGTATAATTTATTTGTAGCAATGCCATAGCGGATGTTATACCCCGCAGCACCTGCCGCTTTTTTCCAAGAAAGCTTTACTATCCTTCCATCATTATCGTCTATTTTTGCTTCAAAATCAGTCACTGCTTCAGTCTTAATTCCAGTTCCTTTTCCAAATATTCTTAATCCAGAAATAGCAAACTTTCCATCGGGTGTACTTACATTTAGTAACCTAATGTATCGAGCCTTAATCGGTTTTGGCAATTCAAAATAAGGATGTGGAAGGTCCTCAATACTGTTTGATTTATCTATAACCGTCTTCCAAGTCTTGTTGTCATCACTAGATTCAATCAAATATTGATACCCTTTTTGCTCCGTTGGTCTCCCCAAAGTCTTAGTTTCAACATCGGCAAAGTTTATTTGTATGGCATTGATGGTTGGCTTTCCTTGTAAATCAACCGTTATAAATTCACCTTTATCTCCAGTTTTCGCACTCCACCAATCCCTAATTTCTTCATTAACTGCATACTCAGGCTTTGTCTTTACTGCATCTAAAGTAGAGGAAACGATAACTGGCTTATTGTAAGAAAGTAGCATCCATCCCTTAAAATAGCTTTCTGGATTAGCTTCTTTTTTAGTTGGGAAGGAATAAGGATAATCGCCAAAACCAGTGTAAGTACGCATGTTTCCATCCACATCGAATACCGTAGGAAACAAGCCAAGCCTTCTTTCGAACATGTGCTTTTTACTGATGGTCATGGTGGCAATATGCCAATAGTTGCCAAACTTATCCTGAAATGTTCCGCTGTGTCCTGCTCCTGCAATGAAGCCTTGCGGTTTGTAAGAAAAAGGATTGGCAGATTGAAACTTATACGACCCCAAGGGATTATCCGCCACATAAACTGCATCACAATAACTCTTAACTTCTGTTCCAGGGGCAGCATATTGTAAGTAATACTTACCGTTGTGCTTCGTCATCCAAGAGCCTTCAATCCAAGGATTTACATTTTTTGAATTATCATCTCCTCCCATTTCAAATCCATTATTTTCTTTGTTTGGATAGATAAGAGGCACGGAAGTTCCTTTATAATGAAACCGATTTAACCTATCCAATTCCACCACTCTAGTCGGGGTTTTATTAGAGCAGCCATAATATAAGTACAACTTTTTATCAGTATCCAAAAACAAACAAGGATCGGTTACACTGCTGTCTATCTCCCCAACATGTTCCCAATTGCCTTTAATAGGGTCGGTAGTTTGATAAATCTTCTTTCCCCCCGAAGCCAGAAAGTACAATGCATTATCTATTGCCACAACGGTGGGCGCATAATCTTCCCAAGGCAAAGTTTTATTGGTGATAAACTGCCATCCTTTCATATCGTCCGAAACCCAATAACCGCCAGATTTAGAAGCAAACAAAAAGTAATTATCCTGAAATAAAACAATCATTGGGTCGGCAGCTTCCCTACGTGATGGCGTATCTGGACGAAAGCGATAACTTAGGTTCATCGGGTTGCAAAACGTGGTTTGGGCAGATAGTTTTGCGCCAATAAGCAAGCAACCCACCACTAAAGGCAAGAAATATTTTTTCATATTGATAATTAAAAAAGCTTTATCCTAGGTTTTAATTGCCGCTACCAAGACCTTTTTTATCGCATCCAAGGTCTTGGATGTCGCTACCGAGGCACCTTTTATCGCATCCGAGGTCTCGGATGTCGTTACCGAGACACCTTTCGTCGCATCCGAGGTCTCGGATGTCGCTACCGAGACACCTTTTGTCGCATCCGAGGTCTCGGATGTCGCTACCGAGATACCTTTTGCCGCATCCGAGGTCTCGGATGTCGCTACCGAGATACCTTTTGCCGCACCCGAGGTCTCGGAAATGAGACTATAACCCTCATAATTCTATAAACCTATTGACTTACAACTTTCGACTTTCGACTTTCGACTTTCAACTCATGACTTTCGACTTACCACTTATTTCGCCACATCCGTTCTAAACGGACTCGCTGGTAATCCTTCTTCATTATATAAATTCACTTGAGGACAAAGTCTCCAACCCAATCTTACCGCTTCTGGCTTGTCGATGCCCTCAGCAGAAACAATTACTTTATTACCCTTAATTACAGCCTTTGCAGGAACAAATTTCTTGTCGGAACCCGCAATTATAAAGTCTTTCAAGTCGCCATCTTTAGCTACCAAACCTTTGCCAGTATGCGTAAAACTTAGCTCGATAGTATTACCCATCACTTTCATTGATTGATAAATGGGTCCCATAAATTCTATCTTTTCTTTATAAACCAAACCTCTTGCCGCCAAAGCCAAACGCTCGCCCACAGGTTGTTTATTGCCCGGATGAACATCTAAAGTATCGTCAGCATCATTAATAACCGTCATAGTAGTGTTTGGCAAATGCTGATAAGTTAGCAATTGTGCTTCCCTCAATTCTGGTGTATGCGCTTTCCAACCAGGAATTTGAACAATCATAAAAGGGAAATCTCCAATGCTCCAAAGGCTTCTCCAATTGTTGATTAGGGTAGGCAATAAAGTGCGGTATTCAATTCCATGACCACCATTCGCCTCTCCCTGATACCAAACCGCCCCCTTGATTGCATAAGGCGCTAAAGGCAAAATCATGGTATTGTACAAACCACTAGGCCCACCTCTTTCGGCAGGAGTAATTGGTGCAGCAGGTTTGCGAGGAATCTCCTTATGCGCTTCGGCTGCCTTAGCAGAATCTGCACTGTATTTAGCCATAGTCTTAGCAATATCCTCATTGTACTTTGCCAACTTACCCGGGAAATCAGTTAGGGCTTTATAATAATTTTCTAAGATTGGTTTAAGTAGAGAATTGGCTTCTAAAGAGTCTTTGCTGATCCAGTTTTGGGCAGCTGTTCCGCCATAAGAAGAATTGATGATGCCAACAGGAATTTTGATTTTCTTTTGTAATTCTCTTGCAAATAAATAAGCCACCGCAGAGAAATCTTTAACGGTATTGGTATCGCAGACAAACCATTTACCACCTGCATCTGTAACTGCGGCAGGAATATCTTCGCTCTTTTTTAAAGGAACTTTATACTGATGAATCATGGAATAGTTAGCCGCATCGGTAATAATTTCACTCACTTTTGGATAGTTACCGATAGCCCTTATAGCCCTAACTGGAAAGCCCATATTGCTTTGACCGCTACACAAAAACACATCACCTACCAAGATATTCTTAATGGAAACCTTGTTGTTACCAGAAATAGTCATGGTAAAAGGACCACCTTCTTTTAGTGGGTTCAGTTTAGCCATCCACTTACCATTGGCTACCGTGGCGGTAACTTTTTGTCCTTCAAACTCAACGGTTACCGTTTCTCCATCGCTGGCAGTACCCCAAACTGGCACTGCAACGCCACGCTGCAAAATCATGTTATCCGTAAAAAGACTATTAGGCTTTACGTTGGCAAATACATGGTTGCCCGAAATAAGCATAACAACTGCGATTAGTATCTTTTTCATAATTATTTCTATTTGTAACTCTTCAGGAGTTTTTTACCACTAAGCAAACTAAGTAAAAACAAAGAACACAAAAGTTTAGAGTCCTCAAAAGGTAGTTCTGAACAAATAAAGCCAAACCATCCTTGTGTTCTTGGTGAATACCTTAGTGAGCCTTGTGGTTAAATTATTTTAATTTTAAAAAGTTTTTCAATTTACAATCCTTCAAGTTTTGAATGCCTTTAGTTACCAAAGAAGCATTCAAAGTGGCACCGGCAGTTGTAGTATGCACATGGTCTTTAACAGTGTGATATTTTTCAGTTACGGCAGCCTGACCTTCGGCGTCATACACATCTGCAATCAGGCTATTCAAATCTATTGACAATGCCTTTTCTTCTTTTGCCACTTGCAATGCCCAATCTGCAAATCCTAGTTCGCCTCTTAATAGTTTACCCTCTTTCCAATCATTTTTAGGAATGGATGAACAAACAATAACCGTTACCCCCTTTGCTTTTGCTTGCCTAATAAACCGACGCATATACCATCCAAAGCTGTGAACAGTTTCGTTTTGTTTGGTCACCACATTATATATCTGCAAGCTATCTTCTCCAATTCCTTTCAATGTACCCCTTGCCCTAGAGGAATCTGCCACTGGCCCTTGGTCGTTCAATCCAAACTGAATAATTAAATAATCGCCTTTAGCTAGCTTGGCATAAACGGTATCCCACATGCCCCGTTTGTTTATTTTTTTATCCCATATACCGCCCGTTTGAAAAGTTCTAGCACTTGTGCCACCTTGTCCATAATTGCGGATGGCGACTTTAGACGTATCAAAAAAAGAAGGAAAGAACTTGCCCCACCCCCACAAGCCATTATTGCCAGAACCATCATCCACCGTAGAATCTCCAATAAGCCAAACGGTGGGTTTCCTTTTTTCATTTTGTATAAAAGCCAATGCAGAAACGGCTAAAAGCAAAAAGAGGGCAATCTTGAAACTATTTTTCATTATGTAACTTAATTTAGATTATAAAACCATAAACCTTTATAGGGTTCGAAACCCAATAAAGGTTACTTTTTAAATGTTAACAAAGTTGTCTCCCCCGATTTCAAACTAATTCTCTTTAAATCATGAACTTTATTTTCTCCCATCACCTGCTTTGCTGATGCACTCGTTTCTTCCATTATTGAAAGATTGGCATCTAAAGGCGTAGAATTAGTAATGGAGATAACCAATTCCGTTTTGGTATCTTTTATTGTTTTCGTAGTTACGTTATCAAAGGCAACTACCAATCCCTTGTCTTTCTGAATATATAATCCCGGCACTTCAATAGTGGTCAGCATCAGCGAGGTTTCCGCCCAAGTAGATAGCGGCAATACATACCCAATGCCTTCAACGCCTTCCCAATCCCCTAGGTTAATTCTTTCGGTTATGTAGCCATAAGTTGCATTTCCCAATGGCTTCTTTGGATGCGGTAAATATTGGGTGATGTTATGGGCAATATCCTGCAACAGTTCAATGTAAAATGGATTGCCCGTATAGCGGAAAAGTTTTAGCAACCCAACTCCAGAAGCAGTACATAATCCCGGCGACGCATGTTTATTTTGCGTATTTGCATACACCGTACCAACGGAATGAATGCCCGCTTTACCATAAGCGGAAGTATCTGGGAAATGATAATTGTACGATACCACCCAAGTAGCCAATTGCTTTGCAGCATTTTCTGCAATAGGCAACCATTTACTTTCGCCGGAAACTTCATAGAGTGATACATAACTTTCTAACAAGCCTGCTATAGATTCAGAATCGAAATTCTGCAAAGCATCTCCCGGACCACCACAACTAATTCCTTTTTGGATGAAATTTATATTGTAATAATCAGCTATAGCCTTTGCAGTTTCTAAGTATTTAGAATCATGGTAATATTGGGAAGCCAAGGCTAAAGCCGCTGGTACAATGCCTCCACTGCTAGAACCGCCCACCATTATATCTCCAGTTTCGCTATTTACAAATTGCCCAATCTGATGGTATTTATTCCAAAGCTTTACAAAGGCATCGCACACTCTTTTGTTACCATCACTCCACGATTGCTTAACAGGAATACCCATTTTATCCATCAGCATAAACTGCTTGGTAATGTACCAAACTGCATCGCCACTTTTACGGATAAGATGCCAGTTTTTGGTTTGCGGTTTCCTGATATCACCACCCAACCATTCTGTTCCATTCCTGCCAGCATCATAATAAAAGCCCGATGGACTAATTCCATTTGGAAATAGCCAATCAAAATTTCGAAGCACGTTCTCTTGTGTTTGCTTATTACCAGCAAACAACATCGGATAAGTACTAATCATTCCTCCCGTCCAACCTATTTGCCAATCCTGCAAGAAGTTTTCCCTAAAGCCAACTGAATAATATCCATGCTTGGTTTCGAAGTTCTTTTCATTAAACTTTTGTTCTAATACACCCATACAAGCTGAATAAGGCAATGCGTTTGTAAGTAGATTATCACCTGAAAAATCTTTTCTGATAGCTGCATACTTATCGAAGATGGCAGTTGTTTCGGGTGCTGTAAAACTGTACAGCCTAAAAGTAATGGTCACTTCATCACCAGCTTTAAAATCCTTTGGCGTGTCCCAACTTGGGTAGTGTGCATCACAGATTTTGTATAAATATTGTTCCCTTACAATGGGTGAAGTGATGGTTATCGTGGCTTTATCCCTGTTTCTAGACTCGGCAATATCCATCCCGTAATCACCCAAACTGTTACCTTGTTTAGTTAGCAACCAAATACCTGTTTTTGAAGTATCGGATATAAAACCAATGCTTGGCACAGCCATATCACCACTGCGTTCTTGTATTCTAGAAACTGCCCCGTTGCTATTTAGTTTTGGAATATCTGTCAAAATAATGGGTTTGTCTACACCAATATCCTGCACTTCATACAGCTTAGGCGAATATCGCAACCTGCGCCACTCGTACCGATTACCATTATACGCAGCCGATGGAAGCAACACATAATTCTTCTCGCTCCATTTATCAAAATCAATATCAACGGATACACTTGCAGCATCTACATGACCACTAGTGCACTTAAAAGTCACACTATAATCTACTGCATCTTGTTTGCCTGCCACCCATGTTGCATTAGTACTTATCTCCCATTTTGATTGTAAGAAAGCTTGCTGTTGATTTGCTTCTGCAAGACTAAATTTATTTTGATTAATCAATAAATTATATTGATCCTTATTGTATTGATTGATTCTTGCAGATACATGTCCATTATTAGCCGTCAACCAATTGCAAATGGGCAACGAGATTTGCGCCATCAAGCATTGAGTAGAAAACATATAAAAAGCAAACAATAGTTTTTTCATAATTGAGAGACACTTGTAGTATTAATCATTTCCAATATAAAGCACTTTTTGATAGAAGTACCTGTATTCCTTTCAACGGCAATCGTTTTTAGTAGACAGCCCAATTGTATTTAGTTTAATAATCACTTTCATTTATTAAGTGAATTACACCTTTTCTTGAATAAAGTAATTGTAATTTAATAGACAAGGGGGGAGGTGCAATCTGGAGTATACAAGCAATGATTATTGCCAATAGGGTAGCAATTTGGGTAAGGAAAATACTAGAAACTATAGAATATATATAACTGTGAGCCAAATAATTGGCAACACCAAGAGAGAGTAATTGGCAAGCAAAGAAGATACTTAAATAAAACCCCACTTCAACAATTTAGAACCGTTATTAATAACAGCAAATCTAATATTTATAGTAAAGATTAGCTTGTTTGAATGTGCACAACACTATACCGAATGGGGCAAAATTGATAGTTAACAGTGAGCAGTAATCAGTTAACAGTTAGCAGTATAACTCATGACTGTTTACTGCTCACTGTTCACTGCTTACTGTTTACTGTTTAGTATACATTAGTATACGCCTCTACCACGCTTTCCCAGCTGTGGTCTATTTGCATCATGTGTTTGCGCATTCTATCCATTTGGGTTTTGCTTTTATACACTTCAATTCCTCTCCAAATAGAATGAGCAATATCGTTTACGGTTGCATTATTAAACCTAATACCAAAACCTTCCCAGTCGCCCATGTCTGTTACTGTATCCAATAGTCCGCCAGTACTACGCACCATTGGTACCGTACCATAACGCATAGCATACATTTGGTTTAGTCCGCAAGGTTCTACTCTACTTGGCATCAATAAAAAATCGGCAGCTGCATATAGCTGATGGCTTAGGGCTTCATCGTAACCAATATGCGTATTATAAAATCCTTGGTTATCGGCGGTAATATCAAACAATTCGCTTTCTACCTTTTTGTCGCCACTGCCCAATACAAAGTAGCAAGCTTTTCCATGCTGATGATACAATACATTCCTAAATGCACCGGGCAATATATCGGCGGCCTTCTCTCCTACTAGCCTTCCTATAAATACAAAAAATGGTAAGGTATCGTCTAACCCATATTTTTCGCAAATCTTCTTTTTATTCTTTTTCTTGCCCGCAGCTACGCCCTTTACTGAAAAGTTATTAAACAAATAAGTATCCGTTTCGGGATTCCACACTTCATTATCTATGCCATTAAGAATGCCTGTGCACTTACCTTTTTCATATTCAAACAAAGCTTCTAGTCCATTACTTTTAAACCTAAGCTCGTTCATATAGCTTTGGCTTACTGTTGTTACTTTCCATGCACACTTTATGGCGCTTGCAAGAGGATTAATATTATTATTCCAATCTAAATCGCCCCATTTAAAGTTATCGAATGCTGGGAGATAATGGTATTTATCCCAACCAATGTTTCCTTGGTATTGTGCATTATGAATGGTGAGTATGGTTTTTATAAAGGCAAGTTTTCTGAAAACAAAACAATTCTTCACCATAAATGGAATAAGACCTGCATGATAATCGTGTACATGAATTACATCGGGTTGGTGTTGCCATGAATTTAACCATGTAAGTACAGCAATCTGAAAGGCAATAAAACGTTGCGGATCATCGCCATAACCATAAATCTGTTCTCTGTCTAAAAGCCCATGAATATCTACTAGGTATAAGTCGAAACCTAGTTTATTGGTTTTCTCTTTAATGATGGTAAAATTAAAATTATACTCGCCAAGGGTAGCACTGCCTTTATAGTCTACCACAAACTCATTGGCGTACAAAAACTTGGTTCTATACATTGGCATAACTACTTTGGCAAAGTGACCCGCCTTACATTGATACTTAGGTAGCGCCCCCACTACATCGCCCAAACCACCTGCTTTTGCTACAGGATAACACTCGGCTGTTACATGCAATATTTCCATAAAAAGATTTTAGTTATCGGTAGAGTTATTTATAATAATAAAATGCGAAAGTAAGATTAATGAGCCATGAGAAAGGTGATATTAATAATATGTGGGGAAAGAAAAGTGGATTATTGCTGCCAATATCAGTCAATCTTTAATAAAAATTCTCCTTTGGTGGCAAAAAAGTACAACTAAGCCCTTTTTTTTTGGGAAGTACTACTCTTGTGTCGGGAAACCTTTCTCTTTAGTCGGGAAACCTTTCTCTTGTATCGGGAATCGTATCTCTTGCGTCGGGAAGTGCTTCTCTTGTGTAAATTACTATTATGCTAGTTTGGGTAAGTTTTTTACTAAACACAAGCAATCAAACTAAAGTCTAGTATTAATGGGATTGCATTTTTCAAGCTGGTAGTTATTGATAATAAGTGAGAGGTTGAATTATTGAATACTTTTTTACTTAGTTCTATTATTAACACAAACAAAGCTACCTTCACCAGATGAAACATATTTTAGAAGCACACCGTTATCTGGATAATGCAAAAGAAATATTGAGAGAAAAGGCACATAAAGAAGAAGGACTTTATCAGGATAAAAAGTATGTAAAACTGGCTGGTCATGCAGCTTACACTGGTGTCTTGGTTGCATTAGATGGTTTATTTGGCCTTAAAAGGAAAGGGAGGAAAAGTGTGGATTGGTATCAGGAAGAATTAGGAAAAGTAGATAAAAAGATATTGAATCGTTTTAATAGTGCTTATGAAGTGCTGCATTTGTCTATGGGATATGATGGTGCTTCTAATGCAAAAGTGGCAATTGCTGGAATTGAAGATGCGGAGCAAATCATTAACTGGGTAGAAACAAAGCAAGAGACAATAGGAAATTAAGCTAATATTTTAAAGTAAAAGGTCAAAAGCAGAAGGTTGAAAAACTGAATGCTTTTGACCTTTTTCTATTTAAAGCACTCATCACTTAGGCAATCAGTTGAAGTAATCGGAGTGTTTGTCCTGTCATTCCGTAGGAATCTAACCGAAAATTAGCTTGTCAAATTCTTTCATATGTGTAAGTTTAACCCTTATCACCTAGTTTCGCTTTGGCATGTTGTAAAAGCCCTGTGTTTTTGGGGCGGAAACGACCACCTATAGGCGTTTAGACGTTTAAAACGTGTTGTAAAAGCCCTGTGTTTTCGGGGTGGAAACAGCTCGATGTTAATTGTTATTTGTTTGCTCATAGTTGTAAAAGCCCTGTGTTTTCGGGGTGGAAACAGCCTTATTTTCTTAAATGGAAAGCCCAGATTGGGTTACATGCTAGTGGGAGGAAAAAGAAAAAGCCCGCATTTGCGGGCTTCTTTAATTAATTATGCTACTTTCCGTTTTTAAATCTGCTTATGAACAAACAAATAAGAACGGAACATTACCCTGAATATGCTTGGGAGGATATAAAGAAGAAGATTGTTTTTTCGGTGATGTACAACCGTGCGGTTAAAAACCTGAACGACTGGTGCGGTAAGGATGTAGGATTGTTTGAAAACGAACTAAAAACCCTAGAGAGGAAGGGTAAAAATGTTATCAGTAAAGAACTCGCTGCTGAAAGAACCCAAACCGCAAAAACCCTGATTGATACTTATCCGTATGCTGTTTTCTTTGATAAATGGAACTTAGAAAAGAGCATCATTGCCTTTGGTGGTTATCTATGCCATCAACGTAATTTCTTTTCGCATGGGTATCATCAGCCAATCAAGTGGCAACACGATGAGCAAAATGCCCTACAGAAGCTGTATGAAAAGATTGCGGAAGTAAATACTAAAGTTCATACCGATAAATATCTTACTAAAGCTTTGTTTTACCAAGGCAATCCACAAACGGCAGGTGTACTCACTTTTCAGGGAGCTTTGTTTTTTGTAAGCCTGTTTTTAACCGGGCAGGAAGCGAATGAAATGTTTGATAGTCTGGAACAATTTACAGATACTTTTTATAGGCAGGAAAAAGCGGAAGGGGCAAAAACTTACCAACTATTAGATTATTATGCCGGACGGGATGTTTATGTATTTTGGTCGAAACGCACCAATGCCTCATTGATACCCGATAACTTAGAAACCAAACGCTTCTATGATATTGTAAATTATCTGCGTAAATGTCCACAGTTATCAGAATCTTTTGCAAGCGACGACCTGAAAGATGCTTATACGGTTAGAAGCAATGATTCCTTTCTGCGTTTTGCAAGTGGTTACTTAACGAGGATTGGTGCTTTTAAAAGGTTGGCATTTCAGTCTAATGCCAAGGAAAGAGAAGCAGCCATACATGATAACAATATAGACTTTCGTATTTATGCCAATGCAGACGGAATGGGATATTATGTAAAAGGCTATATGGGCAAGGATGTATTGCAACGCATAATGGTTCAATTGCTTGGCAACACCACTACTGGTGTAGAAATAGAAAACGATATTGAAGCGTTTATCAATACCTACCATACTATTCCTGTTGCTACTATCAATCAAAATACGCATCCTTTGCCAGATAAGGTAGTAAAAAGGCAATTTGCTACCACCGAAGAGGAAATGGTTACTGTTTTGGATAATGCACTGATAAAAAGATTGGAATGGGTGATAGATAAATTAGAAAGTGAAGAACCCATTCATAAAAATGCTTCTGCCAAGGCTGATTACATAGCCGAACGCTGGAATAGGTGGAACATGTTTCAAGCAATGCTACACCCTCAAACCGGAATTACTTCTTTTCCCCAGTATCAGTTTGTAAAAATCAGGGCATTATTAACCAATTATAAAAAGAATAAACGGGCAATAATAGAAGAACTAAAGAATAGTAACAGGTATTGGGGCTTATTGGAAGATATAAATAAGGAAGCAATTGATCTGGAAGATTTGTACACAATAACAAGAGCAGAAGACTTGAAATTCTGTACCCACTTTTTGAAGGATGCAACTAAAAGAGTAAGGGATTATGATGGACTTGCCCAATATTTAAACCTAAAGAACCCATTTGCGGGTAGTGAACATGTTACCCAGTTTGACAACAAAATGCCAATGCCCATAAACAAGAAATTGTTTATGGGAAAAAGCAATTTTACTGCGCCGCATATCATTGAACTGATTGAGGAATATTATCCAATTGATGCTAAACGATATAGTGCCGATGGAGAAAGAATAGCCGATAGTACACAACGGCAGAGGGAGCACAGGATAAACAAATCTCTTTGGAAATTGAAACAAAGCGATGAGGTTTTGGCAGCTATTGCAGTAAAGTACTTAGAAAAGGTATTGCAAGAACAAAGTAAAAGCATCGCAATTGAAAAGTTCTCGTTGGAGAATCTAGAGGATGAGTTGGCAACCTTAAATTTGAGATTGACCTTTACTATCACTCAAACAAATGGGACAGCCACCAAGAAAGTTGCATTTACGTTTGAAGAATACAAGGTGGCGCAAAACAGGATGATATTGTATAGCCTGAAAGACTTGGCATTCCTTTCAAAGTTTGATGCAAAGCAAGTGTTATTATTTTCGGATTTACAACTAGAGTTAGAAAGCTACTTATCATCGCAGCAGCTATTTATTGGCAAAGTATTAGAATTGGAAAGAAAGATATTTAATGATAATCCTTCATTAAAGGCTCATCCTAAAGCTCAAAAGAATGGATATTTATCTTTCGCAGAGTTTATAAAGAATAATAATGTTCCAAACCTAAAATATCATTTAGATAATTACTTGAATGATAAACAGATGCCATTTGTAAATAAATCAACCCCGAACTACGAACAAGAATTTGTAAAAGGTTTTAGGAATAATGCAATGCACAATAATGTGCCAGTAGTAAACGGTATTTTATCTGAGGAATTTTTTAAGCCTGCTATTGATTTTCTTACTTATTATCTAGAAAAGGAAAGAGGTAGATAAGTTTTCCACTTCTATATTTATAATAATAAAGCTATTAAACCCAACTAGCCCATGAATATCAGAGAGTCTAGTAAATGGCAACCCATTACCTACACTGCGAAAAACGGGGTGCTAGGTCATGAATCCTTTTATGGGCTTTATGGTTACTAAATAAAGCATTGGGATAATCATGTAATTGTTAGCGTTGTGAATGCTGACAAGTCTTTGATACCTGTCAGCTTTGCGAGTTGGGAAGCCTCTGTGTTACTAAGGTTTTAATAAATAGCCATTAAGAAAAATAACTTCTGAGCACAGGTAGAGACAATACGCTAGAGCGTAGATGTTAGCGAATTATAGTAAGAATACGTAAAACTCAACATCAAAAAGGCAATTCTCTAAAGAGAAGCACTAAACCACTAAAGAGTACGACTCACAGACAAAAGAGTAAGACTAATTGACTAAAGAGTAAGACTCACAGACACAAGAGTAACACTAATTGACTAAAGAGTACGACTCATAGGCAAAAGAGTAAGACTAATTGACTAAAGAGTACGACTCACAGACACAAGAGTAACACTAATTGACTAAAGAGTACGACTCATAGGCACAAGAGTAACACTAATTGACTAAAGAGTAATACTCATAGAAAAATGGGTAAGTTTTTGCTGTAAAACAAGATTTAGAATTTGCAAGGAAATTAAAGAAACAATGTTTTATTGACAAAAATATAGACATATAATATGGAACAAGTAATAGCAGTAAATAATAAGGTATCTTCTTTGGATAGGGCTGATATTCAACTATCAACCTTATATAGAATAATAGAACAAGGTTTCAACAGAAAAATAGAATTGTCTATTAGATAAACTTAAGTAGTAATAATATACGAATAGAACCTAAAAAGGCTTACGCTCCCAAGAGAACGTAAGCCTTTTACAATTATAATAATGAGGAAGTATTAATCCCAGATTTCTGCTTTTCCTTCCAACCAAAGCTTTACAGACTCGGTGGTGATGCTCTTTGGTCTTTCTAATGGGAATCCTAATGCTCTGTCCCAACACAAGCTTGCTAATACACCCAATGAACGGCTTACCGCAAACAATACGGTGTAAAACTCATACTCGGCCATACCATAGTGTACCAATAATGCACCACTATGTGCATCTACATTTGGCCATGGATTCTTGATTTTACCCAAAGATTGTAATATTGGTGGTACTACTTCGTATATATTCCAAACGGTACGGCACAATTTATCTTCTGGCATGTGCTTTTTACCAAATTCCATCTGAGCAGTAAAACGTGGATCTGTTTTGCGCAATACCGCATGACCATAACCTGGTACTACTTTACCACCAGTAAGTGTATCTTGAACATACTTAGCAATTTGTTCTCTTGCAGGTAAATCTGTTCCTAAGTTTGCTTGCATTTCGAATATCCACTTTATCACTTCTTGGTTAGCAAGACCATGCAATGGACCCGCCAAACCATTCATACCAGCTGCATAGCTGAGGTAAGGATCGCTAAGGGCGCTACCTACTAAGTGAGTAGTGTGTGCAGATACATTACCCCCTTCATGGTCGGCATGGATGGTCATGTATAAACGCATTAGTTCGGTAAAGCCTTCGCCATCATACCCAAGCATGTGTGCAAGGTTTCCAGACCAATCTAGTAAACCATTTGGATTGATATGTTCGTTGTTTTTATATTTTCTTCTGTATATATAAGCCGCAATGCGAGGTAAACGAGCTATTAGATCCATTGTGTCATTATAGGTATAATTCCAATAGTCTTTTTTGTTCATTCCCTTAGCATACTCTTTCGTAAATTCTCCTTCTGTTTGTAGAGCCATAACTCCAATAACAAACATGGTCATTGGGTGGGTACTCATCGGTAGAGCATCAATAGCAGCAAACACATGATTGGGAACATGGCTACGACGTTGCAACATATTTGTTACTAGCTCTACATCTTGTGCAGTAGGCAATTCGCCGATAAGCATCAAATAAAACAATCCTTCTGGAAGCGGTTGACCACCTTCTACTGCTTTAGGTAGTTTTTCCTGCAATTCAGGTATAGAATAACCTCTAAACCTGATACCTTCTTGAGCATCTAATAAACTAGTTTCCGTAACTAAACCAGTAATACCTCTCATACCTTGATAGGCCTGCCCCAGTGTAACTTCTCCAATCTTTTTAGAACCATGCTCTTTCAATAGTTCTTTAATCTCAATGTTTGCAGAATCTGCTTTTGCCTTAAACCTTTCCTTTAGTAAATCCATTTTTTATTATGTTATTATAATTGTTCCTCAAGAAAAATGCCGCCTTGCTACTTTCAATAGAATTTGTGCTGAAGAAAGTGTTACAAAACAAGGTTTGTTATTTAAGCTCAATAAAAAGCAAAAAAACATTTTTTATTTTAATGCGATAAAGGTAAAAGAACTTTGTATTGAACACACAAAAGTGATTGCTAAAGATGAAATTTATTTGAATAAATACAAATCTCAAACGTTATCGTGTACTTTTTACACATTTTTTTTTACTTTTGGACTCGAAAATGAGTTTGCTGAGAATAAATATTATAATTTCACAACTCAAATTAAAAATGCTAGTTATTATGAATAAAAGTTTACTTGCCAGTTCACGAATTATGGGATTTCTTTTTTGGATTAGTATTTATTAAATCTCGGACAGCAATTAACTGCAGATTTATTATTAATCAATGAAAAAATCCCCTCAATAGCAACAGCGTATCTTGAATATTAGATACTTAATTAATCTGAAATTATAAGTGAGGCTGACACTTTACCAAACAGCTACGGAGTGCCTAAACCGGATAAAGAAGGTAACAAAATGCTTAATATGAAATATTTATTCTCTCGCTATGCTAGTATCTTAGCATTATTTTTCCTCTTCTTTACTTTAAATGCACAAGCGCAGCCATCCACAGGTAGTTTATTTATTATAGGCTCTGCAACAGCAGGTGGATGGGACAATCCAATTGCTGATACTGCAAAACAGAAATTTACCCAAATAAGCACCATGGAATACAAAATAACCGTAGACCTTATAGGTGGCGGTGAATATAAGTTCATTGCTAAAAATGGTTCGTGGACAGAAAACTGGGGTATAAAAACAGCAAAAGATCCTACAGAAGTAAACGGTGGACCTTTTACTTCGAACAGTCAAAACATAATGGCTCCAGCTGCGAGTGGTACCTATATTATTAATATAAACTTTGCTGCTAACATATTTACTGTTAAATTGGCAAATGTGGCTAAAGTAAATATAACCTCTTTTAGTCCAACCACAGCTGCTACTGGCAGTACAGTAACCATTAAAGGAGTAGGATTTACAGGTGCTACTCTAGTAAGTTTTGGTGGCACAAATGCAGCCTCTTTTAATGTTATTGACGACAGTACCGTTACTGCCATTGTGGGCAAAGGCGCAAGTGGTGCCATACAAGTAATTTCTCCAAATGGAACAGGCGGTTTGTCTGGATTTACTTACAATACCAACACTTTATTTATTGTAGGGTCTGCTACACATGGCGGTTGGACAAACCCTATTCCAGCAGTAGACAGTGCTTTACAACAATTTACCCAAATTAGTCCTACAGAATATAAAATCACACTAACATTAATTGGTGGAGGCTCGTATAAATTAATCACTCTGAATGGTTCGTGGGCAACTAATTATGGTATTGGTATTGCGAACGATCCTAACATGACAAGTGGTGGTACTCTGGTTTCTAATGGAAATGACATTTTGGCTCCAGCTGCAAGTGGCACCTATGTAATAGATGTAAACTTTGCCTCAAATAAATTTATAGTTACTCCTTTTGGTAATGCGGCTGTATCTATTTCTTCTTTTTTACCAACCTCAGCTGCTACTGGTGATACAGTACTTATAAAAGGGATAGGATTTACAGGTGCCACTTCCGTAAGCTTTGGTGCTACTATGGCGGCGTCTTATACTGTTGGTAATGACTCTACTATTACTGCTGTTTTAGGTGGTGGAGCTACTGGCACCGTGCAAGTAGTTTCCCCTAATGGCACTGCTGCACTTGCAGGTTTTACTTTTAAAGCAGTTACAAAAAGCGATTTATATATACTAGGAAGTGCTACACATGGAGGATGGAATAATCCAATTCCTGGTGCAGATAGTATCGCCCAAAAGTTTACTCAGATTAACGCTTACGAGTATAAAATTCATTTGTATCTTGTAAGTGGAGGTGAATATAAGTTCGTTCCAATGAATGGTTCATGGACTAATAGCTTTGGGATTGCTAAGCAAGGGGATACATCAATGATATATAGCGGCAGCTTGGTTTCTAATGGTCAAAATATTGCTGCCCCTCCAGTAACTGGAACTTATACCATCAATGTAAATCTTAGTACAAATACCTATACTGTTACATTGGATAATGCAGCAAGTATTGCCATCTCATCCTTTGCACCAACCTCAGCAGTAGCAGGTACTACTGTTACCATAAAGGGAATTGGATTTACAGGTGCTACTGGAGTAGGCTTTGGTGGAACAGCTGCAGCTTCTTATTTAGTGATTAACGATTCTACAGTAACTGCTGTAGTTAGCACAGGTGCAACTGGAGCAGTAATAGTGGTTGGAACAAATGGCACAGCTTCTTTGGATGGATTTACTTTTGTTTCCGCACCTGCAAATACACTCTTCATTTTGGGTAGTGCTACTACTGGTGGTTGGAATAACCCTTTATCTGCAGCAGATAGCGTAGCACAACAATTTACAGCTGTGAGTGGTACTGAATTTAAAATATCCGTTCACCTAACTGGAGGTGCAGAATACAAATTCATACCTACTAATGGTTCTTGGAATAATAGTTATGGTATTGCTTTAAACGCAGACCCTTCTATGATTTATGGTGGAACATTGGTGACTAATGGTAATAATATACTTGCGCCATCTTTAACTGGTACGTATACCATCAACGTAAATACAGCAACAAATAAATTTACAGTTTCATTGCTTAGTCCTGATACATTATTCATTTTAGGAAATGCAACTGCAAACGGATGGAACAATCCTTTGCAAGCAGCCGATAGCCTATCTCAACAGTTTACAAAAATCGGTGCTTCAGAATTTAACATCACTGTTTTCTTAGCAGGAGATAGTTCTTACAAATTGATTGCACGAAACGGAGATTGGACTTATAATTGGGGTATTACAGTAAACAATGATTCATCTATGGTATATAGTGGCAATTTACTATATGGTGCTCAAAGTAAAAACATTCTTGCACCTCATGAAAGCGGAATATATACCATTCATGTAAACTTTACCACTGGTTTGTTTGATGTTATAAGTGTAACACCTGTAACCATTGCTTCGTTTAGTGCTAGTGCAACCAGCAAATCTATTCTTGCCAATTGGCACACATCTACCGAGTTAAATACTAGCAGTTTTGCGGTTCAACATAGTATTGACGGTATTCATTTTGCCACTGTAGGTGTAGTAAAAGCTACTGGTAGCGGTGCAAACAATTATCAATTTACCGATAATAATCCTACTAATGGCACCAACTACTATCGTTTGCAAAGCATTGATAAAAATGGTTCTAGCGGTTACAGCAAAGTAGTTTCTGTATCATTTACTGCAAAGACTAACAAGTATCTAGTTTACCCAACCATCATTCGTAGTGGTATTGTAAACATTAGAACAAGCGATGCTGTTGCAGGAAAAGCAGTTGTTAGACTAGTTGATTTGAATGGTAAAACTTTGCAAACAACCAATATTACTATTGCTAGTGGTTCAAATGTTGTTCCATTTAAAGTAAACGCTGTTGCTAAAGGAAGCTACATTTTGCAAGTAGAGAATGCCACTGATAAGCAAGCTCACAAGGTAATTGTAGAATAATTTTTCGATTAATTATTTGATAAATAAAAAAGTCATCCTTCGGGTTGGCTTTTTTTATTTTTGGTTATTACACCCTTAATGTATCATTTTTACTATTACTAGACATCTGTATTTAATAGAAAGGAGGCACACTTTCCAACGTTTGCGTAAATAATCCATTTGTAAACTAAACGTTATCGATGAATTTTGTCTACACTTGCAGTCTGAAACTGTTTTATTTTCGAAAACTGTTTCGCCAATAATATATTCTTTTATAATAAAACTTTAATAATGATTTTATCCAAACAAGCGTTGGCTGGTGTTACGGCTGTAGGTGTAAAAAAGCCTGTAGAGAATGTGTTTTCTTTTCCTGAAAAAATATTACAATTTGGTACTGGAGTATTACTCCGCGGACTGATAGATGACTTTGTAGATAAAGCAAATCGTCAGGGGATTTTTAATGGTAGAATTGTGGTTGTAAAAAGTACAAGTACTGGTGGTACAGATGCTTTTGCTACTCAGGATGGACTATTTACCCAATTGATAAAGGGTATTGATAACGGCAATAAGGTGGATGAAACCATCATTAATTCATCTATTAGTAGGGTTTTGGCTGCTAGCGATGATTGGGCAGAGATTTTGAAAGTGGCTGCTAGTCCTGATTTAAAAATAATTGTTTCAAATACTACAGAAGTAGGTATTACCTTATTAGATGATGATAAAGTAACTGCTGCCCCTCCTAAGTCTTTCCCAGGAAAACTATTGGCAGTATTATTAAACCGTTTTGAAACTTTTGGTGGTAGTAAGGATAACGGTTTTGTTATTGTACCAACAGAATTGGTTGTTGATAATGGCATCAAGTTGAAAGCTATCGTAAAGCAATTAGCCGTTAATAATAACCTTAGTGAAGAATTTATTAGCTGGATTGATGATGCCAATGATTTTTGTAACTCTTTGGTTGATAGAATTGTTCCAGGGAAACCTGCTGCTGCAGAACTAATTGCTGCCGAAGAAAAACTAGGTTATAAAGATGATTTATTGATTATGAGCGAATGTTATCGCTTGTGGGCAATAGAAACTGCAAACGAGGCTTCTAAAGAAATATTATCCTTTTATAAGGCAGATGAAGAGGGGGTAGTAATAATAAAAGATATTACTAAGTTCCGCGAATTGAAGTTGCGTTTATTGAATGGTACACATACCTTTTCTACCGGTTTGGCAATAGTTGCTGGCTTTACTACAGTAAAAGAGGCAATGGCAAATGCTACTTTTTCTAGTTTTATTACCAATATTTCACAAACAGAAATGGCGCCTGCCATTCTAAATAAAGACATTACCCTTGATGATGCAATAGCCTTTGCCAATAAGGTACTTGATAGGTTCCGCAATCCTTTTATTGAGCATTTGTGGATTAGTATTTCTATGCAATACACGTCTAAGATTAAGATGCGTAATGTGCCAATTCTACAAAAGTATTTTGCGGCTAATAACACTCCGCCTGCTTATATATCGCTTGGATTTGCTGCTTATATTCTGTTTATGAAG
This sequence comes from Chitinophagaceae bacterium, assembly GCA_947381435.1. GTDB lineage: Bacteria > Bacteroidota > Bacteroidia > Chitinophagales > Chitinophagaceae > Parasediminibacterium. The sequence goes on from CANCVE010000020.1 coordinate 29,371, forward strand.
AGTACAAAAGGTGAAGATGGCAAGTATATTGGCAACTTAAATGGTAAATCGTACACAATTACCGACGATTATGCTTCTGTATTAAGTGGCTATTGGGAAGGTGCAAATACGGCTTCGGTTGTTGATTTGGTGTTGAAAGATGTTAGTCTTTGGGATATTGATTTATCTACTTTCAATGGCTTTAAAGACGCTATCATTAAGCAATTAGATTCATTAATTAATAATGGTTTCGAAGCAACGGTTAATTCATTGTAACCTTTAGTTTAGAATTAGTTTAACAAACCTCCACCCTATAAGGGGCTCCAGCCCTTATAGGGTTTTTAGTATCCTGAGGGTTTTGAAGTTTTAGTTACTACTTTGGCAATAGGAGGACAGTAATTGTTTATTTGTTTTATTGACTGGTATATCTTCGCAGCATGACTAAGCTGAGTGTTAATATAAATAAGTTTGCTACTATTCGTAATAGCCGTGGTGGCGATAATCCAAATGTATTGAAGGCTGCTATTGATGCACAACGCTTTGGCGCAGATGGTGTTACCGTACATCCTCGCCCAGACGAAAGGCACATTACCTATAATGATGTTTTTGATTTAAAGCCAATCATCACCACCGAATTTAATATTGAGGGTAATCCTACCGAGAAAAAATTTGTGGATTTGGTACTTGCCTCAAAACCTCACCAAGTTACTCTAGTACCCGATGCACTCGGACAAATTACAAGCAATCATGGCTGGGATACAATCCTTCACAAAGAATATTTAACCAATATCATTGCCGTATTCAAATCAGCAGGCATCCGTGTTTCCATATTTGTAGATCCAGTTATCGAGATGGTTGAAGGGGCGGCCGCTACTGGAACCGATAGAATAGAACTTTACACAGAAGGCTATGCTAAAATGTATGCTGAAGGCAAGACAGCTTTGGCAATTGCTCCATACATTGCAGCTGCTACTAAGGCTAAGGACTTAGGATTAGGCATTAATGCTGGCCATGATTTAGACTTAAAAAACCTTAAATTCTTTAGGCAAAATATCCCTTGGATAGATGAAGTTAGTATTGGGCATGCGTTGGTTTGCGATGCTTTATACCTTGGTTACGAAAATGCCGTACAGATGTATAAGCGACAATTATCTTACTAATTGTAGTTTATTATTTTCTACACAAAGATTAAAAATAGGGGGCTAATGTTTACGAGTTATATTACTCATGGAGAAATAAAGAGTTTCAACACATAGTAATATAGAAACATAGAAAACATAGTCTTGTTTATACTAGAAGAAAAAAGAAAAGGACATATAGAAATGCTACCATGTAGAATTGACCATCATTTCTAGGAAAAATTATCTAGCTGTAAAATAGGCAGATTAAAATATTTTATATCGATTCTATGTTTCCTATTTCCCTATGTAACTATGTGTTATTTTTTTCTTTTCCATAAACTATTCTTTGTAAATCCCTCATGTACTTTGTGGTTAATATTAATAATCGTCTTTAGTCTTTTTATTAATTTCTCCACAATCACAAGGCCATTTCTTATCAAGGTCTATGCAGGTAATGATGGTAAGTTTATTGCCACACGGCGAAGCCACAATTCGTATATGCTGGTTTTCTCTGCTATAACCATCTATGGCAAATTTCCGCTTACATCCTGCCTCATTAAGCTCACTTTTAGCCACATTAATATTGCCTTTTTGCAGAATATCACTTACTTCATCTTCATTTATATGCCTACATTCCATCCTACATTTGGCATGTGCGGTATAATCGCGCACCATTGTGTTCCATTTAAAACTGCTATCTCCAGTCTGCTTTTGCTCAGGTATGTAAACCGATTTGTCATAAGCAGGTCCTAGGCAACGTTTAAGGGTAAGTGCCAGAATAAGCAAGGAAACCATGATAGTATAGAAAACAAACTTTCTAAAATCCCTACTATCTCTAGCCTTCCGTTCTCTTTTATATCTTGTTTCTCGCAGCATCCGTAGTTAATTCGTTTTCTAATGAAATGCAATAATAGTATTTGTATAGAATTTTGTAAGGTCCTTTCTTCTTCAATCCCACTTATTAAATATTGCACCCCTTTCTTCATGTAAATTTAAACAATTAATAAAGTACGATCGAACCGATTATTATGTAACATCGAACCATAACTTTCGTAAGATCGAACCGTAACTCTCGTAAGATCGAACCGTCATAAGTATAACACCAAACCATCATTAATGTAACATCGAACCTTGACTCTCATAACATCGAACCGCTTTAAAGTTGACATATCAGATTTAATGGCTTCGCCAAAATGCAATCATTTCTCAGTATTAGAATAAAAATAAATTAAGCAATTCGAAGCTAAATTCAGTTTACTTATTACCTAAACCTTGCAACTTATTACCTACAACCTATAACTTACTTACCACTCAAATCATTAAATCATTCAACTAAAACTTTTACATTGAACAATGTGTTTACTTTGAACATTCTAAAAGAAGGGATTTATGACGATTATTCAACTAGAATATATCATTGCAGTAGATACTTACAGGCATTTTGCAAAGGCTGCAGAACACTGTTTTGTAACGCAACCCTCGCTTAGTGCACAGATACAAAAACTGGAAGAGGAACTGGGGGTTAAGATTTTTGATAGAACAAAACAACCCGTTCTACCCACAGAACCCGGCTTGCAATTGATAGAACAAGCAAAGAAGATATTGGCAGAGTGTGCGGTTTTTAAAGAAATGGTAGACTCTAAGAAAAGTGTACTCACTGGCGAGCTAAGAATAGGCGTAATCCCTACCCTAGCGCCTTATTTATTGCCATTATTCATTCAATTATTCGCTACTAAGAATCCTTTAGTAAAACTTGTAATCAATGAATTAACCACCGAAACACTCCTCATGCGTTTGCGCGAGGGAAGAATTGATGTGGGATTGTTAATTACACCACTAAACGAAAAAGGCATTAAGGAAGACGTATTATTTTACGAAGAAATGGTGGCTTATATAAGTAAGAAGAATGCAGCCTACCAAAAAACGTATGTTTTGCCTGCGGATATTGACCCAGAAAAGCTATGGCTTTTGGAGGAAGGACACTGCTTTAGAAGCCAGATAGTGAACCTTTGCGAGCTGCGAAGACAAACAAAAGAAGGAAGCCATTTTGAATATGAAGCAGGAAGCCTTGAAACCCTACGCAGAATGGTGGAGATAAATGATGGGGTGACAATACTGCCCGAACTGGCAACAATAGACCTTGACGAGGAACAACAGAAGAGTGTGCGTCATTTTACTACCCCGCGACCTGTGCGAGAAGTGAGCCTAATAACACACAGAGATTTTGTAAAAAAGCGTTTGGTAGAGGCTTTAAAAACAGCAATTGTAGCTTCTATACCTGAAAAAGTAAAGAATAACCTAAAAGAACATGTAGTACCCTTGTAATATTGCAACTTTGCGAGTGTGAAAGGGGGTAGTTTTACCACAAGGTACACGAGGGTTTTCACAAAGAAACACAAGGATTATGAGCTAGTGTGACTGCAGAATGTTTTAGGATATAAAAAAAAATTAGTGTCCCTTGTGTTTTTTTCCTTTGTGGTCTTTGTGGTAAATGCTTTTAAATGGTTGCTTCTTAAAATATTTAATTATGAAATGGATTTTCTTTTTATTGACTATTCTACTCACCACTTCAAGGGTAAATAGCCAATTAATAACTTACTCAGAAACAAATGTGGATGATGTGAGAGACCTGAAATATGAGATAATTGGAAAATTGAATGGCAATATCCATATTTATAAAAACAATAATGACCATTATTCTATCACACTTTTTGATGCAGAAATGAAGGAGGTATCAACAGAGAAAATGACTTTTATGCCAAATAAAATTATTAATGAAACCTTTCTGCTTTTGTCTGATTCCTTTTTAATGTTTTACCAATACCAGAGGAAAGGAATTGTTTATTGTATGGCTGCTAAATTTGATAATACAGGTAAACCGGTAGGGAAGCCAATAGAATTGGATACTACTAATGTTTCATTCTTGGTAAATAATAAAATTTATACCGTTATAAATAGTGATGATAAACAGAAGGTGATGGTTGTAAAGATAGCAAAACCAAATGATGACAATTCTGACCATGTAACAACAACTTTGTACAATAGTCAGTTACAATTATTGAAAAGAAGCGAGATTTCGATATCCATGAAAGAACGGAATGCAAGTTTATCAGAATTTGTGGTTGATAACGGTGGAGACCTAGCTTTTATAAAGTCGTCTGGCACGGGCAATAGCGAAATAGTAAACAAACTTACGCTAATAACAAAGCAAGCCCTTGAAGACAGTATACATTTGATAGACCCCAATTTGAAAAGTGTTTATCTGGATGACATCCATCTAAAAGTAGATAATTACAATAAGCATTACCTGATAACCTCTTTCTTCTCCAAACAAAGAGCTGGGCATGTAGAAGGCTTTTATTTTTACTTATGGGACAAAACAACAAAAAAGGATATTCTGAATACAAACATTGTTTTTAATGATGAGTTTAGGGCGGATGCAAAGGATGAAAACGCAACAAAAGATGCTTTAGACGATTATTTTCTAAGAAATATAGTAGCAAAACGTGATGGAGGTTTTGTTTTAGCAGCCGAATCGTATTCTACTTCTACAACCAATAACAATCCTTTTAACAGGTGGGATAATTTTGGAACGCCCTATGCAGGATTCAACAACTATTCTGTTTATGGATCAAGCGGTATGTACAATCCTTATTATCGCAATTATGGCAATGTAAATAGCTATTTTGCCTTAAATATCATCATGCTTTCGGTAGATGTTCATGGAAAAATGGAGTGGAGTAACATCATTCATAAATCCCAACGCGATGAAAGCAGCGAGAATTACATTAGTTATGGTGTTTTAAATACAGGAGATAGGGTTCATTTTCTGTTTAATGCACAAACTAAAAGGGAATATTTATTGAACGACCAAAGCATTTCTCCCGACGGACAACTGGTTCGTAGTCCGGCTTTCAGGGGACTAAATGAAGCTTACGAATTCATGCCTCGCTTTGGAAAACAAACAGGCGGCAGACAAATTGTTTTGCCTTGCCAATATAGAAACTACATTTGCTTTGCAAAAATTGATTACTAATCCCCAATCGTTATCGTGGTTTTTATATTTAAGAACAATTCTATAGGCAGCATAATCTTTCTGGTTCTCTTATGTTTTGCTGTGCATACACATTTGTTTATGCACCCAATTTCAAACATTACCACCGAGGATAGTGGTTTAATTTCATATTTATTCAGACGTTATTGCAATAATCCGCTTTACACTATTGCCGCTCCATTTGTTTATTTAGCCTTTATTTTAATTCAATCAATAAGACTAAATGTGCTATTGAACGATTTAAGAATGTATAATTCAAGCTCATTCACCGTTGCGATGTCCTATGTACTTTTATCTGCCATACTTCCACAATGGGCATTTTTGTCAGTGGCAGTAGTTGCCAATTCATTAGTAATCTGGATTTTTATCTATCTAAGTAAACTCTACAATTCCCCTCAACCAAAAACAACACTCTTCAACACCGGCTTACTAGTTGGTTTAGCCTTTTTAAGTTACCACCCCACCATTATACTTATTGCGGTTGCCTTTTTTGCCTTGGCTGTGGTTCGCCCGTTTGTTTTGAGCGAATGGTTTGTATTATTATTGGGAATACTGATGCCAGTTTACCTCATTCTTTCCTTTCTATACCTCACAGATAGAATGTATTTGTCATTAGAATTGATACCAAGATTAAAATTTAATATGCCTTTTAATCACACAGATATTTGGTTGTGGGTAAAATTCATAGGCATATTGTTGATGTTATTGATAGGTTTGCAATATTGGAGTACACAAAGTGGGCGCATGGTGATACAGATAAGAAAGAATTGGGGCGTAATGGTAGTAATGATTTTATTAACGCTCCCCATTCCATTTGTATTTAATAATGGTGGTCTCGATTCTGCTGTTTTGTGGATAGTGCCCTTATCTGCTTTTTTGGGTAATGCTTACACTTATCCCAAGAAGGCGCTTTTGCCTAATATATTGTTCTTTTTTTCAGTAGCATTAATCATTCATACAAACTGGTTGATGTGTAAATGAGTTATTAGATAGCAGATATGAGATAGTAATTATTAGATTAAATAACACAAATAATAACTACTATCTCTTATCTAATATCTAAATAATTCTCCTTAACTTTTTAAAAAATATTTATTATGAAATTTGGTGTTGTTGTTTTTCCGGGTTCTAATTGTGATAGGGACATGTTCGATTCCCTTCAAAAAGATTTAGGTAAAGAAGTGGTGATGCTTTGGCACAAGGATGAAGATTTAAGCATGTTTACTACCGATGATTGTATAGTGTTGCCAGGCGGATTTAGCTACGGCGATTACCTACGTTGTGGTGCTATTGCACGTTTTAGTCCGATGATGAAAAGTGTAATAGATTTTGCAAATAGAGGCGGGAAAGTATTGGGTGTGTGTAATGGCTTCCAGATTTTATGCGAGAGTGGTTTATTACCTGGTGCTTTATTGCAGAACGATAACCGCCAATTTATCTGTAAGAATGTGTATTTAAAGACAGAAACATCTGGTGCCTTAAAGATTCCTATTGCGCATGGCGAAGGAAGATATTTTGCTGATGATAACCTTTTGAACGAATTAGAAGCAAATAATCAAGTGCTTTTTAGGTATTGTAATGAGGAGGGAGAATTAAATGGTGAAGGAAATCCGAATGGTGCTGTAAGGAATATTGCGGGCATACGTAATAAAGCTGGCAACGTATTTGGAATGATGCCCCACCCAGAAAGAGCTACCAATAAATTATTGGGCAACATTGATGGACTGGAAGTGTTTAATATTTTAGGATTGAATTAAAAGATTATGAAGAAGTTATTATTGGTTTTATTTGTTTTAGGCTTTGCTGCAATGGTTAATGCGCAGATAAAGAACCCTGTAGAATGGAAATATGAAGCCAAGAAAAAGGGCGATGGTTACGAGGTAGTTATTACGGCAAACGTAAAGAAACCATGGCATATCTATTCTCAAAATACAGGCAAAAGTGGCCCTGTTCCTACCTCCTTTACTTTTAACAAGAACCCATTAATAACCTTAGTGGGCAATGTGGAAGAAGTAGGAAAGCTAGAGAAAGTGTACGACATTGCCTTTAAAACGGATGTGTTGTTTTACTCTAACAGCGTTAAGTTTACCCAACAAATTAAGGTAAAAGTAGGCGTTAAAACGAATCTTTCCGGTACGGTAGAATACATGGTTTGTAATGACGAACAATGTCTGCCCCCAACCAAGAAACCATTCACAATTATGATTAATTGATTAGAATGAAAAGTTCGGACAAGGTGAAATGATACTCAATTTAAACTCTCCACTTTAAACTTTCGGCTTTCGACTTTCCACTCACGACTTACAACTTTTTTATGAAGAGATTATTGCAGTTGGCATTCGCTTTCTTACTTATTTCACAATCTAATAAGGTTGCCGCACAAAATCCATCTTCCATTCAGTTTAGCTTTAAGGCTATTCCAGTTAATGATTCCCTTCAATCATTACTGGTATCGGCGAAAGTGCCAAAAGGAATGCAATTGTTTTCCGCTAAAAAGGACAATGATTCTGATGCGTTTGTCTCTTCTTTAAAGCTTGATACTTACACTTCAGCGGCTCATGCTTCGGATATTGTTACCGAGAAAGGTTCTTTGCAATTAATTAAACAAGCAGACGGTAGCAATTATAAATTATATTCCGATTCTGTTCAGTTTGCCTTCCAGTTGCACATTCACACAGATAGTAGTATCACATTGAAAGGTTCTTTCGTATGGTTGGGTAAAAAAGGGGAGGAGTTTCCTTCGGGAGAAGAAAAATTCTCTATAGAAATCTCACCTAATAATACAACAGCTATTAATGGTGGAGTGGCAAAAGAAACTACACGCCCACTCTGGAAAACCTTCCTCTTGGCCATGCTTGCAGGTTTATTAGCCATCATCACCCCTTGCGTATTCCCGTTGATACCCGTTACAGTTAGTTTCTTCCTAAAACGTAGTGGTTCACGTCAGGCAGGGCTTCGCAATGCCGTTATTTATTCGTTGTCAATCATCAGCATCTATACCATCCCAACATTATTGCTAACACTCATTTTTGGCAACAATATTCTCTACACCATTTCAACTTCTGTTATAACCAACCTGTTATTCTTCGTTATCTTTCTAGTTTTTGCCATCTCTTTCTTTGGTGCGTTCGAACTTACATTGCCTAATAGTTGGGCAAACAAAGCCGACGAACAAGCTGGCAAAGGGGGTATAGCGGGTATCTTTTTCATGGCATTAACGTTGGCAATTGTTTCTTTTTCTTGCACAGGTCCCATCGTGGGTACGTTGTTGGCGCAAACAAGCATGCAAGGGGTTAGCATTGCGCCCATCATCGGTATGCTTGGGTTTGGCATCGGGTTGGCAATGCCTTTTTCCCTATTTGCTTTCTTTCCTTCCATGCTCCATTCGCTTCCCAAAAGTGGGGGATGGCTCAACGCTGTCAAGATTTCTTTTGGCTTTATAGAGTTGGCTTTGGCAATGAAATTCTTATCAAGTGTAGATCTTGTTTACCATTGGCATCTATTGGATAGGGATGTGTTCCTCGTTATTTGGATAGTTATTTTCTCCATGTTGGGCTATTATTTATTGGGCAAACTAAAGTTCTCGCACGATAGTGTGCTTCAGTTTATCAGTGTTCCCCGTTTGTTTTTTGCCATTGCATCCTTCTGTTTTGCCCTGTACATGGTTCCAGGGCTTTGGGGTGCGCCGCTAAAGGCTTTGAGTGGCGTTATTCCCCCTACTACCACGCAGGATTTTAATTTGGATAATCTTCAATATAGCATCGGTAATTCTTCGCCTATTTCCTCAAATAAAGGAAATTCTATCGCTCCCAAAAAGTATATAGATAAGCTGAGTGTGCCTTTTGGATTGACTGCTTATTTTGATTTGGAGGAAGGGATGGCTGCCGCAAAAGCGTTGAATAAACCAGTGATGCTAGACTTTACAGCACATACTTGTAACAATTGCCGAAAGATGGAAGGGCAGGTTTGGAAAGATGAGGCTGTTTTAAAGAGAATTAAGGAGAACTTTGTCTTGATTAGTTTATTTGCAGATGAGTATGCGGATTTGCCTGTTGCTGAGCAATACACAAATGCTCAAGGAGAAAAAATAACCACACTGGGCGATAGAAATAAGGATTATGAAATAACCAAGTTTGGAGCAAACATATTGCCCCTGTATATGTTTTTAGATTTAAAAGGCAACCCATTAAGCGAAACAAGATACGGCTTCGATGCGGATATACCTAAGTTTATTGCCCACCTAGATAAGGTAAAGAAAGCCTTTGAAGATGGTAAGTAATGCTTCTTTTCAACTGATAAACAACTTTCTTATTCACCCTCTATCTTTCTGTATAATGGTTTATTAAAATTGTATTAAGCCATAATAATGATAAATTAGAAATAGAGAAAACCTTTTATGCCAATAACATTCCGTTTATAGCTTAAAAGGTTTCTTTTATGCCTTAAAAATATCGTTAATGCCTTTTTAGGAACCTTTTTTGGCAAAAACGATATGTTTTAGAGCTTCCAAAAACATTTTTTGAATAAAACATACCGTTTTCCATTTAAGATAAACCTTTTATGACAATAACATACCGTTTATAGCATAAAAGTTTTTTTTTAAGCTTATCCGATGATGATTAATGAAAATTAGAAGCAAGACAATATTTATTGTCTTAAACACTTTATTTTTCTCACTATTCTCCACGACTTTTTAATGCATCTTTTACATACAATATCAGATGTAAATGAGATTTGATGCGTGATTTCTAAACTTTTTTGAACGTTGCCAAATCTAAAGTACAAACAAATATTAACCGAACATTTACCTATATCTGAAAAGGTTTAATAAATCTAAAATTAGTAAAGCAAATGCTCCAACTTTAAATAGTATATTGTGTAGTAAATTGAAATATGACAAGTTGAAATTTGGCGCTTTGTAAACCTTCAACTTGTTTTTGTTTATAATTTCAAACTTTTCTAGCTTATTTTATTTAAAGAGCTGGTATTATAAAGAATTATTCCCTTATTTTTGCAGCCCAAAATGAATGGAGGGTGTAGCTCAGTAGGTTAGAGCGACAGTTTGTGGCACTGTAGGTCGTGGGTTCGAGACCCATCATTCTCCCTCAATATTAATTAGCCTTGACAGAAATGTCAAGGCTTTAATTTTTAACCCAACGCTGTGAATTATTTAATTTACCTTATTCCACTATTTGCTGCTTTTATTGGGTGGTTTATTAGTTGGGGAATTATAAAAATATTATTTCAACCTATCAAGCCTACTGCTATCTTAGGTTTTAAGCTACAGGGTATCTTACCTAAATACCAAAAGTTCATCGCAACTCAATTGGCAACAATCATTAGTAAAGAAGTTGTCTCTCTTAGGGATATAAGTTCTAAGATTTCTTCTCCATCAAGTATTGAAAAGATAATTCCTTTTGTAGATGAAAAAGTGGATCATTTTCTTCGCGTTAAGCTTGCAGAGAAAATGCCGATGATTAGCATGTTTATAGGCGATGCCACATTGGCTGAATTAAAGTTTGTTTTCATGGAAGAATTGCAAATACTTTTTCCCGAATTGATGCTACACTACACGAGTGGGATGATTGCGGAGTACAATGTAGAAACGGTTATTGAAACGAAAATACTTAATATAAATCCTGTCGAAGTAGCGCAAACATTTAAACTCTTATTTGCTACACCACTCAATAACTTTATTAAGACTAGTACCCTGTTTGGCTTCATCATTGGGGTTTTCCAATTGCTTTTAGTGATACTTGCCCGCTAATTTCTTACACTTTTGTTTTTCAATGATATTTTGGCTGATAGATTCGTTTTTATCTATACAAACGCTCAGGTTTTCTTTAGGAACTAGTTTTTTAGTTTAATTTAAAATAGCCCTAAAATAAAAAGGGTCACTCTGTAGAAACAGACTGACCTCTAACGATTGCTTGCCATATGAAAAAAGTTCGAAATTTTCACTTATTTGCTATCCTTTGATAACAGTACAAAAGTAATTGTGTATTTGACAATTATTAATACATATTCTGAAGAACTATATGGTCTCTAAATGTACTTTTATTTTTAAAACTCTTTACAGCAAAGGATTGTATGATTTTTTGTTTATTATTTCCAAGCTATTATTTTATATAAATATTTATAGCTTAATCATACTAAATGGGTTCTATTACTAATAAATTGTATTTACATTCAATCATTATTAGCAATAGAACCCATTTTATTTAAAACAATTCTATCTAAAATTTATCATCAGCCGTAGGACCATAAATGGCCGGAACTTTATTTCCAGTAGCACGTAAATAAACAACCAATTCTCCACGATGATGATACAAATGATTCATTAAGAATGAACGAACCACTTGTATTCTGGGCATTGGCGGAAATATAGGGTCTGTACCGCCTGCAACCATTTTCCATTCTGTAAACATACTTTCATCAGTTGCAGCTTCTAGGCAATCTTTAGCTGCAAGTACGTTTTCTTCAAACTTCGCCACAATATTAGCTGCTTTAGAAATGTCGCCTTTATCGTATTTGTAGGCGGCCATATCCATTACATCTTGCTGTAAAGTAGGCTTATACCAGTTAAATACTTCGGCAATATGCGATGCCAATTGAGCCGTAGTCCAGTTCTTCTCCGAAGGTTTCCATTCTAATGCACTATCCGGAATGGCATTCAATAATTTGCGGGTGTTCTCTACTTCAAAGTAAAACTCCCCTAAAAGTGATTGTACTAACATAACAATGGTGGTTATTAATTTGTGATTAACAATTAGTGTAAACTGATTAAATGTTTACACAGCAAATCTATTACTATTCATTATTAGTTGCAAAAAATATGAACTCATCAATTAAGTTTAAAAAAAAATGTGGACGCTATAATTAGCAGATATTAGTGATTGGCGTTGACTTGCAAGGGGAGATTTTAGCGTATTCCAGTTATAAACTGGTTCGACTGGTACGCGCAAGTCATCCTTCGGAAGAATTGTGAGACATGAATATTAGCATTTAACGCTGATTGCTCATACTATTTTGGCACTTTTAAGGCATTTGATAGTAGTGTTTTTCTAACAAATCTTACTCAATTTCCTGTGAGTACTACTCTTTAGTCAATTAGTCTTACTCTTGAGTCTATGAGTCGTACTCTTTAGTCAATTAGTCTTACTCTTGTGTCTGTGAGCCTTACTCTTTAGTCAATTAGTCTTACTCTTGTGTCTGTAAGTCTTACTCTTTAGTCAATTAGTGCTACTCTTGTGTCTGTAAGTCTTACTCTTTAGTCAATTAGCGTTACTCTTGTGTCTGTGATTCTTTCTCTTTAGTAGTTTAGTGCTTCTCTTTAGAGAATTGGTTTTTTGATGAGGATTGAGCATTATTTATTTACTTTAGGATGGATAAAATACTCTTATTTTACTTTACAACTACCGCAAGTAATTAATGGTCGAAAAACCCTCTTAGGGGTGTTGACCAAACCACAATTATTTACCGCAGCACCCCGACACGCAAATCTGACAGGTCTTTGAGACCTGTCAGATTTTACAACGCCAACAATAATATGATTATCCCAATGTTTTATTCAGTTAATACAAAGCCCATGAAGGGATTCATGCGCTAGCACCCCGATTTTCGAAGTGTATGAAACGGGTTTAATTTTCAATAGACCCCGACATTCATGGGCTAGTTGGGTCTATAAATAGTTTAAAATAAAAAAAGCCTAAAACAGGTGAACTAGTTAATAATATTAATACAAGAAAATATCCTAGTATCTTTTCGATTAGAGTATCATTTTTATGTTTGTCAAGTAATTGCAAAAGCTGTATTCTTTTTTTTACAATCTTTAAATCAAAATAATGAATAGTAAATCCAAGTACTAAAGCAGATAAGTAATATAAAATTTTGTATTTGATTCCGAATATTTTATAAACTATGGCAAAGCTAGGAGGGATAATAATACATGATAGTGTCAGTGTAATGTAAATAGTAGCAGACTCTACAAGATTATTTCCACGTAATCGCTTAGCGAGGCTATAAAAAAAATAGAAAACATATTCTAATAATGGCTGCATAATTTATAATCTAATTGCTCTTAAAAAGAACTGTATCATCAGCTCAGAAATAATCTTTTACACCATCTAACCCATGGATACCTAACGAGTAAAGTAATGCTCGAAAATTAGGGTGCTAGTTCATGAATCCCTTCATGGGCTTTATAGTTACTAAATAAACAACATCAAAAATCCTCATTCAGTCAGCAAATTCAAATTAAGTCATGTAAGTAGTCCTCATCAGGATTATTTAATAACAATTTTTTGCCATCTTTTTCGTAGTACAGATTTAATTTCCCTTTATCAGTTCCATCCTCTATTGCAGTAACACCATCTAAAATGCAAAAGAACCCAAAAATAGTAGTATCTATTACTTCTTTAGTCACTCGAAATAGCATAGCCTTGTCATCATTTTTGAGTTGGTTAAACCAATTCGACAACTCTAACAGATTTGCTGCAGGTTTTTTCCAGCAGGTTTTTTTTAACTTTCTTCAATAGATTTCTGAGACACTATTCCAACAGACGATTTAATTGCTTCTATAAATTCAATTTTATTCATAACTTATTTTTTAAAGCTAGTTGGATACATTTCCATCTAGCCCATGATTACCCCAATTTGTAAAGTACTGTTCGAATATCGGGGTACTAGTTCATGAATCCTTTCATGGCTTTATGTTTACTTTTTAAGGCATCGAAAAAATCATCTTGATGTTTGCTTTGAGAATTCTGACTGGTTTCAAAGACCTGTCTGGATTGCGAGTTTGACTGCTGAGTTAAGTAATTTTGGTATGGTCAACAATTCTCTGCGGGTTGTTGGCCATTAATTACTTCCGTTTCTTTTTAAATATAATTACATGTTATCCTAAACTAAATTATGCTCACGCTGAGTGCTAATTTGCTGTATTGATGAACATTTTTTTGTAAGAAATAATATAATAAATAACAACGTGTGGAAGTTTAAAAATTTTCGTTTAATGATGGATGGCAAGTTGGTTTATTTGCAATACTTACCCAAATTACCCAATAGAACTCTAATGCAAGTCTCAACTACAATAATTACAAGTTTTTGATTGATTGAATCTCCTTCTATAGAATTCATTATGTCTTCAGTCAAAAAATCTACTCTAACATTTGTCTTTATTGTATTTGTTAAAACAGTTATGAGTCCATCGCGAATCTGGGTTTAAAGAATTTCTTTTTATACCATTGATTAAATGATTTGAATGATAAAAATGATTGATTCCTTTGATTTCAAAGGATTTCAGACATTAATTTTTTGCAAACCAATTTCTGTTGAGTATAATTCTTTTTCTAAATTCTATTTGCGTGATTTAAAGTTACTTGGAGCTAACTATAAATAACTATTCATTTAAGGGGTAAATTACACATTAACTAAACCATAGGTTTGCATATTACTTTAACTTTTTAAACGATTACGAATAAGAAATTAAGGTATTTTAATACTTTTCTATTTATTAAAACTATACTTAAATATATGTGTTTACATTAATGTATATAGTTTACATTTTAAAAGCATAAAACCCTTCTACAAAATAAAACATAATCTTTACCTTAAGTAATATTAGCAACATATGATTAAAGCAGAAAGTCCTAGTAATGAAACCGAAAGGCTTAAAGCATTAAGTGCCTACAACTTATTAGATACTTTGCCAGAAGAAGATTTTGACAGAATAACCTATTTAGCCTCAGTAATTTGCCAAACACCCATCAGTTTAATCTCCTTGATTGATAAGGACAGGCAATTTTTTAAATCGAAATTTGGGATAGATGTAACTGAATCGCATAGAGATTTTTCGTTTTGTACCCATGCCATCAACCAACCACAAACAATATTTGAAGTGGAGGATACCCGAACTGATCCTCGCTTTATTGACAACAAATTTGTTATTGCCAACCCCAATATTGTATTTTACGCAGGAGTGCCTCTTGTAGACACTGATGGATTTGCTTTGGGAACGCTTTGTGTGATAGACAAAAGACCACGTAAACTTACCAACGAACAAAAAGAGGCTTTGACTAAGCTGTCTAAACAGGTAATGTTTATAATTGAGGCTAAGCAAAAAAAAATAGTAGAGGAGGAACTAAAATTGGTTGATTTTACATTCAACAATTCTGCAATGCCAATATTTCTTGTAAAAGAAGATTCAACTATTTACAATATTAATGAAGCGGCAGCTAGGAATTTGGGATACAGCCAAGAGGAATTAAAAGGTAAAAAGGTAATTGAGCTTGACGATAATTTTGATAAAGAAAAATGGGCGCTGCATTGGGCAGAAATAAAAGCCAAAGGGAGTATGACTATAGATACTACCCCAAGGAAAAAGGATGGAACTATAGCAAATTTAATCATTTATATAAACTACTTGAAGCAAGGGGATTTAGAATTGATTTGTTCATATTCTACTGATATAACGGAAAAGAAAAAGCAAGAAGAACAAATGGATCTAATTGATTTTGCATTTAGAAATTCTAAAACACCTGTAAATATTGTTAATAAAGACTCCACTTTACACGACTTTAACGAAGCTGCCTATACACTATTGGGTTATACGAAAGAAGAATATCAAAATATAAGTATACCTGATTTGGACCCAGACTATCAGTTGGACATTTGGCAATTGCATTGGGAAGAACTTAAAAGAGTAGGCTCATTAAGTTTTGAGTCTAGGATGAAAAAGAAGAATGGGGAGTTGATTTTTATAAATGTGGAGGCAAACTATATTCAATATGGCGACAAAGAGCTTAACTGTGCATTTGTAACGGATATAACCGAGAAGAAAAAGCAAAAAGAACAAATGGCACTCGTGGATTTTGTGTTCAGAAATTCGACAACGCCTATAAACATACTTTCTGAGGATGCCTCTATCTTCGATTTTAATGAAGCTGCCCACCAATTGTTGGGTTATACAAAAGAAGAATACAAGGCTATATCAATACATGATATAGACCCTGATTATCAATATGATATTTGGCCAATTCATTGGAAAGAATTGAAGAAAGCAAAATCATTAAGTTTTGAAACTAAACTTAAGAAGAAAAATGGTGAAATTATTTTTGCAAACATAGAAGCAAACTTTATTAATTATGGCGATAAAGAACTAAACTGTGTATTTTTTACGGACATTACCGAAAAGAAAAAGAAGGAAGAAAGGCTTCTTTTTTTAGAACATGCATTTAAAAAATCAAAGCAAATAACTGTGTTCTTAAATAAAGATGGTACTTATTATGACTACAATGATATTTATATACAAGACAACCAATTTACATTAGAAGAATTACAAAACACCAAAGTATATGAACTACACGGTGGATTTGATGCTGTATCTTGGAAGGAATATTGGCAACAGCTGAAAGAATGTGGGGGTATGCAATATGAAACACAGCGCAGAAGAAAAGATGGCACATTGATAGATTTGGATATTAATGCACAAATAATAAATTATGGAAGCCTAGAAGTAAATTGTATTTATATTAATGACATCACTGAAAAAAAGAAAGCAACAAAGAATTTACAACTTTCTGCATTTACAATAGAAAATGCAGCTTGGGGTATTGTTTATTTTAAAGAAGATGGGAGCGTTTTTGATATTAACTTGGCTTGTGCCAAATTGTATGGATATGCTAGTTTGGAAGAATTGAATGGGAAAACAGCATTTGACTTTAGGAAAGATTTTACAGCAGAAACGTGGAAACTATATTGGGAAGATATAAAAGAAAAGAAAAGCATTAGCTATATTGCCAAAAGGAATAAGAAAGATGGCACCCCAATAGATTTGGAGGTAAATCCAAACTTTATAAAATTTGGGGATGAAGAACTTATTTGTGTCTATTTATATGATATAACTGAAAGCCTAACATTAGTGAAAAGTTTGAAAATTGTAGATTTTTCTTTTAGGAATGCAAATATCGCGATGCATTTTTGGAGGAAAGACGGTTCTATGTTTGATTTTAACGACGCTGCTTGTAAACTTCTAGACTATACCGTAGAGGAATATAAAAAATTGAATATAGTTGAAGTATCACATAGACATTCAATTGATACATGGGTGAAAAGGTTTGAGGAATTGAAAAATGGCCCTAACAAACCGTACATAACACCACTAGTTAGAAAGGATAAATCGTGGGTATATGTAGAAATAAGGTCGGAGATAATTGTTTTTGAAGATTTGGAATTGTGTTTTAGTTCCTTAATTGATGTAACTGATAAACTGAAAGCCGAGGAACAGTTGAAACAGAGCAACCGTAGATATGAGTATGCAACCATGGCTACGTCGGATGTAATTTGGGAGGCTGACTTGGTAAAAAAAGAAACTTATATTAGTAAAAACTTTACCACATTTTTCGGTCATCCCGTTGGCGATGGATGGATGCCAATAGAAAATAATATTTGGAGGCAAAATATTAATCCAGATGATATTGATTTTACAATGCAGGATCAATATGCGGTACTAAGTTCAGAAACTAGCAATAACAGATGGGTCGGAGAATATAGATTGAAAAAGGCTGATGGAAGCTATGCTACTGTAAAAGATAAAACCTTTGCCATAAAAGATGAGAATGGAAATATAGTAAGAATGGTTGGTGCTATGCAGGACATAACAAAACAGAGAGCGGAAGAAGAGCGATTAAGGCTAATGGAAGCGGTAGTATTAAATACTAACGACGCCATTTTGATAGCGGAAACTGGAGATATTGATAACCCCGGTCCGAGGATAACATTTACTAACCCTGCTTTTGAGCAAATGACTGGATACAGTGCGGATGAAATAATAGGTAAAACACCACGAATATTGCAAACAGCTGATACAGACAGAACAGAATTGGACAAACTTCGAAAAGCATTAAATAATTGGGAAAGTTGTGAAATTACGGTTAGAAACAAAAAAAAGAATGGTGAGTTATTTTGGGTAACCTTCAGAGTAACGCCTATAAAAGATAAAAATGGTTGGTTTACTCATTGGGTATCTGTGCAAAGAGATGTTACAAAAGAAAAGGAAGCTGCTCTAGAAAAAGAAAATTTACTGAAAGAATTGGTTGAAAACAACCTTGAATTGAAACAGTTTAGTTATATCACTTCACACAATTTGAGAGCGCCATTAACTAACCTTATTTCCATTTGCGATATTATTCAACCTGGACCTGGTACAGATGCACTTACCTTGCAACTGATAGAGGGCTTTAAAATTTCAACCCACCATTTAAATGATACCTTGAATGATTTAGTTGAGGTTTTAATAATAAAGGAGAATAGAAATATACAAAAAGATCAATTAACATTTCAAGAAATATTTAAAAAAGTAAAAGAGTCGCTTTCAATGTCATTACTAGAAAAAAAAGTAATATTAAATGCTGACTTCTCCGCAGCACCTATTGTAACTTTTGCCAACGAATATTTGGAAAGTGTATTTTTAAATCTATTAACTAACGCAGTAAAATATTGTCATCCAGATAGAGATCCAATCATCACCATAAAAACAAACAAGGAACCTGATGGGGATACAATACTCACGTTTTCTGATAATGGTATTGGCATTAATATGGCCTTAGCAAAAGACAAAATATTTGGATTGTATAAAAGGTTTCATAACAACGCAAATAGCAAAGGGATTGGCTTATACCTTATACATTCACAAATAACTACATTAGGCGGTAAAATAGAAGTAGAAAGTGAGGTGAATATTGGTACAACATTTACAATAACTTTTAAATAATTAAAAATGATTAATACAGTTTTATCAATAGATGATGATAGAGTAACACAAATTTTAAATAAGGTTCATTTGAATGCGTATAAATTTTGTAATTCAATAATTGAAGCCTACAACGGATTAGAAGGAATAGATTTTTTTAAAAAGCTAGACAGCGGTGAAATATCAATGGAAAATTTTCCAGAAGTAATTTTCCTAGATTTAAATATGCCAATGATGGATGGGTGGGATTTTTTTGAAACTTTTAAAAGAGATTTTGCACACTTTGAAACAAAAACAAAAATATTTATTCTTTCATCAAGCATAAATCCTGAAGACCAAGAAAGAGCTAAAAATGAAAGGAGTATTATAGCTTTTTTGGCAAAACCATTAGTGGCAAAGCAACTTCATATAGTTACTGAATTGCTTGGCTAAGAAAAATAACTCAATGATTAAACATGCTTACTCATCTTAAGTGTGGTGAGGTATGAGTGGGGAAAGCAGATTTTTGCCATTATTTTATTTGTGGCATTTGAATGATACAAAATAATTCGCTGTTATCTTTTAATTCAGCTAACGAGTACACGTCCTTTAGATTTGCTTTAGCAATTAACTGTTAAAATATTACTACTACTATGGTTTTCTTTTTTTGCTTCTTTTTTTCTTTTGGGTATTCACATTAATTTGTGAATAACCTAACCCGCAGCAAGGGCTCATTATTTTCACGTCA
>CANCVE010000021.1 GCA_947381435.1 Chitinophagaceae bacterium
AGAACATAACCTGTCATTGCAACAAAACGAATTGGGTTTCTTGACCAATTTTCGTACTTACCTAATTCCATGCTAATTTAAACGATTCATTAGCCAAATTATTTCGCATGTGAGTATAATATTTCTAATTGATATAAACTCTAATGAAAATTATATTACTACTAACACAAGTAAAGAGGTTAGATTTTTAGTTGTCCCTCATTGGACAATATTTCTAATCGAATAATCAAGGGTATTGTTTGAACTAAAGTCATTTTAATATAAGCAGAAAATAATTTCCTTCCTACTCAATTACAATGCCTACGTGAGGCATCAATAGCCAAAGAACCGATGATTACAGTAAGGATTATTTTAGAAATGATTAGAAAAGTTAAAAAGAACACATATGATATTTGAGAATAATTATGTTTACAATATTGTAAAAACATCTCGGGGAATATACCTTTAAAACAACTCTTTATTAACTTTTCTATCTTTTTGTCCACATTGTGGATAACCGCCTTTGTGGTGAGTAACTATTGCCTTATGTTCGCAGACACTTAAAGAATTGGTATGCGGTTAAAGAGTCTGGAAATAAAGGGTTTTAAAAGCTTCGCTGATAAGACATTGCTCAGTTTCGACGAGGGTATCACGGGCATTATTGGCCCTAACGGCTGTGGCAAGAGCAATATTATTGATAGTATCCGTTGGGTAATTGGTGAACAAAAGATAAGTGCATTGCGCAGCGAAAACCAAAGTGCCTTGGTTTTTAATGGCTCTAAAAACAGAAGTGCTAGCGGTTTGGCCGAAGTGAGCCTTACTTTTGAAAATACTAGAAACCTACTCCCTACCGAATTTAGTACCGTTACCGTTACCCGTCGTTTCTTTAAAAATGGAGATAGCGAATATCGCTTGAACGATGTAAGCTGCCGATTGAAAGACATTCATAACCTTTTTTTAGATACGGGTATCAGCACCGATAGTTATGCCATCATCGAACTAGGAATGGTAGATGACATTATCCGTGATAAGGAAAATAGCCGTAGAAGAATGCTGGAACAAGCGGCTGGCATCACCATTTATAAAACAAGAAAAAAGGAAGCGAAAAGTAAACTAGATGCTACCGAGCAGGATTTGGCGCGCATAGAAGATTTATTGTTTGAAATAAATAATCAATTAAAAACACTCGAAAACCAAGCAAAAAAAGCGGAGAAATACCTTGAACTAAAGAAAGAATATAAGGAAGTTGCCGTAGAATTGGCAAAAGCAGCCTTGGAAGGATTCAACATTACCTACAAGGAATTAAATGAACAGCAAGAAACCGAGGTAGATAAAAAGATTAGACTTGAGGCGGAAATTGCCAACGAAGAAGCATCCATTGAGCAAGAAAAGCTTGGTTTTATTGAGCAGGAAAGAGCTTTGCACAGCAAACAAACGGCATTTAATGAGTTGCTACAATCGCTAAGGGGTAAGGAAAATGAAAAGAACCTAGCAGCTCAGAAATTAAAATACCTCAAGGAAAAAGAGACTGGACTGAAAGACTTTTTGGCTAAAGCCGAAGGTCAGTTGAAGAACTTGGGAGACAGTATTCAGTTTACGCAAGTGCAGGTTAATACGGAAAGCACAGTACTTCAGGAGTTGCAGTTTACGGTGGCAGCTTCGAAGCAAGCTATAGATGAAAAAAGAGAAATATTTGATGAGAAAAGAAGCGGATTAGATGCGTTAAGGGGCGAATACCAAAGTATTCAGCGTAATCAGTTTGATGCTGAAAAGCGTGTGGCCGTTGCCGATACTTCTATCAACAACATACAGCGCTCTTCCGTTCAGTTGCAGGATGAGCAGCAAAACAGAAGTGCGACCCTAAAGCAATTGGAGGCAGAACTTAAGGACAAAGAAGAATTGCAGGCCGAAAAGCGTGATGAATTGCAGGAACTGCAAACGGCGCATGAAACTGCCAAGCAAAATATATTTAATTCGCAGCAAGAGCTAGAAGTTTTTAGAAATAAACTAGCCGAAGAAACAAGAAAACTAGATAGCAAGCGCAATGAATATGCGTTGTTGAAGAGTTTGGTGGACTCGATGGAAGGTTATCCGGAGAGTATCAAATTCTTGCATAAAAACCCTAATTGGAATCATACTGCGCCAATACTATCGGATATTATTTACGTTAATGAAAGCTACCGCACTGCCGTAGAGCAAGTGTTGGAGCCTTACCTAAACTATTATGTGGTAAATAATTTGGCAGAAGGAATGCAAGCCATTCAACTGCTAGATACCAATAAAAAAGGAAAGGCAAACTTCTTTTTATTAGATAAGATTGTGGCAGTTTCCAACTCATCTACCCAACCAAAGCACACCATCAAGGCTTTGGATGTGATAGAAGTGGATGAACAGTTTAAAAACTTGGCTGCACATCTATTAGGCAATGTGTTTATTGCTGAAAACGAAGAAGCTTTTGCACAAGAAAATACCAATGCCATCATTCTTGAAAAATCTGGAAAGTATGTTCAAGGTCAATACACCCTTACAGGCGGCAGTGTAGGATTATTTGAAGGTAAAAAGATTGGCCGTGCTAAAAACTTAGAAAAACTGAGTGAGGAAATTGCTCAGCAAGATGCCATTGTTGTTGCTTTAAAAACAGAGATTAAAACATTACATGAACAAGTGCTTGTGTTTAATCAACAGTTGAAAGAGAATGCAATAAAGCAAACGGAGAACGAGATAAATCAATTAACCAATCAGGTTTTTGCGGCTAAGAATAAGATAGAAAATACGTTGGCTGCACAAACCACTGCACAACAACGTTTGGAAGACTTGCAGCAACGGCTGGAAGATGAGCAGGAAGCCATTGCCACCACGAGGGAAAGTTTGGAAAGCCTTAATAAAAAGTTACAACAGACATCTACAGATTTGCAATTGGTAGAAGGTGATTATAAGTTGGCAGAAAGGGATTATCAAGCTGCGTCTGCACAATATAATGAGAACAATTTACAGTTGACGCGTCAACAAAGCAAGATAAATGCATTGCAACAGGAGCTTACGTTTAAGCAAAAGCAACTAAGCGAATTGCATATCCAAATAGATTCCAACACATCTCAATTGGGTGAAGCTGCTGGAAATATCTTAGAAGGAGAAAAGGGGTTATTGGCAAGCGAAGAAGCCTTACTTCAATTATTGAAAAGCAAGGAAGAAGAAGAAAAGAAACTGAATGAGGCCGATCAAGCTTATTATAATCTTAGGAATGCTTTACAAACAAAAGAAAGTGAACTGCGTACCAAGATTAAGAGTAAGGAAATGTTGGACGGCGTACTGAATGCGCTGAAAGACAAGCTTAACGAACTTAAACTTCAACTGGCAGGCATGAAAGAACGCTTGCATGTGGAGTTTAAGATAGATTTAGATAAGGTATTGCAGGAACAACGCATAACAGATTCTCCATTAGAAGACCTTCACGCTAGTAGCGATAGGTTGAAAAGGCGTATGGAAAACATGGGCGAAATAAACCCTACCGCCATTGAAGCTTATACCGAAATGAAGAAGCGTTACGACTTTATCCTTGAGCAAAAGAATGATCTGGTGACGGCGAAAGATAGCCTGATGCAAACTATTCAAGAAGTGGAAGCAACTGCTAACCAACAGTTTTTGGATACGTTTAATGCGGTGCGTGAAAACTTCCAAAAAGTGTTTAAAGCTTTGTTTACCGAAGAGGATACGGCTGACATGGTGTTGGTAAACCCAGAAAACTTAGCAGAAACAGGGATAGAAATCATTGCAAAACCTAAAGGCAAGCGTCCTTCTTCCATCACACAGTTGAGCGGTGGTGAGAAAACGTTGACTGCCACGGCTTTGTTGTTTGCTATCTACCTAATAAAACCTGCCCCATTCTGTATTCTTGATGAGGTTGATGCCCCACTAGATGATGCCAACGTGGGTAAGTTTACACAGATGATAAAGAAATTCAGCGACAACTCTCAGTTTATCATTGTTACACACAACAAACAAACCATGAGTGCAGTGGATGTGATTTATGGAGTAACCATGCAGGAAGCAGGGGTAAGTAAACTAGTGCCGGTAGATTTCAGAAGTTTGAATTAATAGTGGTTAGTTATTAGTGATTAGTGAGAGATTAAGTAAAGTGTTGAGTACAGCAGATAAATAAGATTATATTTTTGCCCATGCGGATTAAGAAATTACATATACTGAATTTTAAATCTTTGGTTGATTTTTCAAATGGAAGAAATGCAGAACGAGGTTTAAGTATAAAAAATCGGGGATACGAATCTTGCCTTTAAATTACCTACTTTAGACCTCTCTATTTAAGGATCCGCTTCACACCCCAATTGCCTTTGTTCAAAATATTTTATAGACAAACTCTTACAACTGTCTATTATAACAGCTCTTTAATATAAATATTGCATTATTAACTTTTCTAGAATTCTAAATACATTTTGTTTTTTTTTGTTTCTTTTTTAGAAGTTAAATCTACTATTGCCTAAACTTAAACAATAAGTAATTACTTTTGCCGCCCAATAAGATAGACTTTCAATGTGTGACATTTGAAAATGTCAAATAATCTAAGGGTATCGGAGTACTTAAAGTGAATATTTTTTAATTTAACTATACAAATGGCATCCAATCATAAAGAAACAAATACAGAACTACTTTCAAAGACCAATGGTTTAAGTATCAAGGATTCTTTGGTGTTACTATCTGAATTGTTTCCAAATGCAGTTACTTTTTCCTCTAGTTTTAGCTTTGAAGATCAACTGATTTCTCACGAAATCCTACACAATAATCTTCCAATCAGTATTTTTACTTTAGATACAGGAAGGATGTTTTCTGAAACTTATAGTGTTTGGGTAAGTACCAATGAACGTTATAATACACATATTGTTCCTTACTATCCTCAGGCGGAAGCACTGGGTAAGTTTGTTGCTGAAAAGGGACCTAACTCGTTTTATGAAAGCATTGAAAATAGAAAATCTTGTTGCTTTATTCGTAAAGTTGAACCGCTGAAAAGAGCTTTGAATGGTAATAAAGTTTGGGTTACAGGTTTACGTGCAGAACATTCTCCCGACAGACAAGGGCTTGAAATGTTGGAATGGGATGAGAGTAACAACATCATAAAGTTCCATCCGCTGTTGCATTACACCACCGAACAAGTAAAAGATGAAATTGTGAAAAACAATATACCCTACAATCCATTGCACGATAGAGGTTTTATTAGCATAGGTTGCCAGCCTTGCACACGTGCCATCAAGCCGGGTGAAGATTTCAGAGCTGGAAGATGGTGGTGGGAAGAGGCAGACAAAAAGGAATGTGGGCTGCATGAGCATTAACCCCTATCCCCTGAAGGGGGAAACAATGTGGTTCTGATTGTGAGTGCAAATTAATAGAAAATAGATTTAGAAATAAACATGATGATTAATAACGAGATAAAGAATAGTGAAGGTATTTCAAATCCCCCTTTAGGGGCTAGGGGTTTAGATTATTTGGATCAGTTAGAGTCGGAATCCATACATATTATGCGTGAAGTAGCAGGGCAGTTTGAACGTCCTGCTTTGTTGTTTTCGGGCGGTAAAGACTCAATTGTACTGGTGCATTTGGCGTTAAAGGCATTTCGTCCAGGAAAATTTCCTTTTCCTTTAGTGCATATAGATACGGGGCATAACTTTCAGGAAGCACTAGATTACCGAGATAATCTTGCAGCCGAAATAGGGGAGAAGCTAATTGTTAGAAATGTAGGTGATACCATAAAAGCAAAAAATCTTACTGAACCAAAGGGCAAGTTTGCGAGTAGAAATGCTTTGCAGACTTATACGTTATTAGATACAATAGAAGAATTTAAGTTTGATGCTTGCATAGGTGGTGCAAGGCGCGATGAGGAAAAAGCAAGGGCTAAGGAGAGGATTTTTTCGGTACGAGATGAATTTGGACAATGGAATCCGAAGCTACAACGCCCAGAGTTGTGGAGTATTTATAATGGTAAGATTGATAAAGGAGAAAACGTGCGTGTTTTCCCGATAAGCAACTGGACAGAGCTAGATATTTGGAACTATATACGCAGAGAAAATATTGCATTGCCGTCAATTTATTTTGCACATAATAGAGAAGTGATAGAATATCAAGGTCAGTTTGTGGCAATGTCTAAGTTTGTTGAACTGGAACCTACTGATAAAATATCTGTAAAAAAAGTAAGGTATAGAACCGTTGGTGATATGACTTGTACAGCCGCAGTGGAAAGTGATGCTACGGGAATTGATGACATCATCAATGAAATTATTGCAACTAAAACCAGTGAACGTGGCGAAACAAGAATTGATGACAAGGTGAGTGAAGCTGCAATGGAAGACAGGAAAAAGAACGGTTATTTTTAGCACCTCTACCCCCTAAAGGGTAACTTGGATGCTCAAATTTATGAGGTAAAACAATTTTTAAACAACAAAACATATCTCCCTTTAGGGGATAGGGGTAAAAAGATAATGGATATACTAAGATTTATTACAGCAGGTAGTGTTGATGATGGTAAAAGTACCTTGATAGGAAGATTATTGTATGATAGTAAAAGCATCATGATTGACCATTTGGAAGCTATTGAAAAGCAAACTAAAAACCGTGAAGATGGGGAAATAGATTTGGCATTATTGACTGATGGTTTGCGTGCAGAAAGAGAACAAGGCATCACAATAGATGTTGCATACAAATACTTTTCTACTCCAAAAAGAAAATTCATCATTGCAGATGCACCTGGGCATATTCAGTACACCAGAAACATGGTTACTGGTGCTTCAAACTCTGAACTGATTATCATTTTGATTGATGCAAGACATGGAGTAATTGAGCAAACAAGAAGGCACTCAATTATTGCTTCCTTGTTGAACATTCCTCATGTTGTTGTGGCTGTAAACAAGATGGATTTAGTAGAATATTCTGAAGATGTTTACAATAATATCTTGATTGATTATGATGTAATGGCCAAACAATTAGGCATCAAGCACATTACTTACATACCAATCTCAGCTTTGAATGGTGATAATATTGTAGATCCCTCACAGCATCTTCCTTGGTATAAAGGTGATACGCTGTTGAATTTCTTGGAAAACGTTTCTATTGAAAATGACATAAATCTTACCAATAGTCGTTTCCCTGTTCAGTATGTAATCCGTCCTCAAACTGAAGAGTTACATGATTACCGTGGATATGCAGGTAAAGTAATCAGTGGAATTTATAAAGTAGGGGATGCCATTACTGTACTACCTTCTGGTGTAAAAAGCAAAATAAGCTTGATAGAGTTGGGTGGCAAGCCGGTAGAAGAAGCCTTTGCACCGCAGAGTGTAATCCTTCATTTAGAAGATGATGTTGATGTTAGCCGTGGCGATGTATTGGTACGTGACGAAGATTTACCTCAGGTAGAACAACAATTGGAAGTATTAATCTGCTGGATGGATAGTAAACCATTGGTTGCGGGCAACAAATATCTTTTCCAAATTAATAGTACTCGTGTTAGAAGTATATTGAAATCTATTGATTACAAATTAGATGTCAATACCCTAGAAAAAGATTATTCACCACAGAATGTTGGCTTGAATGATATAGTTAGGGCTACCATCAAGACTGCACAACCCATTGCTTTCGACAGCTATCAAAGTCTACGTGTAAATGGAGGCGCAATTTTAATTGATGAAACAAGTAATGTTACCGTTGGGGCTTGTATGATTCAGTAATTTGATTGATTAAGGCTGTCAACTAGATTTTTATATTTATTTAGTCTATTTTATTTATAGGATAAAATAGAAACCATTATCTTTATTTTTTTATTTATTCCCTTGGGGTTTATAAAGTAGCAATGGGTTATGAACGAAGCAAGTTTTATTCAAGAGTTATTTAATAGAAACAGAAAATGTTATGGCAACTTTCCTGATAAGGAATTGGCAGAAGGGTTTATGGATGGATTGTTCAATTTTCTATTTGCTTCCTATCAAGAAAAGTTTCAAACAGAAAAGGCTTTGTCCAACCACTATACAAACCTTAAGAATACTTTTTCTGCACTGATATTTGAGCTTTTGAAGAATGAAGAACAGGTAGTAGTAAACACCAAACTTTTCTTTGATTCACTTCCCTCGATTTACAAACAACTATTAAAAGATGCTGAAGCAACTTTGGCATTCGACCCTGCTGCAAAGTCTATAGAAGAAGTATTAATAGCATACCCTGGCTTTTATGCCACGGCGGTTTATCGTATAGCACATCAATTGCACATTCAACAAATACAGACTTTACCTCGTTTGCTTTCTGAATATGCACACAGCAAAACTGGAATAGACATTCATCCGGGGGCAACTATTGGCGAGGCATTTACAATCGATCACGGAACAGGGATTGTAATAGGCGAAACAACTATTATTGGTAATAATGTAAAACTCTATCAAGGGGTTACTTTGGGAGCATTGAATGTAGATAAGGCACATGCTTCTAGTAAACGACACCCTACTATTGAAGATAATGTGGTTATTTACAGTGGTGCAACCATACTGGGCGGCAAAACGGTGATTGGTAAGGATAGCATTATTGGTGGAAATGTTTGGCTAACCAATAGTGTAGAGTCATTTTCATTAGTATACCACAAAAGTGAAGTAAAGGTTAGAGAGAAGGTTGTTTTTACAGATGTGTTGAACTTTGTGATATAGCTTTCCTAGAAACAACATTTAAAGACGGACACAGAAATATTATTAAACATTAATCAATAAACATTAATTATGATAGCAAATAACATTTTAGGTACTATAGGCAATACGCCACATGTACGCATCAATAATCTTTTTGGCAATAAACACAATGTATTTATTAAGTTAGAAAGAACGAATCCTGGTTCTAGTATCAAGGATCGTATTGCTTTGGCTATGATTGAGGATGCAGAATTAAAAGGTATTCTCAAGAAAGATAGTGTTATTATTGAACCTACCTCAGGTAATACTGGTATTGGCTTATCGATGGTAGCTGCTGTAAAAGGTTATAAGATTATCTTGGTAATGCCCGAAAGCATGAGTGTTGAACGCAGAAGATTGATGGCATTGTACGGTGCTGAATTCGTTTTAACTCCACGTGAAAAAGGGATGAAAGGTGCCATTGAAAAAGCTTGTGAATTGGTTGCTTCAACACCAAATGCTTGGATGCCGCAACAATTTGATAACCCTGCTAATACTGAAATTCATAGAAAGACTACTGCCGTAGAAATACTGAATGATTTCCCTAATGGCATCGATTATATGATTACAGGTGTGGGTACTGGTGGTCACATTACTGGTGTTGCTGAAATATTGAAGGCAAAGTTTCCTAATCTTAAAGTATTTGCAGTAGAACCTGAATTATCCCCTGTTTTGAGTGGTGGGGCTCCGGGGCCACATCCATTGCAAGGTATTGGTGCTGGCTTTGTTCCTTCTATTTTAAATACAGCAATCTTGGATGGTGTAATAAAAGTAAGTAAAGATGCCGCTTTTACTTATGCGCAAAGAGTTGCTAAAGAGGAGGGAATGTTGGTGGGTGTTTCTACAGGTGCTTCTTTGGCAGCTGTTGCACAAAAATTAGAAGAGATTCCTGAAGGTGCAACTGTTCTTACGTTCAACTATGATACTGGAGAACGTTATTTATCTATTGAAGGACTGTTTTAAATCTGCGTAATAAGAAAAAATTTGAATAATAAAGGTCTGTTGAGTTAATTACTTGGCAGACCTTATTTACTTTTATCCCCTCATGGAAAATACAAACGTCACAACTAAGAAAGGGAAGGTAATTATTGCAGGTGCTGGGCCTGGTGATGCAGAATTAATTACCATCAAACTACAAAAACGATTGGCAGAAGCTGATGTGATTATTTGTGATAGATTAGTGAATCCAGATATCATTTCTTTGAATGCAAGAAAAGATGTGATAGTATTAAATGCAGGTAAGCAAGGATACAATGATGCCTCCATTCCACAAGAGGAAATTAATGAACTGATAGTTTCCCATGCTTTGCAAGGACATACTGTTCTTAGATTGAAAGGGGGGGATGTTGCTTTTTTTAGTAATGTGTTGGACGAATTATATGCCATTACTGCAAACGAAATCCCTTTCGAAATTATTCCCGGTATCACTGCTGCTGCAGGTGCTTCAGCTTATACAGGCATTCCGTTAACGGCTCGTGGATTTTCGCAAGGTGTTCAATGGATTACTTTTAATCCTAGTGCCAATTATCGCCCAGAAAAATGGAAGTATTTAGCTGCAACTAATGATACCCTAGTGTTTTACATGGCATCTAAAAATGTGATTCATCTGGCAGAATTACTTATAAGGTATATGGGCAAAAAAGATGTAGGACTAGCTATTGTAGAGCAGGCTACTACGCCTCATCAAAAAATAAATATTACTACATTGAAAAATTGTGCTGTCGATTTTAAAGACAAGCAATTTAGCTCGCCAAGTTTGGTTATTGTAGGAGATGTAGTTAGCCTTCACCATCAGTTTAAATGGTTTAATGCTGAGAATGACGGAAGCCTTTTTAAGGAATTGGAGAAGTAGCAAGCAAGTTGTTTCTAAATTTAATTCAGGTTCTACTGATTAATAGTTCATTTCTTTTACAACTTAATCTAGCTTCTTCAAATCCATCAATAGTCTAATACTCCATAACTGTAATTGAAGCTATTGTATTCAATTACCATCAAATTATGCAATAAATTATTTTATCGCCTTTATAAAGCTAACGTACTCATGGATAGTACATGCCTGTAAGCTCATTCTAAACAGAGTAATTCTGGACATTTTTATGTAATGTTTCCTTCATACGAATGTTATCCTGACAATAAGGCTAAAATTTACTGTCTAATAAGGCCAAATTCAGATACCCAAGAATCTCTATTTTTATTGGTACATTCCAAATGGAAATGCTAAACTTTAGTGTTCCTTGTTTTTTTCCTAGTGAACTTTGTCGTAAAGAACCAGCGTCATTACGAAGTTTATTCTTGAATTATTATTTATGATTTTTTATAATATATAGATTATTGATGCTTTGATAGATAAATTGGGTGTCATTAATTCTAATTTTTATTTGTAGGAGTACAACTACAGTGGTTTAAGGGGTATTTTAATAGAAACAATTCAGTGAGTTTTGTCTTGTCAATTAAAACAATTGTACCATGAAACAAATACTTACAAATTTCACTTTTACGATAGCCTTTTTGGTTTCCTCTCTATGCTCACTAGCTCAATTTCGTTATCAAGATACTTACAGATGGGATGCCGTACCTACAAATTTGGTTACGTCTGATGCTGATTGTAATCAAGCATTTATCACTAAAATTGGACTTACATTACCAGAAAGCAGACCAGTTCCTATTTATAATCCTAGGTTATTGACCAATGGTAGACCTGAATCAATTTCCCTTTCTGCTGATGCTGATGTTTGGATTACGTTTGTAGATGAAGGTGCTTCCTATAGAAACGCCTTGGGATATTATACTTACAATACCAATACTCCACCAGTAAAAGCACCTTCCGAAAAAGATATTACTATCATATTTCCAAACGCTTCTAAACCAGGTTTTGGTGGAGGATTAAATATTGGAAGTAAAGTTTATCTAGGTAAATTTTTAGCGCATACAACCATTGCATTTGCGTTGGTTGTAGATGGTTGGAATAATTCAAATGTAACCAATACAAAGGGAATTTTATACGCTAATGCTGCTTTCAATCCTGAGGCTGCTGATTCTTTAAAAAAGCATACTATCATGCTGAATGATGAGGCAACAGGGAAATTAATTATTGGTTTTGAAGATGTAAGAAGAGATACTAAGCAATGCGATCAAGACTTTAATGATCTTCTATTTTACGCAACTGTAAACGATAGGACTTCCGTAGAAAATAGTGATAGTATCCCTAACCTAGTTATTGATGGTAAGATTGTTTATTCTGGCAATTCTGGCGGCTTAGAAAGTAAAAGCCTTGGTGACATAATTGGAAAAAGATTAATAAATAAATACAAGTCTGGCGGAAACAATGAAATTAATTATAGTGTAATGCCAAAGTTGATTAATCAAAATAAATATGCAACTTTTGGAGTTTCTACTCCTACCAACATCAATAACCTTACTGTTGCGAGTATTATGCCACAACAAGTTTATGATAATGGGTACACTGCTTTCGTAACTTCTCCTTCAGATATTACAACCTTTACTAATGCTGTGGATGTAAATGCCGTTGACTTTGTAAAGGACTCAGTTTGTAGAGCAGTAGCTTTTGCAACAAAATCTATCGGTTCAATTTATTCTCATACCAAACCAGTTTGTGATAGGTTGAGAGGTGCACAAATAGTAAGTGTTGAGAACTTTACACTTCAAAATCTAACTTTTGTACGTTATGCAGTTAAGCGTCCATCGGGTAATATTGAATACTCTACTAGCTTTAGTATTGGTACTGCTGCAGGAAGAAATTCTTTTTCTTTTCAATCCAATTGGTTAACTAAAGACTATTCAAATGATGAAACAATGTATAATTTCCAATTGTGGGCAACTGCTCCATATTTAGTTACAGATATGATGTTGGAAGTATTGAATAAACTAAAAGCAATCGCGCCAATAGAAACAATGGCTTCTTCGGCATCTCTGCCTGCTGCTTACATTACATCAGCGGTGAGAAACAATGGAGCATTGAAGTTCACTTTAAAAAACTTGTCTAGTGAAACTATTGGTAGTTTCGAAATAGATACAAAGGCAAATGAACAAGCTGATATTATCACCAAAGTATATCAATTTACAATGACTGCAAATGGTGTATCAGTAGCAAATATTGATGTTAATGATGCTTATGAGCACAACATAAGAATGGTAATTAATGGTAAAGTTCAGGATCTATTGTATATGAGTGATGGTAATTGGGCAATTGATTACGATAAAAAAACAACATCTGTTAGTCGTTTTACTGTTAGTAATCAAAAGGCAACTAGTTATACCACGGATATGCCTCTGTATAGAAACGTACATATTGAAGCAACTACCTCTACTTATGTATCAGTCTATAAATTATTAAAGGGTGGAGCTGCAACACAAGATTTATCTGAATTTAAAAGCATTAACTTTTCTGCTAATGGTGGTAATAATTTAAGAATTACAATTTTAAAGAACTCAATTGCAAATTGGAATGATCAATACACCATCTCTATTCCGTTAGCAGATGAAAATAAAGATTATTCAATCAATCTTTCAGATTTTAAAAGTGCATTAAATACTACTTCTATTGATTTAACAGATGTAACGACCGTTATTTTCTCAATAGAAATTTCCTCTGGAGCAACAACAGCTATCAATTCAAATTTTAGTAACATTGGTTTTTCAAGAACTGCCAACACCACTATTGCTGCCCCAACTTCTACGGTTCAAGAAGTACAAGTTTATCCTAATCCAAGTAATGGTAAATTTAATGTAGCCTTTCAAGCTAGTGCTTCACGTTCTTATACTTTAATTGTTACAGATATTTCTACTGGAAAAGCAATTTGTTCAAGAAAGGTTGATGCTGTAAAGGGCAGCAATATTGCTTCTATTGATGTTACAAATCAAGTATCTGCAAGTAGCATTTGCGTTTTGTCATTGGTAAATGAACAAGGTGTTTTCAACTTTAGCAATAAGAAAGTAATGATTAGAAAATAGAAATTATTCTTAATCTACCTAGCTATTATTTCAATCAAATTAAAGGATTGAATACATCAAAGTAATATGCTTTCTAGACAAAAAATAACTAATCAACTAACATTATTTCATTCATTAAATTAAATTGATTCTACCTTACAATTTAACGTACAACCTTGCCGCAAGTTGTCGGCAACCCAATCGTCCGGCGTGTAACCTTGAAGTGAAAGTGATTCTGTCCAATCGTTAGGTATGCAGGCTTGAAGTGAAAGTGATTCTGTCCAATCGTTAGGCATGCAACCTTGCCGCAAGTCGTCGGCAACCAAATCATCTGGCATGCAGGCTTGAAGTGAAAGTGATTCTGACCAATCGTTAGGCATGCAACCTTGCCGCAAGTTATCGGCAAGGTTGCATGTCGAATTTTCAATCAGAAAATGTCTTTTTATTATCTCTCAGTAAATTAACGCTTAATTAAAACCCTGTAATCGTAGTGCTATATTGAGAAATAAACGTGATATTGTTGATTTGTGCTTTATCCTTACCAATCAAGGGTTCGCGAATGCCATCCTCAAAGTATATTTTGCTAGCATCTTTTAATGAGGTAACCACTAAAGAAAGTGTTTTGCCACTAGCTGAATCTGGCAATTGATTTAATCCTATCGTCATCGGAAAGCCGTCATAAAAATCATCTGCTACAAGTTTGCCATTAAGGTAAGCACCTTGTGTATCACCCTCATAATCTATTTTCAAGAACGCATTTCTCAACCCTTGCAAACTATTTTTCGGAATATTAACTTTGTAATATTTAGCCGAAGCAATGGGCTGTAGAGTCGCCCCATATAGCGGATAAGACAATGGTTTAGATGTATCAGGGGTAATTGCCTTTGCCGCCTCATTAAGGGAAGCATCTTCTTTCCAATCTACGGATAGTTTCTTTGGGGTAAAGCTGAATTTATAAGAAGAGAAAATACCCTCTTGCTTTGTAACCACATTCTTCTGGTTGATAAATGCCAATCCATTATTTGAAGGAAAAACGGCAAGACTAACCGATGTATTATCCGTGCTTTGAAGTGAAATATTGTCGGTATTAATTACCATGTCTGCATTAGAAATTAATAGATAATCCTTACCTGCAATTGTTGCTTTCCAAGCATCTAAGGCTTGTTGGCTAGCTAATGTAATAATCCGAACCTTCTTCCCAGATTTTGTGGTAAATACTATACTGGAATTAGTGCCTGTCTGATTAATTTGTAGAAGAAGATGGTCATTTAGCTTGATAGTTTTATACGCTGTACTTGCATTTATCAAAGTTTTACTATCAAAACAATAGGTTGGTTTCAAACCCTCAATTGCTGCAAATACATACACCGTTTCTTGATTAGCGTTTAAGGTACAAACAGGTTGTGTAGTGCTGTAGATTAGGTTTTCTCCTCCGATATTTAGGTTGAAAGGAATAACAAACTGCGCATCTTTTTTAATGGTAACAGGCTCCTCTGGAACATTTAATACACTTCCGTCGCTTTGTTTAATGGCAAATTGTACATTGGCAAAATCATGCAAAGGTAACTGACGCTGAAAGTTATTTACAAAGATGAAACCGCTATTTTGTTTTGCCCTTACTGACCAACGTAGAGTTGAAGTATCACTGGGCTTTTTAGCTAATTGATTAGGGAAGTAAGTATTACAAATAGCTAGCTTATCACCAAAGTAGTTTAGGAAGTAATGAAACAATTTATAACTCTTATAAGAAGGTTTCAGTTCTCCCCATTCACTAATGGGGGCTTGAAAATCATAGTTGATAATGGGGTAATCATTTGGATATTTGGTGGCTTTGGATTCTTGCAAAGTAGATAGTTTACCTATGGAATTACTTCCTCCATGAAACATATAATACCCCAACAAATTAGCTCCCGAACCAGCTTTTGCAATTGCCAAACCCAACACATCCTTTGGTGCAATAATAGGTCTGCGATGATAAGTTACTTGAATGCCAGCCCCCATTTCTGCCGTAGCATAAGGATAACGATAACCGCTAAAGTTGGTGGTATCTTTTGGTTGATTGCCTAATAAGTCTGTGCCAATAGTTTGATCGATGCGAAGGGTACTGAAAAGATAGTTATCTCTCAAAGGCAACTTAGTTGTCTTTTTATCCCATGGTGCTTCAGGATACCCACCCTGCACAGGAATTAATTCTACCTGATTTATGTCTGCACCCGGCCAGCCTGTAGCCGTATAATAAGGCACATCAATGCCAGCATCTATGGCCATTTTCTTTAAGGTTAGCACATGCTGTAAGCCTCTTGGATTGTTAAATCGGAACTCATTTTCTATCTGAACACCTACCACAGGCCCGCCATCTTTAAAATATAATCCACTTAATTGTTGATGAATCTGTTCGAACAAAGGTTTCACATATCCCAAATAGTTTGCATCGTTAGAACGAACTTTTGCCTTAGTCAACAACCAATCTGGGAAACCACCATTCCTAACTTCACCATGACACCAAGGACCAATCCGCACCAACACATTCATGTTGTGTTTGGCACAAAGGCTAGTAAAATAGTGCAAGTCACGATTGTCTTTCCAATCCCATAACCCTTCTTGTTCTTCGTGATATATCCAAAAAACATACGTGGCAATGATATCTATGCCACAAGCCTTCATCTTAAGGATGGAACTTTCCCATTCAGCCCTTGGAAATCGACTAAAATGAAACTCGCCCATCACAGGAAACCAAGGCTTCCCATTCTTTATGAAATAAAAACTATTGGCATCAAAGCTTTCACCCTTAGCATTTGTATGTGTGCCTAGCTTTAGGTGATTGGAAATAATGGCCACATTATCTTTTGAAATGTCAACACTATAATCACTTTGAGAATAGAGTGTACCAGACAATAGTAAGGCAGCAAAAAACAAGTAGTAAGATGATTTCATTTTCTAATTCTTTGGTGCAGTAATAGCCGATTTGGGTTTTAATTCATCTGGACTATCCTTAGTATATGCATTAAACACAAACTTAGATGGCGTGAGTGTTAAATCTTTAATCAATGCAATATCTATATTAGTTGTAGGGTTGAATTGAGCACTCAACATATACTTTTTAAGGCTATAAAACAATTGATTAGCAACTGGTTTATTGGGTGTATCACTACCTAAGTCTGCACTACTCACTATTAGTTTTCCATTGCCCACCTTAGCTTCAAAAACCAATGCCAACCTCCTATTCATAAACCAAGTATCTATTGGTTGAATTAATGGACGGAACGTTTTAGGGAAATCTTCCAAGTGCATAGGTTGTGCTTTATGCACTATTTCCCACCATTGAATGTCACTATGATTAGCCGTAGGGAAGTCTGTAAAAGCAGGATTCTTTTCATCCAATAAGATACCTAAAGTGTGTGGTGGTCTCATTTTAAACCATGAAGTATTCCAGAATACAGGCAAAAAGTGTTGAACCACTTCCTTTCCTTTTATAACTTTACCAGCAATATTCAAGAACACCTTTCCGCCTTTATTCAATACATCTTCTGCCTTGGCATCTAGTTCTTTTGTGTAATAGATTGAGGTATCGCTAACCGTTGGCGTTTGCGATGGATATACCCATAAGTTCCAATCGTTGCTATAGGTTGTGTTAGTAATACTTACCTCAAGCGTTAATTGTGTAGCTTGTTTAATGGATGATAAATCATATTCAATATTACCTACCACCGTGTTTTTTCCAGTTACAATATCTGTTGGTTTGAAAGCCCCATTTTTTACTAGCTTTCCTTTATTATCTATTAGTCGCCAATAAACTATGGCATTGGGCAATGTAGCTTTACCATAATGATATATTTCGATGGCGGCATTCAGTTGCTCATCATTCTTATAAACAAATTTATTTAATCGAGCCAATGGAACGGTGCTATTACAAAACCTTGAAAATCCTTTTGCATCCACATAACCTTTCTCATCCCAAAAGGCATCCAATACACCCACCAAAGCAGTACCTTGACCACTATAATCGTTCAAGCCTAATAATTGAAAGCCTCCATTATTCGGTGTTCTCAACGACTTTTCAATTTCATTCTTATAACATAACACTTGCAGTTTACCTGTTGCGTTTAGGAACTTATCTGCTTCATCAAGCATACCATTGTCTTTCAAGTCCTCTTGAAATAATTCCATGTTTTTGGCCTTATAAACGCCAGTATATTTCTTTATCTCCTTGAAGTTTGGAGATGAACACCATTGTCCCATTTCGTGTGCTAGATACGGCATCGTAAACTTCTCAATGGCGGCAGTATAATCGCTCTTACTTTCTGGCATTTTATCCCAAGACAAGTTCCTAGCTCCTGACTTAATCATATATTCATTTTCAGGAACCAATGGCCAACTCATGGCAACGGATGCACCTGTGTATAAACGCCTGCTATCCCTTTT
This sequence comes from Chitinophagaceae bacterium, assembly GCA_947381435.1. Taxonomy (GTDB): domain Bacteria; phylum Bacteroidota; class Bacteroidia; order Chitinophagales; family Chitinophagaceae; genus Parasediminibacterium. The sequence goes on from CANCVE010000021.1 coordinate 18,057, forward strand.
CTGCCAAAAATGAATAAACTTGGTTAAGTATTCAGCTTGTTTGCTACCCCTTGGTTCATTACCGTATGCCAACATACAGAAGGAAGGGTGATTGCCATATTGTTCCGTCATACGGATGGTTTCATCATAAATAAACTGGTCAATTGGTTTACCATCACCCAATGATGAACCATGATTTGCCCAGCTAGGTCCTTCTGGTTGTAGGTAAAAACCAATTCTATCTGCCGCATCAAAAGCAGCTTCTGGCGGACAATAAGAATGGAAACGCATGTGGTTTAAACCATAAGATCTACAGATGCGAAACACTCTTTCCCAACTAGCTTCATCCATCGGCGCATAACCCGTTAATGGGAAAACGCAATTATCTACCGTGCCACGTAAGAAAGTAGTTTGTCCGTTAATGGTAAACTGAGTGCCTTTTGTTTTAAAACTGCGCATTCCAAACTGAATTTGCTTTTCAGTTTTAGTGCCATTCTTCAATACAATGGTAGCCGTTAATTGATACAATGCAGGATCAAATTCACTCCACAAAGCAACATTATCACCCATTGGCAAGGTTGCAGTTAGTGTATCATTATCCACCACAGGTTTGTTGATGGTTATGGGCGCAATAGTTTGTGGTTGTTGCCCAATGATGCGCTTTGCTGATATAATTACTTTTGCTACATCACCACCTTTTATCACCACTTTAACCTCTGCAGTCTTATCGCTAACATTTGGATACACCTGAACCGCACTAATGTATGTAGCAGGTGTAGCAACTAATTCCATTTTACCAACTATACCATTCCAGTTTCCTTGGGTATGATCGGTTAAACTGTGGCTATCTGGACCAACATTTATTTCTTTAGTTCTATTATCAATCCTGATGGTAATGGTATGTTTTCCAGGAGATAAAACAGTAGATAAATCATATTGATGTGGTGCTACGAACGTCATCAGTGTGCCAACTTCCTTATCATCCACCCAAACAGTTGTTTCGGTATGGCAACGCTCTAAAAATAGATTGACATGCTGCTTTTTAAACGAAGCAGGAATAACTACCTCTTTCTGATACCAAGCTGCACCAACATAGTATTTGGTAGGCGTTAACCAAAAGGGAAATTTCAAATCATCAGGCTGGCGATACTTTGCATAACGAGGATTAAAATACCAGCTACTATCATAAATGCTACCTGTCCATTTTGTTTTCAATGTAACCTTATCGCCTTTATCGTTTTCCAACATTGAGCCTGGTAGTTTCACATTATCTACCAAAAATCTAGAGAACCATTTCTCTTTGTCGCCTACATCATTTATATCCATTTCAAAACGCCAACTACCTGCTAAGGAAATACTGGTTTGCGCCGTTGCCGATACGCCCAATGCTATCAGCACTAAAAGAAAGTATTGCTTCATCTTCATTATTTTAAGGTTTGTATTCAAGTATGTAAACTGGTTGTGGAGCAATGTTTTCCAGCTTTTCTCCATCACCCTGACCCGCTTTTTGGATAAAGATGTGTAGCTTTTTCGATTGTTTCCACAATTCAGTATCATACGAAGATTCCCAATTATCCAAAGAAGTTGTTGTAATATTTTTGGTAGTCCATACATTAGTAGACAAGTCCTTACAGCTAGCCGCAGATGCCACACTTCCATTTTCTTCATCCCTATACAACATGATGGCACTAACCTTTCCATTGATTTTATTCACCACAATCTGTGGTCTAGAAATAGGTATTTTCTTTGTGCCACCTCCACTCAAACTAAAGGCAGTCTTTCTATCCAAAACTTGTTTTACCTGCCAAGACTGTCCATCAAAATAAATTAATTGATACTGCGGAATAGCACTACCTCCTGTTCTGAAATAGGTGGCAATGTAGGGTTTCCCATCCTCGTCGGCAGTCATAGAGGTTTGGTTTATCAGTTCACTCTTTTGTGGAATTTTCACCACTATTTCAGCAGAAGCTTTGGTAATGGGTAGTTGATATTGTTCGCCATTACTCTTATGCCAAGTGATGCCACCATCATCCGAAGCTGCATAACACATATTATTATTACTAGATACATCTCCACTTTCTCTCCAAACCCACGAAATGTGTATAGTGCCTTTTGCATCCACACAAGCTTGCCAGTAAGCATTTCGCTTACCTTCTCCATCAATCAACACATCTTGTAGTCGTTGCCATGTCTTGGTTGCAGTACTATATTTATTGATAATGAAATTGCCATTACCCGAACTCCCATCCCGATAAAAAAACAACAAATCGCCATTTGCCAATCTATAAAACTCTGGGTAAGTAACCTTTCCTTCCTTTGCGCCAGTCATGGGTAATTCCGGCGTTAGTTCTAAACCAAAAGGCGTTGTGCTTTTGCAATAATGCAATTTGTTTACATGATGATCCCAAGACAAATGCAGGTATCCATCGCCATCAATCATCATACTGATTATGTTATGTGCATCCTTCACATTGCCTTTATAATCTGTCCGTTTCACCTCCCATATGTTACTGTTAATCTTTCGTTTTGCAAGCACCACATAACCAACGCTATCATAGTAAGAAACAAATTGAATCCCTTTATAAGATACTACCGAGTTTTTGCGGAAGATGGCGGTGTTTACAGCGTTCTTAGCCCAACCTAATCCAATGGTTGTTTGAGCGGTGGAAACCAATGCAGTGACTAGAAATAGAATGAATAAGATATAAGTTTTAGGCAAGTTGCAGTATTTCATTTTTGTACTCTTCATCGTTTTTGTGTCGTGTTGACATTTGTTGTATTAGATTGTTTAATTTGACATTACAATTTATTCATTATTTTATTAAAAATTACGATGGAGTTAATTATAATACACAAATGACTTCCTTAACACAAGAATTAATACTATCATATGAGTAATCAATAAAGATGCTATCTAATTCTATTGCAGTGGCAGTGGGGAGCAGTAAATATTCAACTAATGAAATTGAGCGAATGCAATGTGTTTTACTCTGTGTTGTATCTAAAAAAAAGAAAAAGTTACTATCATCATTTTAAAGATTACGTTATCAAGCAAAAGTTGCTTAATAATAAGAGCAAAACTATATATAACATACAAAAGATGGCAATCTGCACAAATAGCTACCTTTAGGAAAATTGACTTCATACTCAATAATTTGCCATTCTTACTGACCTTCGGTCAGATCTCGAAGATAATAATTTACATATTAATACTGATAAAAGGCTATGTCAGTAAAAAAACTTTTACATTTTTTAATCAATGACCAATTCTATTTTAGAAAAGCCGTAAGCGAGCAGTCTTTTAATCCTTTTAGGCCAGTAATAACCGAAGCTGCATTAATTTCTGCACCTTCTTTTCCTGTATGTGTATGTTCTTTTGGAAACAAAGGGGTAACCTTTTCTTGTCCCATCTCATCATATTTATCAGCAGTAATAGTATTCAAATCGATAAAGGCAATGCCAGTTTGTTTGGCTATTTGTGCACTCCATCCACCATAAGTATTACCACCATTACGGATTATTTTTCCATTCTTCCAATCGTTACGAGGAATGGGAGAACAGATGATGGGGGTAGCACCCTTTGCCTTTACATCGTTGATAAACTTACGCATATACCATCCATAAGTATGTACCACTTCGTCTTTCTTGGTCAACATATTCACAATGACTGAGCTATCCTCACTGATACCTTTCATAGTCCCCCTTGCCCTTGAAGAATCGTTTAGCGGACTACTGTCATTGTGACCAAACTGCATGATAACATAATCTCCTGCTTTTACTTTTACCAACACCTTGTCCCACAATCCTTGCGTTTGAAAGGTACGGCTACTTGTGCCACCCATTGCGTCGTTTTCTATATTGATTTTATCATTGTCAAAATAGGGTTTAATGTAATCTGCCCAACCCCATAATCCACCATCTCCAATACCCTTACCATTTTTTACCGTGCTATCGCCAATGGCATAAAGGGTAGGTTTATGTTGATTACTGATGATGAAAGATGACAATACAATTACTGCTAGTAGCAGCCAATAATTACGGGAAATAAACTTTTTCATGTGTGCTAATATTTAGTTTGTTGCTTTTAGATAGTTGTTTAGTGTACAATCGCTTAGTTTTTTTAGCCCCTCTACCACAGATTCTGCATTGATGGTAGCACCTTCTACACTGGTATGTGTATGTTCTTTAGGGAATAATGGAGCCACTTTTTCTTGCCCCATCTTTTCGTATTTCAAGGCGGTAATGTCATTCAAATCGATAAAATATATGCCTTCTTGCTTGGCAATTTCGGCTGCCCATTTGCCATGAGCTTTATCTGCACGCAATACTTTTCCATCTTTCCAGTCGTTACGAGGAATCATAGAACAGATGATAGGAACGGCACCTTTTGCCTTTGCTTCCCTAACAAATTTGCGAAGATAGAACCCATAAGTATGAACGGTTTCGGGCTTTCCATCAGGCCATACCAGATTTACGGAGTCTTCGCCAACACCATTCAATACTCCTCTGTAACCATTCTTGGATGTATCTGGTTTCGATCCTTCATTATGGCCAAACTGCATGATTAGATAATCGCCTTTTTTGATACTAGAAATCACTTTATCCCATCTTCCTTCCTTGATAAAAGTACGTGTACTTCTTCCTGCCATCGCTTGGTTTGAAACATCAATTTTAGTGGTATCGAAATAGTTACCAATGATTTCTCCCCAACCACACTGCGGCCTATTGGTGTTTCTTACTGTACTATCCCCAATCAGATAAAGGGTAGGTTTAACTTGCACTAAGGTAAAAGATAGCCCAACGGCTGCCAGAAGAATAAAAAGCTTAAACTGTTTCATTTTAATAAATATATAAGGGGTTAATGAAAAAATAGTTGGTTAATCTTACCACATAGACACAATAGACACAAAGAAAAAAAAGGAGATTAAGAAACGTTGCACTTTAAGGTCACATAGGCTTGAATTAACCCAAAGTGATCTTTTTTCTATGTTTTCTTATCTAAACTTAAAGCAAACACTTTGTGCTTATTGTGCCTATGTGTTAAAAGTTTCATTTGCAATGTTAGTTGGTTAACTGTAATGCACTGTCATTCAAATCGAAAGAATGGTTGTTTAATAAGTTAATAATCTCTGAACCTGCAAGTAATACCGGACCATAACTATGTGCTGCATACACATTAACGGGTCTGTAATAATAGAAAGCTGGGTCGAAGGCCATTCCTGTACCTACGCAAGTACCTTCTACCTGACCCTTTGCAGTAACCTTGGTACTTACCGCATTCCAAGCAAGAATGGCAGTGGGAGAAAAGGCTTTTGCATTCAACCAACCTTTGTTAATGCCACGAGCATAACAATAAATATAGATGGCAGTAGCAGAAGTTTCGAGATAAGAATCTTCTTTGTCTAGCAACTGATGCCAGAAACCTTGCGCAGATTGGTAATGCATCAAGCCTTGGGCAAGTGCCTGATACTGATCTAAAACTGCTTTGTAATTAGGATGCGTAACAGGTAAAACATCTAACAATTCGGTCATTGCCAAGAAAGCCCAACCATTTGCACGTCCCCAATGAAACTGAGGATGATAGTCCATATCGTTTACCCAACCGTGCATATAAACACCCCGTTCCTTATTGAACATGCGTGCAGAAAACTGAAGGATTTGCTTAGTGGCATCATCGTAATATTTTACATCGCCAGTTAGTTTACCCATTTGAGCCAAAGCTGGTACACTCATAAACAAATCATCCAACCAAATAGTATTCTTTAATGGGCGGTTTCTTGCAAATGTTCCATCAGCAAAGCGGTATTCTTTATTTGCTATGTAATTGATGAAATTATCCGCTAATTGGCGAAGGTTGTTGTTGTCGCCATTTTGAATGGTTTTGATGGTAGCTGCACAAATAGCACCCGCATCATCCAATGCACGAGGTTGTATAACAGTGCGTAAAGGATTGGTTTGAGAAGCATATTTATCGTATAATACCTTGCATTTTGGGTAAGCACCAGCTAAAAGTCCTAATCTTGTTTTGGTGTAATTGGCAAACTTCTCATCTTTAGTAGCCGTACTTGCCGCCAACATACCCGAATAAGTAACGCCCCACTCATAGCTTGTAAGTCGATAATCGCCTTGCTTGATGATAGTATTGCTGTCAATTTCTGCAAAAGCAACTGGCTCATTGGTTTGCTTATTAATTAATTGGGCAGGGGTAACCCTATCCAAATAACTATAAACATTGTCTAACACTTTCTTTACGTCTTCTGTTTTAGGTGCACCATAAGGCACGGAATAATCAGGCTTTAAGGCATGCAACGGTGCATTGGCATCCGTTTGTTGAGCAGATACGTCCGTAATTAAGAATAGAATAGATAATAGTAAAAATGAAGTTGTAATTCTCATTTAGTATTATTTTTTGGGTTGAATGATGGTAATGTTTGGTAGTGGAGGTTGCTTCATTCCATCACCAAAGAAATAGTCAACATAAGGCGGCTGGTTATAACCCACATTTTGCCAAGCAATACTCAAGCGATATTGTGGATTGTGCATCAAGGTATAAAAGCGAAAGTCGGTTGGTATAGTAGTGGAGAATATCCTTAACTCATTATTATCAGTTGTACGATAGATTACCTCCTCGCGCCAATCGCCCAAAATATCAGCACTCAATGCAGGGTTTGCTTTAGTACCATTGTTCGATACACAGTCAAAGTCTTTGGCATTAAATAAGGGCAATTGCTTATGGTTTATATAATCCCATTTGTCAATACGAGTGCCATCTAATAGCTCAGTCAATAAATCGCCATCCCACCAAATCCTAAAATTGGTACTACGAGGCGAACTGCCAATGGTATCTCCTTGTGCGGTATGCAATCCTTGGCTACCGCCCCAACATTCATAGCCTGCGTAGCGAGGATCGATATCCGCACTCATTCCTCTGCCTACATCTTTGTCCATATCACCTTGCCATAGAATTTTACCCGTTGCAGCATCGTACATGGCAAATCCGGGACCTTTTGTACCCTCTTCTATTTCATGAATACCAAATACTTCCAAGCCCGGATGAGATAAATCCATATCGGTTACATGCACTGCATCACCATGACGCAGACCTGTTGTGTACAATCCTTTACCATTATCATCCACACACATACTACCATAAACAATCTCATCCTTACCATCTCCATCCACATCGGCAACTGTTAGGTTATGATATCCTTGACCCGAAAAAGGATTATTCCCATCCTTACTATCAAACACCCATCGAGAAGTCAATTTACCACCGCGCCAATCCCAAGCAGCCAAAACAGTTCTTCCATAATAACCCCTACACATTACTACACTAGGATGAACACCATCTAAATAGGCTACACAAGCCAAGAATCTATCTACCCTGTTGCCATAACTGTCATTTCCGCCGTTGCCTCCTTTACCACCCCAGCCACCAAGGTTTCCCCTGCTTGGTAAATAATTGGTTGTAGCCAATGCGGCTCCTGTCAATCCATCAAAAATGGTAAAGTATTCAGGACCATCCAATATGCGTCCTATTTTAGACCTATCTCCATCCCTTATTACATAGTCTTTTGTGCTATCGCCAATTACCTTGCCCACACCATCAATGGTTCCGTCAGCGGTCTTCATGGCTATTTCTGCCTTACCATCACCATCCAAATCGTACACCATAAACTGCGTATAGTGTGCTCCTTCACGAATGTTTTTTCCTAGATTAATCTGCCATAACATGGTTCCATCAAGTTTGTAACATTGAAAGATGGGTGGATTTGTAATCCCTGCTTGCGAATTATCCCTCCCTCTACTTGTTTGATGTAGAATGATTTCATATTCACCATCGCCATCCACATCGCCAACAGAAATGTCATTTGGAGTGTAACCTGGGGGAGTTTGCAATGGAATAGATAGATAAGGTTTACTGTTCGCCTTCAAAACAAATGGCTTACTGTTAGCTTCTTCTTTATTATTTACAATCGCTTTAGCAGTATACGTATTATCCTTTGTAGCATCTACCAAACTGTCAACAAAGCAAGTGGCTTTTAACAAAGGCTGTTGGTTTAACTTAACTGTTTTTGCACCCGTTGTCCTATATAGATTAAAGGCAACATCGCTACCTTCCGTACCCAACAAACGCCAACTGACAAACACTTTTGTATCTGTTTGTTTAATGGCAATAACGCCACGGTTTAAATATTCCATTTGCCGTTGGGCTGTAATAGTTTTAGTAAACACCAACAATGCAGCAATCAGTAATGATACCTTAACTGATTGTTTGAATATATTTTCTCTCATAATTAAATTTTTTTATTGACTAATGCTGATGTGTCAAGTTTAATATATTTACAAGTTAGCTACAGCAATTACCGAAGAAGAATTGAATCAACTTGTAAAAAGCTCTTAGTACATCTTTTGAAACATAGTATCTAGCAACTAGACTCTAACCACTATTAAGGCATCTTACTCAAGCCTTCCCATTGCACTTTCCATCTGCCATTGTTTGGAATACCAGGGTTTACTTTTTCTGTATCATCATACCCTGCACACATCATTGCTATGGCAGTAAGCAATCCTCCATTACTCGGCATATAAACGGGTAGTCTTTCATCTTTATAGTTATGGCCACTTACCAAATAGGTATTTGTTTTAATGTCCATAAACAACGCGTCAATTGCTTTTTCTGGTAAACCCAATCTAGTGGCAGACATGGCAGTCATCGGAAAATCCCAACCCCAGGTGTCTTCCCATTTCCAGTTATTCCATACCCAGTTAAAGGTGTTTAGCATCACCTTTTTATCTACCAAATCCGTTTTAGGCAACATGCCTAAAGCCCCCAAAACAGAAGGATGATCGGTAGAATATCTTGGATTGGTATAAGAATCTGTTGCATTCTCTGTAAATAAATACTTATTATCTTTTACGGTCAATGGAGATAATTGTTGCATTACATCATCCCACTTTTTGTTGGGAGTCAAATGCAGTCTTTTGCGCCATTGCTGTGCAGTATTCAATGCCCAATGCCAATATGCCAATTCGTAAGCAGGGTTGTAGGTGTCTTCTGGTTTAAATCTTTCTTGTGCTGCAATAACCCCTTTGCCAAGGATATATTTTCCTTTAGATGAATCATAGTTTGCATAAGAAGCCATAAAGTCGGCAGTAGCAAATATCAAGTCTTTATAATGTTGAAGTGTTGCTTCGTTTTGTTTTTCACGATAGCACAACTCTGCAAAATAGATAATGTGGGGCTGCTGCCACAACAAAAAGGAGCCAACAGAAGAGGGAGTTTCTCTTCCTTCGTTGTCAGTCATTTTTTGCCAGCGTACACCTTCGTAGCCTTGCCTTTCTGCAATCTTTTTGGCAGTTTCTATTGACCTTGCATACCATGTTAAACTCTTTTCAAGCAAATCAATCCTTCCCCAAAGGGCAAAGTGTACGGCGTGCCACCAAATCATTTCCATGTGTGGGCGGCCATACCAACTATTAAATGTGAGGCCAGTTTCTTGTGGAGGATTGTTGCCTGCACACTGAATTTTAGTAAGGTATTGCGATAATACAATCCTTCTTTCCAATTCAAAAGCCCTGTCTTCGGTACTTCCTGTAAAATCTATTGCACCACCACTATGCCAGAAGCTCTTCCATTTACTGCTATTATTGGATGCAGTGGAAGAAAATGTCGGTACTGAAGTATTGGACTTTTGTTTACTAAACTGACAAGAAAACTCAAAGCTTTCAGCGTTTCCAGTTGGGCTAACGGTGAAATAATGTTTCCTTTTCTCCTTAAGTGTTGCCGTATTTGTCCAACCTAAAGCCGTATAGTATGTGGTGGTATCTAATACATGTTTTATAACCGCAAGATTGCTCGCATTTTCTTCAATGGTAGTAGCATGTTTTCCCTCATTGTTCCAGTTATTGCCTACGTCTCTCCAGCCATCGGTAGGGTAGGGGTAATGAATTCTGATAGCTAGTCGGCCTGCTTTCAAAAGGGGAGAGGTAACTTTTACCGCAATGACATCTTTCTCTTGGTGACAATAGGTTATTACAGTAACAGGGATGTCTTCAACCGTAAAAGTTGATTTCAATTCCCCTGTCCAAGCATTTAATTTTTGAATAATGTTCTTTATATCTGAAATGGCAACGGCCGATCCATCTTTCTTAGTAATATCAAAACCTAGGTTGCCTAGCTGAAGTCTGTGCGGATTAAGTCGATAATAGTTTACTGCTTCCTTGTTTCTTTCTGGCTGTTTTATTTCTACGGCATATTGTACATCCCTTCCATTGAAATGATAAGTTTTTAAAACCTCATCATATTTATAGTCGTTTACATTCGGAAAACTATGCCATCCCCATTCAGATTCAGTTCCCAACGGAACTCCTCCTGCATAATCCGCAGGAAAGGTTTGCAAGCCAGTAATATCGGCTGTAAAAGCAAAACCACCATTGCCTACAGAGAGGGATGATAAGGAATCGAATTGGGTATTTACAACAATGTGTCTCTCTACCAATGCCTTTCGGTCGATAGTTCCTTTGTTTACTTGTTGAGCAAAAGAACCATTCCATGTTGAACACAACACTAGTAGGATAATTAAATAGTTATATTTTTTCATGGCAAATAAAATGAGTACAGATTGAGAGATGTGTTGCAAGCAATATCATAAGTGCAAAGCTTCAAAATTATTGTGCGCAAATCTAATGTTGATGCCTTTGCAACTGTTATATACTATCATGTTACTGCAAACAACTTTAGTGGTAAATAAGCATCTCGTAATAGTTTATTATAATATAAACATTCTGTTTGAAAGATTATAATTAGGTATAAAGTATTTAGCTTACAATTGCAGTCTACTTAACTAACTTTTATGAATAAGCGTACCAACTTTAGCTGGAGCGAACAATGCGAGCCACACAAACTAAGAACTAGTAAAATTATTAAAGACCATCCCGAAATAAGGCAGCTTATTGGTAGAAACCCGTATACATTTTTAGTCATTCTTCTTTGTGTAGGCATTCAGTTGGCGCTTTCTTATTGGCTTGCCGATAAGAGTTGGTGGCTAGTGGTTGGTCTTGCCTATATAATTGGAGCTTTTAGTTGTCATACTTTGTTTGTTTGTATTCATGAATGTGCGCACAATTTGGTGTTTAAGAACAGGGCTTTGAATAAAATTGCTGCTATTATTGCCAATTTGCCAATGGGTTTACCTAGTGCTATCTCTTTCCAAAAGTACCATATAAAGCATCATTCGTTTCAAGGAGTTGAAGAGTTGGATGGTGATATGCCTTACCATTGGGAGGCAAAACTGATAGATAATTCTACCATCGGAAAAGCTTTGTGGTTATTGTTTTATCCTTTGTTTCAGATGCTTAGACCTGCAAGATTGAAAGAGATTTCTCTTTGGGATGCTTGGACTGTGGTAAACATAGTAGTAGAAGTTGCGTTTATGGGAGGCCTATTTTATCTGCTTGGCGTAAAAGCTTTGGTGTTCTTATTGGCAAGTTTTTTCTTCTCGGTAGGTTTACATCCTTTGGGCGCAAGATGGGTACAAGAGCATTATTTAACCCATGGCGACCAAGAAACCAAGAGTTATTACGGACCATTGAACGTGGTGAACTTAAATGTAGGTTACCATAATGAACACCATGATTTTCCTTCTATTCCTTGGAACAATTTGCCAAAACTAAATGCTCTAGGGGGTACTTATTATTCTTCACTTCACTATCATAAGTCCTATACATTATTACTTTTTAAATTTCTATTTGATAAGGAAATGTCTGTTTATTCTCGTATGGCTAGGTCAAACAGAGGAAAAACCAAGCTGGAAGAAAATGTCATTCAGGATGGGATTAGCTATAAATAAAAGGATATGTTTTTTGTTTAAATAGTATGATTTACAATTAATTAAGTTTTTTATTGGATAAAATCTAAAACCTAAACAAATTTGATTGATTCTGGAATATCTACACAAAGTGATTCTAAGCATAAGGCCGCTTTTGACTTAATTCACTGGGTTAAAATATAATCTCACTGGGTTGAAATATATTCTCACTGGGTTGAAATATATTCTCACTGGGTTAAAATATAATCTCACTGGGTTGAAATATAATCTCACTGGGTTGAAATATATTCTCACTGGGTTGAAATATATTCTCACTGGGTTGAAATATAATCTCACTGGGTTAAAATATATTCTCACTGGGTTGAAATATAATCTCACTGGGTTAAAATATAATCTCACTGGGTTGAAATATATTCATTTAAATGGAAGGCAGAGGGGTACCTCTTTACTCTCCAGAAACACCAATCTTAGGCCTTAAAACTAAAATTAAACATCTACAGCCTACCAATTAAGCCGTTTTTATACATAACAGATGTACAGGTATCTATCAACAAAAAAATAGTTCAATAATTTTTAACTGATACAATACTTTTACGGCGATTAAATAGTCTACCCCATGCTCAATGAACCTGTATTATTTCAGCAAACAAAACCTACTATTATCCGCATCTGGCATTGGCTAGTATTCTTGTTTTTTGCCGCATCAGTATCTACCGTAGTTGTACAATCTTTATTCTTCAAGACAAGAGATAATGTACAAATGGTTCAAAATAAGGTAACAGAAAAAGGCGGACTGATAACACCCGATCAGGCTAAAAACGTTGCCCATGAATACAGCGATAAACTTTGGGATTTACATAAATACATTGGTTTCGGAATAAGCTTTCTTTTCATTTGGCGCTTGGTAGCTGAGATTATTATCGCTAAAGAAAAAAAGATAAAGAGAAGAATTAATATCGCTCAAAACCTACCGGAAAGCAATAAAGACAAGAAACATTATTTGATGGTTCAGTATAGCTATCTCATCTTCTATCTATTATTTCTAATAATGGTTTCCACCGGATTAATCTTGGCTTTTGAGGATGTAGCCCTTTTAAAATCCCTCCATCGTACTGCAAAAAACATACATAGCCTGTGTCAGTGGGGGATGTACGGGTTTATGTTGTTTCATATTACGGGCGTAATCATTGCCGAATGTGGCGATTTTAATGGCATTGTCTCTAGAATGATAAATGGAAAAGAGGCAAACTAAATAAATAGTATAATAGTACTATTTTTACGTTTTAGCATCATTACTATGAAGTTTATAAAATACGCCCTACTTTCTATATTTATTTTATTGGCTAGCATCCGTTCGTTTGCACAAAACGGATGCCCTGAGCTAGGACAAAATCCTGCAAGTGCATTTCCTGTTTGTGGTAGTAATGTATTTTCACAAGGGGTAGTGAAGCATTGTAATGGCAGGGGCTTTGTTGTAACTCAATGCGTTAATGACGGCATCCCATACATTGATATTAACCCATACTGGTACAAGTTTACTTGTTTTAAAACTGGTACATTAAGTTTTTTAATTACACCTAATCGTTTATCAGACGACTATGATTGGCAGCTTTTTGATATTACCAATCGGCAGTTTGAAGATATTTATACAGACCCATCGCTGAGTGTAGCAAATAACTGGTCTGGAAATACCGGCGTGACAGGAGCAACGAATTCTGGTAAGGAGATTTTTAATTGTGGAGGCGATCACCCTAAAATAAGTGCCATGCCCACCATCATTAAGGGGCACGATTACCTGTTAATGGTTAGTCACTTTACAGACTATAACCAATACGGTTACCAACTATCTTTTAATACTGGTAGTAATGGCGGAACGGCCGTAATTTCTGATACACTTACACCTAGAATATCAGACGTAAAGCTGAAATGTTCGGGAGATAGAATTGGCATTAAACTAAATAAACTGATGCTATGTAGTACACTTTCTACAGATGGAAGTGGGTTTAGTTTGAGTAATAATCCAAAAATAGATTCCGTAGTTGGTAGGGGATGTAGGTGGGGATTCGATATGGATTCCATCACTATTTATTTGGCAGCTGCCTATACTCCCGGAAATTATACTTTAATAACCAAGCCGGATGCACTAGGAAAAACAATCAGTGATATTTGTGGAACGAGTATACCCACCGGAGATACTTTTCCTTTTTTTAAAGTAGTAGAACTTCCTACACTCATGGATAGCATAACTACGCCATTGCCTTGTGCGCCGCAGCAACTTGAATTGGTTTTTAAAACACCATTGCAGTGTAGTTCTGTACTTGCCAATGGAAGCCAATTCAGCATTTCTGGTCCGTCGCCAGTAACCATTGCAAGTGCAACTACAAATTGTGATACAAATGGATTGGCAACCAAAATTTACGTTAACCTTTCTGCCCCAATAACAACTGACGGTATCTACAAAATTCATTTAGAAAAGGGAACAAACTTTACCACTGTCATTAATGAGTGTAGTGTTCCTACCCCTTTAGATTCTTTGTCTTTCAAAGCAATAAATGGTGTTAGTGCTAACTATTCTTTCAATACGTTGGTAGGATGCAATCAGGATACCGTACAGGCTAAATATATTGGTATCGCTATTGGTAGTAATAATGTAACTAGTTGGCAATGGATGCTTAATGATTCCCTGATAAATACCAACAGTACTGCTAGTTTCATTTACAATACTTTCATAAATAAGTCTCTTAAACTAATTGTTTCTAATGGGGTTTGCGTGGATAGTATTACGACGACTATCATACCCGAAAGCCATATCATTCAGGCAGGGTTCATCTCTCCCGATACTATTTGTGGTAATGTGCAAGCGGCTTTTCAAGATACTAGTTTAGGTAATACAGTTTCTTGGAAATGGTCATTTGGAGATGGGCAAACAGCGCTTACTCAGTCGCCACCTCCACATTCATACCCCATCAACGATTCTTTGCAATCATATATTGCCTCATTAATTATTACCAATAAAGTAGGCTGTATTGATTCTGCAAAGCATATTGTAATGGTGAAACCTTCTACACCGTCCTTTCCTGTTTCTGTAGATTCTGTGGCTTGTGCAGCCAATACTATTCGGCTACAAATGAGTAAGCCCATAGACTGTAATTCTGTTGCAGCAGATGGTAGCAATTTCATACTTACAGGTGCAGATAGCATCGGCATTATAGGCGCTAGTGTAATGTGCAATAATGGGTTTGGAACTTCCATCAATCTATCTCTTTCTAAATTGCTTAAAGTAAATGGAGTTTATAAGTTGCAAATTATTGCTAGTAATGGTAAACGACTCACCGAAGCCTGTGGCATTGTTACACTAGATACTTCTGTTGTCTTTAAATCAATACATAATGTGGTTGCATCGTTTGATACAGTAACTATTATTGGGTGTAAACAAGACTCTATAAAAGTGCACAATGATGGAAATAACAACATTAATGGTTGGTTGTGGACATTGGACAATGAGGTAAAAACTACTCAGTCCGCCATCTTTATTGATTCAACCTTTATCCCTAAAACAATTAAACTGATAGCTACTAATGGCATCTGCACAGATTCGTCTACCAAGACTTTTTTTCCGATTAATCATTCAATAAAAGCAGGATTTATCTCTCCAGAAGATACTGTTTGTCCCACACAGCAAATAATATTTACAGACACAAGTTCTGGATTAATTAACAGTTGGAAATGGACTTTTGGCAATGGCAAAAGTAGTAGTTTGCAGAGCCCTCCGGCACAGGTATATCCTTTTTCAGTTACTGTAAAAAAATATCCTATATCATTGATTGTTAAAAACATTGTTGGTTGTATAGATTCTTCCATTCATATAATTTCAGTACAGCAGGGGGTGGCATCAATTATAGATAGTATTACTCCATTAGATTGTTCTGCAACCCTTGTAAACCTGCACTTTAGCAATAAGTTACTATGTAGTTCCATTGCGCATAATGGTAGTAATTTTTTCATTACGGGTCCTTCGGCAGTTGCTATTGATAGTGCGTCAATAAATTGTACCAATGGCGCGGTAAGTAATGTGCAGTTGGCACTTTCGGCTCCCATAAATGTTACTGGAACTTATTTAGTAGGGATAAAAAAAGCAACAGACAATACACAGATTAATAATGTTTGCAACATTCTTACGCCAATTGGCATGTTCAAATATTTTTCTGCTTATGGTGCTGTGAGTGCTGCTTTTACTACTACTATTAAAGAGGAGTGTAAACAAGCTATTATTACTTATAAAAACAAGGGAGCAAATGGTATTAACTACTGGTTATGGTCTTTTGCTGATAGTACTTCTAGCTACCAATATGATAAAAAAGATACCACCATTACGTACACAGATTTATCTGATAAGCGCGTTAGTTTAAAAGTTGCCAACCAAGCCTGTGTAGATTCATTTACATTACAAGCTGTTAAACTAACCAATTATAACGATACGGTAAAGGCTGGGTTTATTATAGAAAAAGATGATGTTGGCACCATTGAGCCAACTTATTTTATTTGTCCAACTGAGAAGGCGATATATAAGGATACAAGCATTGGAATCATTAAAAACTGGTTGTGGAAGTTTGGTAATGGATTAATCAGTACGTCCGAAACACCTGCTCCTCAAAGCTATCAGGCAAATGGTAGAAATGCCATCGACTATCCGGTTATTCTTATTGTAAAAGGAAATTTTTGTAGCGATACTACCTCGAATTATATAAAGGTTATCCCTAACTGTTTGATAGATGTTCCTAGGGCGTTTACACCTAATGGAGATAATATAAACGATTATCTCTTCCCGCTGAATGCTTATAAAGCTGATAATTTAGACTTTAGGGTGTTTAACCGTTTTGGACAACTAGTATTTGAGACAAGAGATTGGACGATAAAATGGGACGGAACAGTTAATGGTGCTGCACCAATAGTAGGCACTTATATCTGGACACTTACTTACACCGATCATGATACAAAAGCAAACATATCTAGAAATGGAACAACTGTTTTGATTAAATAACTATACCAATATAGTTTCTTTTAAGCTTTCATGAATTCGCATAAATGTAATAATGTTGGATTTACAAAGGGATTGTGCACTTACTTTTGCCTTTCAGAAATCATTATAATATCATATTTGTAGATTCTATTTATTTTCGTATGATGGGAACATTGTTAAAATATACTTTTAATAATTAAAAAAGATTGTTTAATAATAATTATTATTAATTATCAAATGATTAAAATTATGGAACGAATAAAGATTAATTTACCAGATACATTTAGTTTCAGTACAAATATTTCTGTTAGAATTACAGACTTAAACTATGGCGGACATGTAGGTAATGATGCGTTTTTGTCAATACTTCATGAAGCAAGGATACAGTTTTTACACCAGTTTGGTTACAGCGAAATGAATGTAGAAGGAGTAGGACTTATCATGTGCGATGTAGGCATAGAATACAAAAGAGAACTTGCCTATGGTGATGTTGTTAAGATTTCAGTTGCAGCAACTGGATTTGACAGACTAGGTTTCGATTTTTTTTATTTAATAGAATTAATAGGAGAGGGAGATAAAAATATCATTGCAGGAAAAGCTAAAACGGGAATGCTTTGTTTTGACTACACCAACAAGAAGAAAGCAAGTATACCCGCTATTGCAATAGAAAAAATGAGAAGCTAATTGATAATTGTTAATTGACAATTATCAATTAACTGTTCCAAATTTTCCAGTTTTCTTCTGCTTGCAGTACAAGCATTTCGTAACCGTTTTCTATGGTTGCTCCTTGTTCTTTACCCAAACGTAAAAATTTTGTTTCTGAAGGGTTATAAACCAAATCAAATAAATAATGATTAGATGTTAAAAGGTGGTAAGGTATATCTGCTGCAGCATCAACGTTAGGAAATGTACCAAGGGGTGTTGTATTAATTATAACTGTGTATTCTTTTATTATTTCAGGGGTAAGTTCATCATAAGTAAGGTTTGTATCTTCAGCATTTTTATTGCGAGATACAAACTTATAATCTATATTAAGTTTTCTCAATACAAACTCTACTGCTGCAGCTGCCCCTCCACTACCCAATATTAATGCATTGGTATGATGAGCTTGAAGCTTCTTGATAAAAGACTTTTCAAAACCAATTACATCTGTATTATAGCCGCTTAGTTTGCCGTTTTCTATATGCACACAATTGCAAGCGCCCATTGTCTTTACATCGTCTGTAAACTCATGTAAAAAAGGAAGAATAACTTTCTTATGAGGAATAGTAATGGCAAAGCCTTTAAAATTGGGTAGTGTCTTTATCAATGAAGTGATCACATTAATATCCTCAAAAGATAAAGACTTAAAGATGGCATCATCAATGCCTTCTTCCTTGAATTTATTGGTGAAGTATCGTTCAGAAAAAGAATGGGTTAACGGAAAACCAATCAGCGCATACAATCGCTTGTTATCCGTAATCTTATTTTTAGACATAAACTAATGGACTATTATTTAGAGAGATAAAGATGAAAAGTATCACCACGCAAACCAATTCGCATTGCTTCCAATGGTATAACTTCATTTGGGGCAATGTTTCCTAGGTTTACATTGCAACCAATTAACTCTAAGAAATAAAGCTGTTGTGCTTTTTGTGGAGCTTCCCAAAGTATCTTCTCTTCAGGTATTTGGGTCAATATTTCTTGTACTAATCCTTCTCTTACTTCTCCACTACCACGATAAATGCCTACATTACCAGCTTCTCTAGCTTCTGCAATTACATAAGATGAACCTGCTTCTAGTTCTGCACGCATCAATTCAATCCATTTGTACGGAGGGATAATATGTTCGGCATCTTTACTGCCCACTTCGCTCAAAACAGTAAAGTGTTTGGTTAGCTTTTCTATGTAACCACATTTTTCCGCATGAGGAATAGTAATAGAACCATCACTCACTTCAACGTGTGTTAGACCATAATCTTTACAAATAGCTATAAAATCATCGAACTGATTACGAATAAGGAAGGCTTCAAAGAGTGTTCCACCAAAGTAAACGGGGATATTATAAGATTGATATGCTTGAATCTTTTCTCTTAAATTGGGTGTTACAAATGAAGTCCCAAAACCCAATTTAATAATGTCTGAATGTGGACCACCAACACTCATAAAGTCGTGCACTTCTCTAATGCTAAGACCTTTGTCCATTATCATTGTTACTCCATTATTTCTAGGCTGTATTGTGCGCTCGGGTATCTGAGAAAGATTAAAATTCATATAAATCACATATTTAAGTAGGCGCAAAAGTAAGGATATGTGGGGTAAAGCATAAAAAGACAGTTTTTGCTAGTCAAATTTTAACATCAATACAATTATTTGTAAAGTGATAATACTCAAAAAAAAAGCGTCGACACCTTTCGATGTCAACGCTTTTAATTAGTTGCTTAGCAATGCAATAATCGTTATTTAGTTGCTGGAGCAGGTGTTGGAGCAGCAGGTTTTGCAACCTTAGTAGTAGCGCCTTTTTCTTTCTTGTCTTTGTCACAAGATTTCTTTGCACATTCTTTTTTACCTTTTTTACAACATGCTTTTTCACCATCTTGTGCCATAACAACGCTACTAACAGCTAATGCTAATGCAGCTAAAACCAATACTTTTTTCATAATTACTTTTTTAAGTTTGTGAATAATATTTACTCTTTCAAAAATAATGCGGATTTATGATAAAACGTCTTTTGTAATGTTAAAATAAATAAGCCTAAATATTCTCTCAAGTAATTTTATGAAATGTTAACTCCAAGTTGCCAAAACTGTAACACCACCCTTTACAACTTCATTAAGTTCTACATTAATTTTTGTTCCTACAGGCAATAAAACATCCACACGGCTACCAAATTTAATGAATCCATATTCCTCAGTTTGTTTTACTTGTTGCCCTACTTTGGTATAGTTGCAAATTCTCTTTGCCAAAGCCCCTGCAATCTGTTTGTAAAGAATAGTTCCTTTCTCATGTTTTACCGCAATACTCCATCTCTCGTTTTCGGTAGAACTTTTAGGGTGCCATGCCACCAAATATTTACCTTTATGGTATTGATTATAAACCACCTCGCCACTAATTGGGTTTCTGTTTACATGCACATTTGCAGGACTCATAAACACACTCAATTGTATTCTCTTATCCTTAAAATATTCCTCATCAACTATTTCTTCTATAACCACAACTTTGCCATCCGCAGGGCTAATTATTTGATTATTGTTAATGGTAAGTGTACGGTTAGGGATTCTAAAAAAAGAAATAATGAATAATAGCAAGGCCAATGTTACCACAAATATGGTTAATGCTAGCCAGCCTAATGTCTCGCCAAGAAATGTAAATGATAGCACGTTGATTACCCCAAAAATAAGTGCCGTAATACCAATTGTTCTAAAACCTTCTCTGTGTACAGTCATGTAAATAATTTAGGGTGCAAATATAGAGGGATAGGAAAACCAATACTTACATGTGTAAAAACTTGCCATAAAACTTATAAACAACTACAACTTGTAGTATTTGCAACAGTGTGGTTAAATACATCACTACAAATGATATATTTTTTTTATCATTGCAGATAATTATTTAATGTTATGGCAAAGAAAGTGGTAAGTGTTTATGGGGATATTTCGATAAAATCACCTTTCAATAGCGACCAACTTATTATTGAGATTGGCAATCACCACATTGCCTGCCTTGTAAAGCTTTCTGTAAAAGGAGAACTTGCAGCCGTAGAAGTGTACAGTTTTAATAGTTTTGAGGATGATTGGTATGAGATATTTCAGGATATAAGGCAGAAATCAAAAATACTAAACAGGGGTTTTATTGATACTAGGGTCTATTTTAATTTGCCAGAATCTGTGCTTATCCCGAGTGATCTTTATTCGGAAGCTTCTGCTAATAAATACCTCCAATTAATTCATGGCGACACTATTAATCAGGTAATAAAATCACAACATATTAATGTTGAGCCAAGCATTACAGTAGCAACTAAAATTAAAAGAGGACTTATTGATGCCGTAAATAGTAATTTGATGATGATTACTACCCACAATACCTATGCTGTTTTTGTAGAAAATCTACTTTCTCCTAGCAGGGTCTATAACCATATTTTACTAAAAGTTCAACTTTATTCTGGAGAGATGTTGGTGGGTTTGCTGTACAACAACAAGTTACAGATTGTGCAATTGTATAACCAGGAAACTCCTGAAGATATTTTGTATCATCTTTTAAATGTTTTAGAACAATACAACTTAAAGGCAGAGGAAACCACGCTTGAATTATCTGGATATATCGAGATTAAGACCCCTTTGTACGAGAATATTAAAAAGGTATTCCCACGAATTACCTTCGATATGCCTTCGGACGACATGATTAAACTGCATGATTTCACCAAATATCCTAAGCATTATCTTACCCCTTTCTTGAATTTATCTTAAGGGGTTATACTTTGTACGTTTTAAGTTTTACGTAAAACTTAAAACGTACAACGTAAAACGGACAGTTTACTACTTTTAATTGGTTTCTATGCGAATTATTTCTGGCAAATATGGCGGTCGGCGCATCAATCCCCCAGCTTCCATGCCCCACACAAGACCTACCACGGATATTGCTAAAGAAGGGCTTTTTAATATTTTACAACATCGTTTAGACTTTGAAGATGCTAAGACCCTCGATTTATTTGGGGGGACGGGCTGCATCAGTTATGAATTGGCTTCAAGAGGGGCCGGTTCGTTGACTATCATAGAAAAAGACAGCATCATGCAAGCGTTTATCAAGAAGAATATTGAGATGCTCAAGATAGAAAATGCCAAGGTTATACAGATGGATGTGTTTAGTTATATGAATACCTGCACCGAAAGTTTCGATTTTATTTTTGCGGGGCCTCCTTATGCATTGAATACCATTGATGAGATTCCGAAGATTATTATCAACAAAAATTTGATTGCCCCCGAAGGTTTCTTTGTGTTAGAACATACGCCTCGCAATAACTATGAATCTTATCCTGGTTTTAGCTTTCAGCGTAACTATGGCACAACAATATTCTCATTCTTCGAGCCAGTTGTTTAATTGATAATTTTCAATTGATAATTGATATGCTTTCTTTCACTAACCACTAATAACTCACCACTAACCACTAAAATGATTTTTATTACTGGAATAGGTACTGGCATTGGTAAAACGGTGGTAAGTGCCATCGTATCTGAGGCATTGGAAGCTGATTATTGGAAGCCTATTCAGGCGGGCTTCGAGGATGGAACCGACGCTTTACAAGTGAGTTCATTAATCTCCAATAAAAAAACAATCATTCATCCCGAAGTTTATAAGTTGCAAATGCCCGCTTCTCCACACATTTCGGCAAGAAATGAAGGGGCGAGCATCAGCATAGAATCTATTGTTGACCGTTTACCGTCAACCGATTACCGAAGCGGCGGACAGCGGTTAACGGTTAAAGGAGAACGGTCAACTGATTACTGTCAACCGTTAACCGAAGGAGAAGATGGCGGTCAACGGTCAACGATTAACAGTAAACCGCTAATAATAGAAGGTGCCGGCGGCATCCTAGTTCCCCTAAACGACAATGAATTTGTGATTGATTTAATTGAACAATTGGGCGCAAAAGTGATATTGGTAAGCAGGAATTATTTGGGAAGCATCAATCATTCTTTGCTTACAGCTTCCATCTGCAAACAAAGGAATATTGATGTGATTGGGTGGATATTTAATGATCAATATTTGGCTTATGAGGAAGAAATCGTAAGATGGACGGGTTATCCAAAGATTGCTTCTATTCCATTGGCTGAAAAAATAGATAAAGCATTTGTTTTGCAGCAGGCTGGGTTAGTTAGGGAAGCTCTTTTAAGACTCTATGTATAATAAAACAAGTCAATAATTAAAATATAAGACTAAACTTATGCGACGGAAGCTTGAACTTATACGACGGAAGTCTAAACTTATACGACGGAAATTTGAACTTATACGACGGAAGTTTGAACTTATACGACTAAAGTTTGAACTTATGCTACAGAAGTCTAAACTTATACGACGAAAGTTTGAACTTATGCGACGAAAGTTTGAACTTTTGTGACAAAAGCTAAAACTTATGCGACGGAAGTTTGAACTTTTATTGAACACTTAATGGTAAATTAAATAATGACTAAGAAAGAACTTAGACAGATTTATAAGCAGAAAAGGCTAGACATCTCCTCCAAAGAGAAGCTAAAGCTGGATGATTTACTGTTGTTACAATTGCAAACTTTCAACTTTGAAGGAGTGAAAACGGTGCTTACTTATTGGCCAATGGCAAATATGGCTGAACCTAATACGCATCTTTTTTCTGGTTACCTGCGGTATTTTGTACCCGATTTGCAACTTGCTTATCCAGTTAGCAACTTTACGGATAATACAATGAAGGCCATTTTGATAGATGAAGACACTGTTTATACCACCAATAACTTTGGCATAACAGAGCCAAAAGAAGGGAATGTGATTGAGCCAATTGAATTGGATTTAGTTTTTGTGCCGAATTTAATCTGTGATAAAAAGGGTTTTAGGGTAGGATATGGCAAAGGATTTTACGATAAATACCTTTCTCAATGCAATGAAGACGTCACTTTGATAGGATTCAATTACTTTGCACCAATTGAAACAATAACGGACAAGGATGATTTTGACATACCTTTAAATTATTGTATCACTCCCGATGATGTGTTTGAGTTTTAGTTTGGGCTCAATTAAATAGTTAGTTACAAGAATTTTTACATGAATCTTAATAATGTTTTTCTAAAGTCGTTCCGCATAGTGTTGCTTCCTTTTGCATTGCTTTATGGGCTGGCTGTTATGATTAGAAATTGGTTGTTCGATAAGAATTATCTAAAATCAATTCCCTTCAATTTTCCTTTAATTTGTGTTGGTAACATTGCAGTTGGTGGAACGGGAAAGTCGCCAATGGTTGAATATTTGATAGATTTATTGCATCCAGAATTCAAAATAGCTACGGTAAGCCGTGGCTATAAACGCAAAACAAAAGGCTATGTTTTGGCAAATGACAAATCGACTGCACTGGATATTGGTGACGAATCGATGCAGTTTCACCAAAAATACCCTGACATTTCAGTAGCTGTAGGAGAGGAGCGCTTGGTGGCTATCCCACAATTATTGCACGATAATCCAGATTTGGATGCCATCATTTTGGACGATGCTTTTCAGCATAGAGATATAAAACCAGGGCTAAATATTGTGCTAACAGAATATAGTAACTTGTATGTGCATGATTTCTTTTTTCCAACTGGCGATTTAAGGGATCAACATTCTTCGATGAAACGGGCGGAGATAATTGTAATTACTAAATGTCCAGCCGATTTATGGGAAGATAATAAACAGAAACTATTGCGTGCCATTAAGCCGTTGCCGCACCAAAAGGTTTTCTTTACAACCATTAATTATGGTATGCCTTATCATATTTTAAACAAAGATTTACGAGCAATAAAAACGACCGACGAAGTATTGTTGGTTTGTGGAATTGCAAATCCGAAGCCGATAAAAGAGTACTTGCATAAATATGCATACACATATTATCAGAAAAATTATAGCGATCACCACATATTTAGCATTGATGATTTGAGGGATATAAAAGAAAAATTTGAAGGCATTGATGCCAAAGAGAAATTTATATTGACCACAGAGAAAGATGCAGTACGTTTAGCAAAATTTACAGACGAATTGGCGCAATTGCCTATTTATGTATTACCCATCAAGCACAAATTCCTTTTTAATGAAGGAGAAGAGTTTAATAAGTTGGTAATATCTTTTATCAACAGCATTTCAAAACCCCTACAAAATGAGTAAGAGTAGCAGCAGCAAAAAGAAAAATAAAACCACAAAGCACACCCATAACCAGACTACCGTGAAGGGAACTCTCGAAATTACACGTAGCGGGATTGGCTATGTGCTGATAGAAGATAAAAGCGGCGATGTACTGGTAAGGCCAGGTGATTTTAATACAGCACTGAATGGAGACACTGTTAGAGTGCGAATTGTGAAGGAAAACCTAGCAAGTAAAAAGAAGGAAGGACGCATTACCGAGGTGGTTACCCGCAAGCAGAATGAGTTTATTGGACATATTCAGCTATCTACAAACTTCGCTTTTTTTGTGCCAGACACCGATAAGCCAATGCCCGATTTGTTTATTCCATTAGATAAACTAAAAGGAGCAAAGCATAAGGATAAGGTGGTAGCACGCTTGGTAGAGTGGGGCAAGGACGATAAGAAACCCGTGGGAGAAGTGGTAAGCGTACTGCTAGCAGAAGATGAAAATGATGCAGCTATGAAGGAGCTATTGGCAGAAGCAGGTTTTCCGCTTTCTTTTAGTGATACCGTGATGGAAGAGGCTTTAAGATTGCCCGATGCCATTAGTTCTGCCGAGATAAAGAAGCGTAAGGATTGCAGGGAGATATTAACTTTTACCATTGATCCTGTTGATGCAAAAGACTTTGATGATGCATTGTCTATTCGGAAATTAAAGAATGGTAACTATGAAATAGGCGTTCACATTGCCGATGTTAGCCACTTTGTAGAGCCTGATACCGCCTTGGATGAAGAAGCCTACAAACGTTCTACTTCTGTTTATTTGCCAGATAGGGTAAACCCGATGTTGCCAGAGCGTATCTCGAATGAGTTGTGCTCCCTACGCCCCAATGAAGATAAATGTACTTTCTCGGCTATTTTTCAATTAACAACCAAGGGAGAAATTAAACAGTTTTGGTTAGGAAAAACGGTTATCCATTCTAAGCATAGGTTTACTTATGAAGATGTTCAGGAGATAATTGAAAAAGGGGAGGGGATTTATAAGGATGAGATTTTTATACTGAATGATATAGCGAAACGAATACGTAAACAACGTTTTGCAGAAGGAGCTATTAATTTCTCTTCACAAGAAGTTCGGTTTACGCTGGATGAAAAAGGTAAACCCATTGGTATAGTGGTTAAGGAAAGTAAGGAAGCCCATCAGTTGATTGAAGAGTTTATGTTATTAGCCAATAAAACGGTGGCTGAGACTGTATTTAAAACAGAGGTGAATCATAAGCCAATTCCATTTCCTTATCGTATTCATGACCAACCAGACGAAAAGAAGTTGCAACCATTTATTGAATATGCAAAAAGATATGGGCATCAATTTAATACTTCTACACCCGAAAAGATTGCAGAAAGTTTTAACCAGATGTTAGCCGATGTGCAAGGAAAACCAGAGCAGCACGTATTGGAACAATTGGGTATCCGAACAATGGCAAAGGCGGCTTATGCAACAAAAGACATTGGGCATTATGGATTGGCATTTGAACATTATTGCCATTTCACTTCACCAATTAGAAGGTACCCTGATGTGTTGGTTCACAGGGTTTTGGAAAGTGTGTTGGCAGGTAAACCCATCATCGATAAGAAGATGGATGAGAAATGCAAGCAAACCAGCGAACGCGAACGTGCTGCAATGGAATGTGAACGAGCAGGAAATAAATACAAGCAGGTAGAATTTATGAAGTCTTATGTTGGTCAGGACTTTGAAGGGGTGATAAGTGGGGTGGCAAGCTTTGGCTTCTTTGTAGAAACAGTAGAACACAAGTGCGAGGGGATGGTAAGCATTATTAGCCTGAGCGATGTTGATGAATTTTTCTTGGTAGAAGGCGATTATAGCTTGATAGGAAGAAGAAGTGGACGTAAATTTAAGATGGGAGATAAGGTCTGGATAAAAGTAATTTCTGCCAATCTTGATAAACGTCAACTAGATTATGCTTGGGTAAATAAACCTACAGATTCAACTGCTGAAGTAGAAAATGTAAGGCCAGTAGAAAAGAAAGTGGCTAAGAAGCGCAATCCAAAGCCAAAGAAGGGCTAGGAAGTGATTGTAAGAAATACAAAAAAAGGAGAGCATAAAGAAATTTATACTCTCCTTTTTTTTACTACCAAGGGTTTAATGGCAGACTTTAAATGTAATAGTGAAAACTAACTTGATAAATATTTAAATTGTTGATAACCTTATGTTTCTTATTCCTTCACAAAACCTACCCCTCCTACCTTCCCATCGGTAGTTAGAATTCTTAGATGATACACTCCCACAGGCAAACCACCCACAGAAAGCGTTGGGTTGGTAGCATCTTTTAATGCTTGAGTCTTAATTACTCTTCCAAGATTATCCACCACTTGTACTGATACAATGTGACTACCTCTGATAGTTACAGAACTTTTTGCCGGGTTTGGATAAATTGACAATTGATAATTATCAATTGTCAATTGTACTGAGACTATCTTACTGTAAGCAAAACTTCCATCTTTATCTACATTTTTTAAGCGGTAATAGTTGATGCCATTTGTTGGTTTGTTATCTGTAAACTGATACCCATTTGCACTTCTACCTATTGCTTTTACAATACCTATGTCTGTAAAGGAACTGCCATCTGTACTGCGCTGAATGATGAAGTGGGAGGTATTAAGTTCGATAGCAGTTTGCCAGTTTACAGCTATAATGCCATTTTTATTTGCTGCAGACAAATTGGTAATCTTCAAAGGCAATGCCCCACACGAAGCTGGCAAATTTGCAATAAAATTATCAATAGAGGTCGGATGCCATCCTAATGCAATTGTATCTGTTACATTATTTGTTGTAGTATTAATTACACTAATATCATTGCTCCCATAATTAGAAACATACAATGTGCTGCCATCTGGTGTTACACTCACACCCCATGGGCTATTACCTACTGTAACCTTAGTTATTGTTGAATAGTTTGTAGCATTAATTACACTAACTGTACGTTTATAAGGGCTTACAACATACAACTTACTCCCATCAGGACTCACACACATTCCTTCAGGAAATAAATCTACATTAAAAGTAGTTATTACTGCTTTAGTGAGGGTACTGATGACAGTTATTAGGCTATTTGCATCAGTGTTTATGTATAATTTTTTTCCATCAGGGCTAGTATACATTCGATAATTGCCAGATGGCAATCCTTTAATTGTATCAATTACTTTGTAATTATAAGCATCGACAATTAATATTGAATTTGAATTGTAATCTTGGGCATATATTTTTTTACCATCAGGGCTTGAACATATACCACTAATTGAAATCCATTTGGGCGCTATACGTGTTATGAAAGTTCCATTATCAGCATTTAAAATATTTAATCCCCCGTTGGATACATATATATATTTACCATCAGGGCTACCACTTACACCTGTAATGGGGGCGTTAAGGATAACATCGGAAGCTAGTACTTTTTTTGTTTCAGTATTTATTATGTTGATGTTATTTTTTGATTGATTAATCACATAAACTTTACTTCCATCTGGACTACTAAAAATATCACCAGGACTTTGTATGTTATAAATAGTGTCAACAATCTCGTTTGTAGTTGTATTAACTACGCATACGTTATTACTATCATAATTTGTTATATAGGCATAGGCCTTTCTAATTCCAGTAAAAGTAAAAATGCTATCACTTGTGGTTACGCCATCAGGAGAAGTAATTACTATGTTTCCAGTATTCCCTTTACTTACATACGCCGTTATATTGAAAGAATCATTAACCGCAAAAGAATCTACCGCTGTTTTTCCAATAGATACTGCTTTTGCACCTGCTAAGTTTGTTCCTTTAATATGAACAGGTATGCTATTGCCAAAGCAAGTTAAATTTGGAGTGAATGAGTTAATAGTTGGTTGATTGAGTTTTTCAAAGGTAGCTACATAATGTTTTCCATTTTCATTCGTAAAATAGCCCCCAACATAGATATTTTTGGAAGTATCGGTAATTATAGATGTTACGCTACCATTAAAAATATTATTGCTCCCTAATGGAAGCCAACTACTACCGTTCCATCTGAAAAGAAATTGATTTGGAGAGCCGCCACTATATGAATTATAGCCAGAAGCATATATATTACCTTTTGTATCAGTTATAATCGTTTTGAAAAGAGTGTCACTCGAAGTATAACCCAAGCCACTCCAAATACTTCCATCCCATTTAAAAATATGATTGTTTGCTAAGTATATATTGCCTGCAATGTCTATTGAGATACTTCCATTATCAAAACCATATTGATAAAAAGTACTTGTATTTGCACCACCAACTTCATTCCAAGATTTACCATTCCACTTTGCTACGTAGCTATAATTTTTTATATTAGTAAAGTTACCAACCGCATATATATTACTCCCTTTATCAACTGTAATACTTTGAATTTGTCCATTAAAAGTAGAAGTGTTTGTGCCACCAAGTTCTGTCCAACTGCTCCCGTTCCATTCGGCTACATATTCTTTGCCATTGGTATTAGTAAAAGCCCCTGCAGCATACACATTGCCATTAACATCGGTAGTTAAACTAAAAATCCAATTATTAAAAGTAGACTTGTTTTTACCACCCAATTCACTCCAACTTTTACCATCCCATTTAGCTATATAGTAATTTCCGTTGCCATTAGTGAAATATCCCGCAGCATATACATTCCCTTTAATGTCGGTGGTGATAGTCCAAATGTATTGATTAAAAGTTGTATCATTAATACCCCCTAACTCACTCCAACTCTTGCCATCCCATTTAGCTACATATTGTTTACCAATTCCATTAGTAAAATAACCACCCACATACACATTGCCTTTGGTATCTGTTGCAATAGTTTGAGTAATATTGTTAAAAGTAGAAGTATTCTTACCACCAAGCTCATTCCATTGTGCTTTGGTAACTTTTGTAGATAATAAGAGGTAGAAGATAATTGCAAAAGTTGATATTACATACTTTGGTCTCAAAAGTTTCATAAACGATAATTGTTATTTTGTTGTATAAATTGTTTTTGCAATAATAATTATTCCTCATTAATAAAAATTCTTTGTTTAATAATTTATTTTCTGCGTGTTAATTTGAAGATTGTTTCAGTTTGTCTGAATCAGAATTAAACTGATTCTAGGATATTTAAGATTGGGCGTATTAATCCTACTAATCCTTTAATACTGATAATCCTGATTCAGACGATTTATTTGTCTGAATCAGGATTAGAATGATTGTAGGATATTTAAGATTGGGCGTATTAATCCAACTAATCCTTTAATCCTGAAAATCCTGATTCAGACAATCCTCACCATAAAACGATGGTTCATTTTCGGTTAGATTTCTACGAAATGACAATTCGGGCAGGCTGCTTCTTTTTGATAAATGCTCGATTGTTGAGACAAAAAGACAAGGAATCGTGTAAATAAAATCATGAATTGTATAACGAAGCTAGCGGCACCTGCTGCGACTTTTGCTCTATCAAAAAACGATGGCAATGAAAAAGTCTTTAAGCTCTCCAAACTCACTCACCTCCTCTAATACATCACTAATACTCATTTTTCACCCTTGTAAAGGCTTTACTAGGGCTGGTTAACGCTTTTGGGGCTTGCTCCCGAGATGAAGGGAACACCTCCCGAGATGAAGGGAACACTTCCCGAGATTAAGGGAACACTTCCCGAGATTAAGGGAACACTTCCCGAGATGAAGGGAGCACTTCCCGAGATTAAGGGAACTCTTCCCGAGATGAAGGGAACTCTTCCCGAGATGAAGGGAACTCTTCCCGAAATTGAGAGAGGTACTCTTGAAGCGTTGGGGAGTTGTAAAAAGATGTCGAATTTTATGTGAGCTCATTAAATGATTAAAAAGAATAGAAACCGTCTTTTTGCAAACAATAAATTTTTTAAATAAAATAAACTTACTATCATGATAAATACACCACGTTTATACACAACAGATGCAGAAAACAATAGCTATATAAATTCTTCTGTTGAATACATAATTGTTCCTACCAATAAGTCTCGCTTAAAAATTACCGATGATTCAGAAACAAAAATGGTAG
>CANCVE010000022.1 GCA_947381435.1 Chitinophagaceae bacterium
GAAAGAATGTGTTCATAGTATCCTCAATCAAACGCTTGGTGCTTTTAATTTTGTTGTTTTAGATAACAATAGTAAGGATGGAACACCCGAATGGATAGAATCTTTAAAGGACAATAGGATAAGTGTTCATCGCTCTACAAAAGACTTAACCATTGAAGAAAACTGGGCTAGGGCCGTTCAAGTACCTAAGAATGAATTTGTAACCTTGATAGGTCATGATGATATTCTGATGCCTAACTTTTTGGAAGTGATGAATGGGTTAATATTAAAACATCCTTCCGCAAGTTTATACCATACCCACTTTACTTATATCGATGCAAAGGGCAACTTAATAAGGAAGTGTAAACCAATGGATGAAACCCAACAAGCGCATGAGTTTCTGGGGCATTTTCTTTGTTCGTTGGTAGATACAATGGGGACAGGTTTTGTTATGCGCTCTAAGGATTATGATAGAATAGGAGGGATACCACCACGCTATCCTAACCTGTTGCTTGCCGACTTTGAACTTTGGATAAATCTTACCAAGTTGTCATATAAGGCAACTGCTTTTGAAACTTGTTTTTCCTTTAGGTTACACCAAAGTATGACCACAAGCTCGGCAGATAATAATTTTCATCAGTCCCTTAAAATCTTTGTTGAATTTCTGATGGGATTAAAAACGGAGACTCCACTCTTAAAGGAATCTATTGAACGTTATGGACTAGCGTTTATAGATTATTATTGTCAAGGATTAATACATAGGTTACTAAGAACCCCATTGACTGAAAGAAATAACCTTTCTGTAAATACCTTTTTAAATACCTGTAAAGGATACGCTGCAGCTTTAGTGCCTCATGAACCGTATAATCCAGAAAATAAGCTGCCTATTAAATTAGCCTTGCTAATTGATAAGTATATGCTTACTCGTTCACTGTTTATATTATTTAAAAAGCTTTATAAAAAGCCAATTTATTAAAGTTTGAAGGTCTCCATCATCATCATCAATTACAACACTTTTCAGTTAACAAGTAACTGTATAGAGAGCGTATTGCGATACACCAAGTCGGTTGATTATGAAGTAATATTAGTAGATAATGACTCGAAGGAATGTGATGCTAAGTTGTTTTTACAAAGATTTCCTCAAATTACATTGATTGAAAACAAAGTAAACAATGGCTTCGCTAAAGGAAATAACTTGGGCATTGCTTCTGCTACTGGCGATTATATTCTGTTATTAAACAGTGATACTTATTTGACGGAAGATAGCATTTCTGTTGCAGCTAAATTTTTTGAGAATGCCAATAATAAGATTGGGGCATTGGGTGTACGAATGGTTTTTCAAAACAACAATTTGCAATATTCTGCGCGCAACTTTAGAACAATCACTTGGGAATTGTTAGACTTGCTTCGGTTTATCCCTAAATCAATGCCTTATAAACAAAGGGCTAAACTAATGATGGCTAGGTACTTTAAAACAGATTTTAATACTCATTGCGATTGGGTGAATGGTGCATTCTTTATGTTTCCCAAAGCATTGTTGAATAAACTGCCTGAGCACAAATTAGATGAACGTTTCTTTATGTATGGGGAAGATCAGTTATGGTGTTATCAGTTTACCAAACTTGGTTACCCTTCTTATTTTCTAGCAGATACTACCATTGTCCATATACATAGTGCAAGTACCAAGTCTGATAAACAGTTGCAATTAATTTTAAAGCTAATTAAGAGTGAATTGGAGATAATGAGAATCCGAAAAGGGAAGGGGCTTTATTATTTTTTGTTCTGCCTTGTTTATTTGAGTAAAGAATATAGCCGTTTTGTTATCAAATGGCTGATTCTGAGATTTAGTGGCAAGCTAGAGTGGTAAACAATCCAATGCTTTCTTGGTAATATTACCCCAATAATACTTTGCATAAAAAGAATCGGGTGTAGTAATGGGTTGGTTAAGCTTTTCAATAATTGCCTTTGTAAAAGCAGCCCAATCATTGTCCTTAATAACTACCAATTTATCTCCACTTGCTTCTCTATCACAACCTATTGCTCCTGTGGCGGCAGAAATTACCGTTGTATTATAACCCAAAGCTTCTACTAGTTTTGTTTTAATGCCACCACCACTCAGTACCGGGTTTATAAATATATCAGCTGCTTTAAAGTACAACTCAATATCGGGTACCATCCCCGCATAGATGATGTTTTTATTGGCATAATCTTTTAAACCATTCAATTCTTCAGGTAGGAACTTTCCACAGATAATTATCTTGTAGGCTAATCCGCTCTTCAATAACAGTGGATTTATATGGTTCAATATATCATTTACAGCATTGAGATTAGGACCATAGTTCAACTGACCATTAAATAAGATAATAGCTTCTTTTGTATCAATGTTATGTAGCTTTCTAACAGTATCTGAACATACCTGTTTATCATTTGGGATGGAAGGAATAGGTAAGCCAAATGTAATAACGTGGCATTTGCTTTCTTTTACTGAAAGTTCTTTAATCATGAATTGCTTATCTTCTTCTGAGATACAAAACACTATATCTGCCATATTCAGCACCCACTTCTCGTACCCCATCAATATTGGCCACCAAAGTTTACCTACGGACTTAAAACGTAGGTATTCGATATTATGTGTGTGAACGACTAACGGAATATTGCAAGATTTCTTTATCAACCATCCAAGCCAACCCATATAAGGATGTTCTATAATCAGGTACTTTATCTGATTGGTCTTTATAAAGGAAGATATTTTAAAGAATAAGGACAACTGAAAGAACTTCAATTTGCCACTTTTCATCCAAGGGAGTAGCGTATAGTTTTTGGCTAATGAACAATCATTGTTGCTGGTACTAAACACCGTTAAATCGCTTTGGGTACCAAGAAATTCATTGAACTGCGCAATAGACTTCTGCCCGCCCGAAAAGTAGGGGAGTATTTGATAGGAAACTATGGAGGCAATTTTCTTTTTCAATGAATACTATTTATCTGTTTTGGGCAAAGCAATAATGTAAATGAAGGGGGCTAAAAGAAAGCAAATACTCTTATTAGATGCAATGATAGAGTTGAAGATATTCCCCATCTTATTCTTCCATGTTTTAGAATAGTGTGTATCCCAAAAGCCTGGCTCAATAATACATTTTCTTCCACTAACTTCTACCATCGCCTCGTGAATACTGAATGGTATTAGATTCTCTGCCCATACGCCATAATTCATGTCGCAAGTATTGGTATAGTGATAGTTCTTGGCAGGTAGTTTACCACTTTTAATGAACTCATTTACAGCCACTATCAATTCACTTTTCTCGTAGCCTCTAGTGCCAATGGCTATTTTAGTTAACTTGTCTTCTGAAAGCTGAGTAAAGTTCTTTTTAATAAAGTCTATCCGTTGTTGTAGATATACCTTTTCTGTCTTTTTATGATGGATGATGTGCTGCAAATTCATTGCAGGATTATTAAAGTTGGCAGTGGTAGATGAATATACAATTGCCTTGGGTTGGAATTGGTCTATGATGGAATAAAACGCATCCAACTTATATATATGCTCAATTACATTGCGGGAAGTAATAATGTCGCAAACAATACCTTTTTCCTTTAGTACCACCAATGTTTCATCTATGTTTCCTACTATATATTCATCTACATCTTGGTGTATCGCTTCGGCAATAAGCAAAGCATTCTGTTTCCATTCTTCCAAGATGTCATTGTAAACGACCTTCTTACAACCAATCATTTTTGCAAGAATGTACAAGCTGCCAATACCCGCACCATAATCCATTATAACAACATCTTCTACTTTCTTTTTACTAAGTTTAATACTATTGTACAATAGGTGAGCACTTGTTTGAATAGAAAAGAATATGCGTTTATAATGGCTACCTACAAAGTACAATACCCCATGCTCGGACAAGCCCAATGCTTCTACATTGATAGTTTGCATCAATGAATAAAGCTTCTCAGATTCAGCTTGAAGCAGTTCACCTAATTCATCCTTATGTGGCAGAAATCGATCCATGTCTTTAGTTATGAGATATTAGATAGTAGATACGAGATATTAGTTATGAGATAGTAGTGATTTAGAATTACCACTAATATCTACTATCTCATATCTCATATCTAGTTCTTCCTTTTCTTCCATTCAAAAAATCCAAATAACAATATTAGCAATACGCCAAGGTAAGCTGAGTATTTAGATAACTGTTCGCCTAGGTTTACTAGTTTAGGCTCAAACTTAAACTCTATGGTGTGCTTGCCCGCAGGTATTGGCATACCACGCAATACATAGTTTACCTTGCAATAATCAGTTTGTTTGCCATCTATGTAGGCATTCCATCCTGCACTGTAATATATCTCGCTAAATACTGCAAATTGGTTACTTGCAGCATTGCTTTCATACTTTATGTAGTCATTATTATTCTGAATGAACTTGATAGAAGCTGTAGTATCAAATGCCGGTTGATTACCTACAATTGCCTTAAAACTTTCATTGGCAAAAGCGGTATTAGCAGGATTAAAGCTATTCAATGCTAACATTTCCTCATCTGCATTCTTCGTAAACTTCACTTCCTTTACAAACCAACAGTTGCCCATTGCAAAAGGGTTTGGAATAATGGTTGTTTGTTTAGGGTCTTTCTGGTCGGGCACAATTACATACCTCATGTTTAGCATGTTCAGCACAGGGAAACTATCTTTTGCACCCGAATTACCTCCCCAAGCTTGTATGTTTTTATAAATCTGAAACTCTATCAAATCATTATAAATAGACATTTTAGCCGGGTGATATCCGCCAATGGTATTATGGTGATACGATGGCATCGCATCATTAAAAGAGTTACCGGCATCAGGACTAAAGCCACTACCATTAAATGCCGCAAGGTTCAATACCCTATAAAAACTAGTGTCTTTATCAAGCAATAAATCTGCATTATACTTCTGATAAGATTGATCGTAAGCATCTGCTTCTACAAAATTCTCTTCCGTAAAATATCTTTTACCTATTGGCAATAAATCTATCACAGCTAGTAAAATGAACACGGCAATAACGATGGGTTGCTTAATGAACCCTTTGGCAAAAGCAAACATAGCAGCCACAGCAGCAGCAATAATGCCCAACGAACGCAACATGTCCTTAAAGTATAAAGCCTTTCTATCCTCCATCCAAGCATTCATATAGCTCTTTACAAAGGCATCGTTTCCTTTAAAGGCATTCTCTAAGTTCTTTTTTAAAGCAAGAGAATTAGCATTGCTAAAACTAGCAAATAGATAGAAAGCAATCAGTACACCTGCTGTAGCAGCAGCTACAATCAAGAAGTTCTTTAATAGTTTTGCCTGTGCTTCTTTACCTTCTTTAGCTGCATCCAAAAATTCTCCAGCAAAAAGTACTGCCATCAACGAAACAGAGAACTGTGGCATTACCAACGACATAGAAGGTGCCCTAAACTTCTTGTAGAGAGGCAAATGATCGAATAAGAAATAGTTTACTGCTTCGAAGTTTTTACCCCAAGCCAATACAATACCTAGAATGGTTATGGCCAATAGCCACCATTTGTTTTTGTTTTTAGATAAACTAAAACCAGCAATACCTAGTAAACATATAAATGAACCTAAATAAACTGGGCCTGATGTACCCGGTTGATCTCCCCAATAGGCAGATGCCGCTTGATATAATTGTTGAATGGCACCTTGTGGTATATCGGGACTATTTTGCAATAAGTTTGATATTTTAGAGTCTTCTCCTAAGCTTGTAGAACTACCTCCTCCGTACGCATTTGGCACTATCAATGTCATCGTTTCGCCAATGCCATAACTCCATCTAAAGGCATAATCCTTATCTAGGCCTCCTTCTGTTTTATTCTTTTTATCGGTAGTTCCCAAAGTGAGTCCACTACCACCACCACGCATGGTTTCCTTAGAATATTCGTAGGTTGGGAAGTAACTATTTGCCACTTGAAGAATGGATACAATAGAGCATACAAGAGCTATTAAAATGGAGATTCCTAAGTGTTTAAAGTCTTTTTCTTTAATAGTTTGAATTACAAAAGGCACAAACATAATGAGCCCCATTAATAAAGTATAATAAGCAATTTGTTGGTGACTCTGGCAGAACAATCCTGTAGCCGAAATGATAAAAGCAATGCCTCCCCACCAATAATTCTTCTTAAATATTAATAACAAACTAGCCAAAACTGCCGGTGCATAAGCTATTGACAATAGTTTGGTATCGTGGCCTGCTGCAATAATAATAGGATCGTAAGAACAATATCCGTAGGCAATACCTCCTGCAATACTTAGCCAAGGATTTACGCCTAGCACCACAGCAAAGAAGTATAAACCAAGGCAACACAAAAACAAATAATAGGCAGGTTTTGGTAAGCCCAAAGTAAGCGCTACATTAAAATAATAAGGGCTCACAAAGGCAGGATCTTTACTATCCATAGCAATCTGATAAGCAGGCATACCCGAAAACATACTATTACTCCACAACGGAAAGTGCCCTGTTTTCTCCTTGTATTTATACGATTGTTGTGCCATAGCTTTCCATTGCACCACATCGTGCTGTTCCAGCACTTTACCTTCCATAGCTGGTTTACAGTAAATAATAGACAGTATCAAAAACGTTAATACGGCAACAATATGCGGCAATAACGGCTTCCAATTAAATTTCTTCATTATCATTGTTTTATAATCGCGGCAAATTAATGTCATTTTTCAATCTTAATACAATTTTATGCCTCCGCATTTACATTTATTTATCAGTAGGATAGGGGTTATTTGCAATGCCCTGTTCGTTTATTGTTTTGTGGTAAGGCATACCAAAGACTTTATTGGCAATCAGGACATCAACTCCATTATCATTACATTAGGTTGGGGTGCATCATTTATTTTAAACATAATCCTTAACCTTTCGTGGCTTTTACTGTTTAGCTTCAAGAAAAATATTACGGTCCCAATGTGGATATTACTCCTTAATCTTGTGATGTTAATATTTCAGCTGATGCTTTTGTTTAAACTATTTTAACGGTTTAGAACAGGCTGAACCGTCATTCCTCCCATTGGAGAAATGACGTGCATTTGTAGAGACGGATGATAATCCGTCTTATTTGCAAGGCAAATTCATTTTGCAGTTTAGACGGATTATCATCCGTCTCTACAGCGATTTGGGATAGTATGCTTTATGAAGGGTAATGTAATTCCCATTTTTTCTGGTGCGCCAGATGAGACATTCGAAAGGACGGGGAGATTTTGGAGGACATCACAATTCATAACTAATAATTTATAACTCATAACTAAACAAGCATGATAACAAACATTCTACGAGACAAACCCGCAAAGCTTTTTATAGCCATTACTGCCTTCTTTGTTGCCAATGCACTCATAGCAGAATGTATTGGGGGAAAGATATTTTCGTTCGAGAAACTTATTGGCATACAGCCATCCAATTTTACCATCTTTGGGCAGAGTGGAATGGCTTTCAATCTTACTTGTGGGGTATTGTTATGGCCCCTAGAGTTTATTATTACCGATATTGTTAATGAGTTCTACGGACCAAAAGCTGTTCGTCAGATTAGTTATATTGCTGTGGGACTAATTTCTTATGCCTTCCTCATGTTTTATGTGGCCATACACGTACCCGGTGCCGACTTTTGGTTTGGTAGTGGTAAAGAGAGTGGTATTGCCAATATGCAAGATGCTTTTAATGGCATATTCGGACAAGGCATGTGGATTATAGTGGGCAGCCTTGCCGCCTTCTTGGTGAGTCAGTTTGTGGACGTTTATATCTTCCATAAAATAAAAAAGATTACGGGCGATAAATGGGTATGGTTACGCAGTACAGGTTCTACAGTTGTTTCTCAGTTGGTAGATAGTTTTGTGGTGTTGTTCATTGCTTTTAAGGTAGGCAAGGGATGGTCATGGCAATTGGTGTTGGCCATTTGTTTGGTTAATTATATATATAAGTTTACAACTGCCATTGTGTTAACGCCTGTTATATATTTTGTAGAAAATAGAATGACAGCCTATCTAGGAGTGGATGTAGCCCGCAAGATGAAGCACGCGGCAATGGGAAAGGAGAATGAGATAGAATAAGTTTTTAGTTGTTAGTGGTTAGTTATAAGTGGTTAGTTATAAGTGGTTAGTCGTAATTCAATAGAAAAGAGGCAGTAAAGAAGTTTTATCTTCTCAACT
Organism: Chitinophagaceae bacterium; assembly: GCA_947381435.1. Classification (GTDB taxonomy): domain Bacteria; phylum Bacteroidota; class Bacteroidia; order Chitinophagales; family Chitinophagaceae; genus Parasediminibacterium. The sequence continues at coordinate 8,161 of CANCVE010000022.1, forward strand.
GCCTCTTTTTTATACTCCCAAACTATCGACTAATCACTAACAACTAACAACTAACAACTATCTACGCACTAGTAACTACCGATACACCGGCACTTATAAGCCCAACTGTGTTACCAAAAGTTAGTACATAATAGATAAAGTACTCAGTGCAGGGTGCAAGACCTGTAAAAGTTTTTTTACGATCTTTTAAAAAGTTGATAAAAACTTTTTTACTGCCTGGATTGCTTATTTGTCCTAATTTATTTACAGTAAAACCTGCGGGTAGTTCTCCTTCACTCAATATTGCAATATAGCCTGTCCCCATACCAAAGGAATCGCAATTGGTAATTATTTCCCTAGGCAATTTTCCTTGTTTAGCCTTAATATTTGCCACAACTCCGCCTGCAGCTATCAATGCGGGTACATCAATTTCATCTTCAAGTGTTTCTAAGGTGCTCAACTTCAAAATAACGGTATCTCCCTTTGCCACACCGTCTATATAGGGTGCAAAAGCCAAGATACAAGCATAGATTGCTTTTTTTGCATCCAGAAAAGCCATTTTCTTCATGCTGCCACCTACTTTGTAAGCTGATTGAGTAGATAAAAATGTTGCTACAATTACAGCAATAGCGGCTGCATTAAAGGGTTGTATACCAGTAAAAACATCGGTGTCAACATTTACAACATCGCTCATGGTTTTAATTCTTGCTGCAATATCGCGCAGTAAAATTCTTCTGGTTAATCGTGTGCTTATTTTATTATTATTTACTGATCTCATTTTATTTAATTTTAACTTAATTGTTTAAAAATTCGTACAAAACCCATTTGTACATGTACAAACATCATTTGTACTGGTACAAATGCCATTTGTACGTGACAAAATCCTATTTGTACGTGTACAAATCCTATTTGTACACGTACAAAATTCTATTTGTACGGGTACAAATGCCATTTGTACGTGACAAAATCCCATTTGTACGTGTACAAACCTCATTTGTATACGTACAAATCGTATTTGTACGTGTACAAACCTCATTTGTACGTGACAAACGACTTAAACAGCTATAAACTACAATGGAGGATGTGCCGAAGCTTGGGCAGGATACATGGTGCCATTTGGAAGAACAATAAGTGGACGATAGGTAGAAATAGATAGAAGCATTGATATCTTTTTATTTAGAAATCAAAGTTGGCATCACAGACAGCAATAGTTATTATACAATTAATGTGTTTCATTATAGGATTTACTGTTTTTGGGGTAAATGAAAGATTAATAGTGCTTTAGAATGCTTATGTTCTCTTTTTAGGTTGGCGAATAATTCGGATGCTGCTCGATTAACATTCATGAATAACCTCGAAGATGTTGTCTAGCTAGATTAGGATTTTTTTGATAAAAGGAAGGCGAGGATTGCTTTTCAAAATTAGGCGTTCCTAAACAGATATAGCAGATATAAAATACATAATAAAATAAAGAATTTGCAACTTTTAGTCAAGAGGTATTAATTAATTACAAATGGAAAATAATGTTTAATAAATACATTTACAATCGTATATTTTCCTATACTTTTATGCTGTTTAATTAATTAAGCTAGGTTTTGTGAGGCTATTTATATTGTTATAAATTCTTTTTGTGTTTAATTTAAAAATGCTTTTTTTTGGTTTGGCTCATACCTTTTTGTAATGAATTCGCCCATAATATATTTTTGTTTATTTGCTATGTTTGTTTCAATCCTCGTATTGGTTTTTAATAGGGGATATGAAAAAGCAAATCGGTTTCTGTCAGGATTTCTGTTCTTTTCATCAATTTTTTCAATTGTATTGTATGCATTTTTGTTTAGTAACTCCACAAAATGGGTCACCATATTTGTAACCTCTATTCCTTCTACCTACTATTTGATTGGTCCATTCTCCTATTTTTACGTACGCAGTATTGTTAGAGATGAAGCTAGTCTCTCAAGGCTCGACTATTTACATTTTGCAATATTTGTTTATTGCTTTATAGGTACGCTTCCTTTTCTATTCAGCAGTTGGGATCATAAATTATATGTTGGTTCTTTAATAAAAGAAGATGTTAACAATTTTGCAAAGATTAAAATAAATGTCTTATTCCCATACAAACTCAATCAAGGTACAAGAGTAATTCAGATTATTTACTACATGGTTGTACAATGGAAACTTTTGAGAGGCTTTTTTAAAAAGCCGATACAATATAAAATATTAACCAAACAAAGTTTAGTAATGAAAAAATGGTTGATTATATATTGTTCTATTTTCACTTTGCTTTGTGTAGGCTATTCTTCCGGTATTTTTTGTACGTTATTTAGTCGTAATAAAATAGAGTTTTTGTCTATTGGACATAGAATGATAATACTTACACTTATAGGGTATGTTACATTGATATTTACTTTGTTTTTATTTCCACAGGTCATCTATGGGTTACCAATACCACAAGAACATTCACTTTCAACAAATTCTGAAAATGAGACGGTCACTATTATTTCATTGGGTAATACAAAGGATGAAACACTAGAACAAAATATAGCTAATAAACCACTCTTGTTCTTTACAGATGACTATATGATGGAGATAGAAAAAGCTGTACAACAATGTAATGATGAGAAGAAATTTCTTGATAATGAATTTTCTATCAATCAGCTTTCTGTTATTACTAATTTCCCAGTGCATCATCTATCTTATTATTTTAATAATATTCTGCAACTAAAATTTACAGATTGGAGAACGAACCTTAGAATTAACCATTCAATTACTCTTATCGAACAAGGTGTAATGGAAAATATCACCTTTCCTGCATTAGCAAAACAGCTTGGATTCTCGAGTTACAATACTTTTATTAAGGCATTCAAGACAAAAACGAATTATACACCTAGTGAATATTTAGCTAGTAAGCATTAAATAATCCTCATTATTTTAAAATAATCTACTTCATCAGTACTTCAGCCCCTTTAATCATGTCAATTTCGCAAGATTGACATGATTAAAGCTTGCAATTTTTGACTTATCTCATCTAAATCAACATTTTTGTATCTGTTTTTAATGTGCCTGAATTTTGGGAACACATACTTATCTATCTAGTTAAATAAAACATTTCCCTATTTCTGCTTTGAAGGGAATAAATATATTGAGATGCAAAAATTGCAAATGAAACTTTATGAAGCTAGAACACTCTATTTCTAAACGAATAATAGTATCTGGGATTTAATGAATCTTGCATCTAAACTTACGCCTTCTTATAGTTGCCTTAACATGTAAATAACATCGTTGCATTATTCTTCATAAAATTCGCAACGATTGTTATTTTTTTAAATCACAATTAGATCCTAGAAATACAATTTTATCCAATTCTTCAAAATGTGTATATTGATATATTGCTGAAGTTGAATCTAACAATTGTGTCTTGCATATCAGCAAAGAAAAAATAATGGTTAAAGTATTTTTATCTAGATATAGATAGCTTTAACTTAATTTTTCAGTTAAGATAAGCTTGTCGATAATTGGTTTTTGTCTTAAACAAAACGGCATTTCTTGGTTAAAAATTAGATTTCCGAAAAATATTTTAATTTTATTTTTTCAAAGTTTCTTACCCTCCACTTCCTCCTTTTTTTATTTTTTCGTCATACTGCTTTCTTCATTAGGCAAAAAGTTGGCTATTTTGAATTCAAGTCAAGCTTTTCATTTTTTATAGTTATAGTACGACATTTATGTCGTATTTTATTTAAAGCCAAATATTTACCTTCGAAGAATCAAAGGAGAATCTTAGGCGTAATTTTCCCCTCCTACCTAATTATATTTAAAGTGAGTTTTACAAAAGAAGAATTGCAAATTAGAATTGGCAAGACACTTCGACAAATTAGACAATTATCGGGCTTTTCGATTGAAAGTGTTGCTTTTGAGGCTGATATGGAATACAATCAGCTTAGCAGAATAGAACGTGGCAAAGTGTCAACTTCAGTTTTCTGCGTGGAGAAGGTATGCAAAGCATTAAAGGTGTCTACAAGTGACTTTTTTTTGATGGTAGAAAGTGGAGTGATTACTCCGTATATTACTAAAGAAAAAACGTCATTGAAAAATAATTAACCTACCGCTGAAATCTCTATTATTAAAAGAAGTGTACTTAAATAAATTGACTTGTTCAGTTTTTTTAATAATAGAACAATTTGGTTCTACAATTAAAAGTCTGTTGGTATTATCTAATAAAAGAAGCGTTAATCATGGAAAATGAAAGAATCAATATTTTGTTGATTGATGATAATGTGATGTTATCTTTTCTTTTGAAGAAGATACTAGAGTATCATGATTTTAATGTTCAGTTGTTTAATTGTAGTGTATCAGCACTGGAACATGCGAAAAAAAACAAGGCTGACATAGTGATATGCGATGTTTATATGCCCAAAATGAATGGATTCGAGTTTTGTACAGCATTTAAAGAATTTAATTATTGGGAAGTACCTTTTATTTTTCTTTCGGCAACCAAACTTGATGAAGACGTTAGAAAAGGGATGAATCTGGGTGCTGATGATTTTTTGTTAAAGCCCATTAAAACAAAAGATTTGTTAGAAACCATTCATAGCCAATTGAAAAAAAAGGAAAAAGTTGTGCAAAAGTTCAGACTGATGGAAAGAAGTTTAAAAACGGAGATTGCTCAAAAGGATGAATCTCTCAAAAGGGAGGCATCAATACTTTCTCATTCAATCAGAGGACCCTTGTCTACATTGATGTCGGTGGTAAATGTATTGGAAGATGATGACTTTCAAGATAATAAGGAGGAGCTTATAAAAGAGATAAAGCCATTGGCAGAGAAATTGGACCAGGCAATAAGAGATAATGTACAGCAACTTAATGAAGCAACTTATTAATTGAGCCGACGAACTAAAAGCTAGCTGGTAACAAGCCAATAAGTAAGCAGTTGTGCTAGCTAAAATCAATAAACAATTACAGTAATTAAAATAAAAAAAGGCTTGTTCATGGCAATGTTATTAAATAATTGTTATGAACGTTTTGCGTTTTAATCATCAAGATCATTAAAAGAAAAATATTAATTGAACATGAGCTGTTTTTATTGTAAAACTGAAAAAGAAAATGAATACCCATTTATGGTTGAGATAGCAACGGTGGAAGGCGCTGTTAAGCACAAAGATTCAATTAATATAAATCGCTGTGAAAAATGCTACATCTATCATGAAATGGATATAGTGTTTTCATCTGTTTTTGGAATGATCATTTCGGGGATTGTTGTATTCTTTTCTGAGAATCCTTTAGCAATAATCCTTTCCTTTCTTGTATCGATGTGTTTAGGGTTTCCTATTTACAATATCATACTAAATAAATGTGGGATTCGTTCGCAGACTGATGTTGAAAGTTCTCCCACAGTACAAAAATTTATTAAGCAAGGTGGTTATGTAGTAAAATAAGTAGGTACTAAAATGAAAAATTGAAATTTATGACGTATAAAACTACACATCTTGATTTGAATATGTTATCTCAAGAAAAAGTTCCTTCAATAGAAAAACTTATTTATTTATGGTTTAATGGAAAAATGCTTGGTCACTTTTTCTATGAACCCAAAAAAAGGAATGATGCCTATTCAAATTATTTGCAACAGATTATTATGGCTATCGAGCCAACAATAAAACATTTACTAGAAAATAAAAGCGACAGGATAATAGACTCCTCAAATTGGCAAGACCTTATTAGGAAGGCTGACTTTACTAGTTTTCAATCCTTGCTTACCCAGTTGTTTTTAGAAACGGAGATTTCAAAATCAAAACAGCCTATTACAATTATTATATGCTCAAACAATAAAGAAATACAGGGTTTAAGAAGCGCCATTGATGCGTTGTTGTGGAGTATTTCAAGAAAGGATGAAATTATAGTAGTAGATTATTCAACTTCACTAAACAAAATAAAAGAAGAAACGAAGTACTATCCCGAAACGGTTTATTGTAGGGAAAAGAGTGGAAAATTAGCAAATGCACGAAATTTAGGTATTCAACAGGCAAAGAATTCAATTGTGGCTTTTACAGATGAAAGCGTTTGTGTTTCGAAGGCTTGGGTTGAGGAAATAAGACACGCGTTTACAGATAAAGAAATAATGGCAATGACAGGTTTAAAAATACCCGTAGAAATTGATTCGAATACAAAACCATTTTTCAACAGGCATTGGGGTTATAATTTAAGTCATGTTACTCAAGTTATAAATAAAAGGATTTGTACTGGATTTTTTAAAGAAGATACTCAGTTACCTTATTGGGGTATAGCTGTAACAGGGAACATGGCTTTCAGAAAATCATTATTTTGTTCAGGCATTCAATTCGACAATTCAATGAAAAATAATTTATCGGATACAATGTTATTCTTTAAGATATTTTCTAAAGAGATTAAGTACATCTATCATCCTAATGCTTATGTATATGACCAAAATATTATCATCGAAAAAGCATGGAGAAAAGAGTTATTCCATTTCACTCAATCGCATTCGTTTTGGTTGTTATCTGATGAAAAGAGAGAGAGCTCGGTTAGTAAACGTTTCTTGAGTAATTACAAGAGATTTAGAAATTATAGAAATATTTCTGAGGCTGAGAATAGAAAAACTTTCAAGTCTGAAAGAAGTGGGGTGATAGCAGGCTTAATTAGCTACATAATGCACAATAAAGAAAAAGACAATATTGTATGCTTAGATAGCGCTTTAGAATTAAATAATTAAATGATGAAAGAATTTGTAATTTTTAAAACCGTAAATCTTAAGGTTGAAGATTTATCTCAGTTTCAAATACCTACCAAAAAATGTCTCGTTTATGTTTGGTTGGGAAATCGTGTACTTGGACACTTCTTTTTTAAACCAAAAGCAGATGAAAATATTAGAATAGGTTTTTTAGCTAAATTAACATTTGCACTTACAAAAACAATCGAAACTGAGTTAGAATTAAATTCAGTTGGTATAGATAAAATAAATTGGAAGACCTTAATTTTAAGTGAAGATTTTAATGACTTTCTGTTCTTTTTAAACAAGCTCTTTCCCTGCAAAATTGAAACAAACGAAAGATTGTCAGTCATTGTTTGTACTAATGAGAATGTTGAAGGGTTAAGAAATTGTTTGGCAGCATTAAAACATAATATAACAGAAAAAGATGAAATAATCGTAGTCGATTATTCCAAAGAGCATAAATATGCGGAATTGATGTTGAAGAACTATCCTGAGATTACTTACATTAAGGAAGACAAATTAAGGCTCGGAAAAGCTAGAAATGCGGGTATAAAGTTCGCTAAGAATTCAATTGTTGCTTTTACAGTTGATGAAGTGATGGTTTCCAAAATCTGGGCTGATGAAATAAAAAGTTCATTTTTAAATAAAAATGTAATGGCTGTATCAGGCTTATTAATTCCTGTAGAGATAAATTCGGCCACAGAACATTTATTTAATCGTTATTGGGCTTACAATCGTGGTTATTCAGAACTGACTTTTGATTACACCCATTTTAATAAACATGTAGAAAATAAAGAACCATTTTGTGGTATTGCGGTTAGTGGAAACATGGCTTTTAGAAAGTCAATATTTGAAAAGGTTTCGCTTTTTGATGAAGACATGGAGAATGAAATCATAGATGAAGTAATGGTCTATAATATTTTATCAAAAGGCTGGGAATGCGTATATCAACCAACGGTATATGTGTATGAACAAGCTACTGTTACTTCAAAAAAAATAAAAAAGCAATTTTTTGATCACATGAAAGCGCAGACATTTTGGTTGCTCCAGAATAAAAGGTGTAATCCTATTTGTAAAAATCTTCCTTTTCATTATTATAGGATTTCAAAATATTATAATCAAAGAGGTCGATTGGAACCAATTCCGGGTATTAAGGCGGAAATCTGGGGCATATTGGCTGGCATATTTGCAAATTATGCATTTAGGCTTAATCGAATTGGAAAGAATAATAAAGAAATAATCTACAATAATAATATTCCTCAGTTCATCGCAAAATGATAATAGATACAATAGTTCTCTTTTTTAATGCTTTTGGCATTCATTTGATTTTTGTTTTTTTAATTATCAGACTTATATTATTGCATTACTTAAAGCCAAAGAAATTAAATAGCCGCTCAAAATCTAAATTAAGCTGGTATTTTATGTCAAGTACATCTAGAAATAAATACATTTCTCAAAATGAATACAATCGCTTTCTAAACAATCAGAAAACTTTAAAATTTTTAAGTATTCTATATTATTGCTCCATTATACTTACAGTTGTTATAAAGTTTTTATTATACAAGTTGAATTGATACTCTATTCTGGCGCATGAAGGTAAAATCAATAAAGTATTGCTCTGAAACCGGGTAACTCCTGAAAATGCATTCTTATCAAAGAACGCTTATTAAGTAACAAGAACTTCTGATTAGTGCATTTATAAAGGCGGACAAAGAAAAAAACAAATTGAGAACAATCGGTAAACCAAAAGAGCCTAAAACAATAAAAGAGTTTGACCATGCTTAACCAAATGCACTACAAAAGTGTTTAAGAAAGTGCTTGCTTGCGGAATAAATTCAGCAATAGTGCTTTCTCTTAGCAGTATTTTTTTTAATCAAAACCATTTAGCAAATGCTGCTACATCCCAAAGCTGAAATAGATGTGATCTTATGTTACAAAAGCAACGATTAATACACCTACAGTATCAAACAGGTCTGTCTTTTAAAATTGTATACAAAGTAAATTATGTTGCCAGTTTTTAATAAATGTGTTGTAGTAACAGCTTCACTATTGTTTTTGTGTGTTTTGGGTAATGCCTCAACTACCTCATTGCGGATTGCGGATACTGCCATCAATCCTCCTCTTATCACATCAAGTTATAATGATTCTTTTTACAATTCTGTAATAGAAGCAGCTTCGTGTATTGCACAGCCATACTTATTGCAACAGAATTATTATACCATGCCCGGCGTTACGGTAAGTGGAAGTTCGCTTAACTATAAGGGTATAAATTATCCTGTTTCCGAAAGCTATTTCAATCCCGGTACAGGTTACTATATAGCATCATCTTTATATGCACAATATGGTATTAGTAACTTTAAATCTATATGGCCCAATCAATGTCCTAATGCATTTTATGATTCTGCAACCCATACCTTTTATTCTAAAATAGATTGTGTAGGTTTTGGTACAAGACTATTATCGGTTGTAGGAGGAACCACTACTAGTACAAATGCTTATCTTAACTTAATAAATAGGATTAAAACTAATAATGTGTCAAATATTGCAGCAAAGGGTTTTGTTGCTACTGCTTATCAATTTGCAGTTGATTTCCCAACCCTAAAAACCGCACCCAAACCAGGATGGGCTTATATATCCGGAAATGTTTGTGATATTAATGTGATAGATGGATACAATAAAGTTCTTCGTAGTGGCGTGGGTACGTATAATGGCGTTCGCAAGGGTGGCTTTGCTCTTTGTTTGCCGGGTGATGTGCTTGCTTTTGGTTACGATTCATCATCTTCTTCTAATGGTCATTTTATGATATTAGATAAACAACCGCAATTGTTGGATGCTACTACTCTTCAGACCTACTATCCTAAAGCTACTGCCACTAAGGTAAAAGCATTTGTAAAAGCTCATAAGGTTTATGCAGTTAGTGTAATAGATGATTCTGGAAAGGATGCACACTTCAATGATTCAAGAACTAGTTATAGTGGCATTGGTCATGGTACTGTTCTGATAGTAGCTGATACTGCGGATGATGCTCCTGTTGGTTTTATTTTTTCGCCCTCTACCAATATTTCCTACACTCCTGTAGATACTTCTCATTGTTATGCAATTTCGGTAGGAAGGTTTGTAAGTGCAGCACAATTGCCTGTTTCATTAGCTTCTTTTAGTGGGAAAGTAAATAATAAAACTGTACTACTTAATTGGGAATCAGCAACTGAAATAAATGTAGAAAAGTTTGAGATAGAACGCAGTACCGATGGGAATAATTACAGTGTAGTTGGTAGTGAGAATGCCTTTGGGCAAGGTGGAAATAATTATCAGTTTTCAGATATTGCTCCACCATCGGGTATTAGCTATTACAGATTAAGATTAATAGATAAAGATGGAACGCTTAGCTACAGTAAAGTAATAGTTATTCAGCTAGGTAGTAACACTAAGCCAATAGTTGTATATCCCAATCCTACCAAGGATAATTTAAATGTTATTGGTGCTGAAATTACAAGGCTAGAAGTGTTTGACAACAGTGGGAGAGAGGTTTGTAATCAATTTTTCAATCATGCAACTAATCCAACATTAAAAGTAGGGAGTCTCACAAATGGAATATATCACTTAAGAATATTTACAAAGAAAGGTAAAAGTATCTTAGTTGATTTTATGAGAGAATAATTTTCATTTTGTATAAAATAGATTCGTTTTAAATAAGTTCTAAATGTGTCTTTTTTTGAAATATTTGATTAATTATTATAAAATTGTGTTGATATAGTAAAAGGATTGTTAAACTATAATGACTATTAAGCCTGTTAATGTTTTTGTTTACCGAATTATTTTGAAATTAAACTTACAATAGGTAACATTTGCCAAAAATTATTAAAAATATATTAAACGAATTTAATAATCGGCTGTCAGTAGGCAGCATTTCATTAACATAATTCATCTAACGTTAAACTTGAAGATATGAAGCTCAGATTTTTACTTGCATTTGTTATCAATTCCATTTGTTTTTTTAGTTATGGTCAAACAAAGCCATTGTATTTTGTAAATGGTGCAAACCAAAAGTTTAGTGTTTGTCAGAATTCGTCTGGTTTCGACTTTTCTAGTTACCTGACAACTTATGAGGCCACAATAGGAAAGTTCCTTTCATATACACCTCTAAGTGAAACTCAAAATGGAAGTTTTACGAATATTCCCAAGACTTACAAAAACGGAACGCAGATACTCACTCCAAGTAACACAGTATATGCTCCCCCTACAGACTTTTCAGGAACAGATATATTTGTTATTCAGGTAAGCGATGGTACAAATACTGCTACCACTACTTTTACGGTAACCATTAATCCTTTACCAACTGTATCTGCTATAATAGGCAACACAATTTCTTGCGGTACGGGTTCTAATAATTTATATAATACTACAGGAAATGGAGTCTGGACTAGCGATAACACACAGGTAAGTACTGTTGATACAAATGGTAGGGTGACGCCAATTACAGCTGGTTCTGCCAATATTGGGTATACCATTACCGATAGCAAAACGGGTTGTGTTAATACAGCTACTGTTGCATTTGTAGTAAGTGGTCCGCCTAACTTAAACGGTAGTTCTGGCACAGCAAATACTTGTGTTGGTTCTACTACTCAATATTTTAATGCAACACCCCTACAAACAGGATACACAACATATTGGACAAGCAACAATAAGGCTGTTGCTACTGTTGATAGTTCCACAGGGATAATTACAGGTGTAAGTGCTGGTGTAGCTGGAATAACCTATACTGTTGTAAATAATTATGGATGTTCTGCTGGAACAAGAAGGAATGTAACTATAGCAACCTCTCCTGTTGCTGATACTATTGGATACACTACCAAAAGCGTTTGTGTTGGTTCTACAATAGTTCTGACTAATGCTACTAGAGTAGGTTTCGGTGTTACACGTACTTGGTCTTCGTCTAATAATAATGCTATTATTTCTAATGGTGTTGGAGCAGGTGGCGCTTCAGCTGAAAATGTGTTGGGTGCTATTCCAGGAACAGATTCAATTTTCTTTAAATTAACAAGTGGTGGATGTACTTCAAGTTCAAGTATTGTAGTTACAATTAATCCTAAACCAGTAATTGGTGCAATTAGTGGTACTGCTAACATCTGTACAAACAATACCGTACAATTTAGCGATACAACAACAGGAGGTAAATGGACTAGTAACAAAACAACCGTTGCAACAATTGATAGTATTAATGGGTTACTAACAGCTTTATCTGCAGGTAACTCTACTATTAGATACACCGTTAAAAATAGTTATGGTTGTTCTGATTCTGTTCCTTTTGCTGTAACAGTTAGTGGAACATCTGCACTATCGCCAATAACAGGGAGTAGTACTATATGTATTGGTTCTTCTACAACATTCTCTAATGGTACTTTTGGAGGTACTTGGTCTAGTAGTAATCCAAAAATAGCAACGATAGATAACACTGGCTTGGTAAGTGGTAAGTCTACCGGTGCTGATACAATTTATTATACTTATGCTAGTGGTGGATGTACACAAGTAGCATCATTCCCAATAAATGTTGCTTCTAGTGTAGCGGTAGCTCCAATTCAAGGTGCAGCGAGTGTTTGTATGAATGGCAACGTTACGCTGACTAATGCTACTGCCGATCCTACTTCTTCTTGGTCAAGTAGTAACCAAAATGTTGCATTGGTAGATAACAATGGTAACATTACTACCATTAGTCCTGGTGTAGTAACAATACAATATACTATCGGTAGTGGAAGTTGTATGGGAACGGCTAGTAAAAACTTTATTGTTTATGACTTACCTGCACTTAGTGACAATAGTATAAGTGATACTGCTCTTTGCGTGGGTTCATTTGTAAGGTTGAAGAATGATAGTATTGGTGGGGTTTGGAATACAACTAGTGCAAGTGCTACTGTAGATTCTACAGGTTTGGTTACAGCTGTTACAAGTACTGGTCAGAGCTCAGTTATTAGCTATAGTATCACCGACAAACATGGCTGTTACAATGCTGCAGTTACTACAATAGGTGTTAACCCTGTTCCTAATAAGTTTACTATTACAGGTTCAAATTCAACTTGCTATAGTACTTCAGGCAGTAGTATTACCTATACTACTAACCTTCCAGCGGGGCAATCGGCTAAATGGAGCAGTAGTAATAGTGCAGTTATAAAAGTAATTAATACTGGTACCGTTACAAACAATACAAATACTGTAAAGGCTGTAGGTATTGGTACTGCCAACCTTTATTGTGTTGCTTCAAACGGATATTGTACAAGAATAGACACATTACCTGTAACAATTTTGGCTAAACTACAAGCTTCTGAGATTGTAGGTTTAGACAATCTTTGTATGGGTACAAATGCCACATTTACTGATTCTACTTCAAGTGGTATTCCAACATGGACTCTTACACCGGTAACTGGCGGTACAGCAAATTTAGTAGCTTCTGGTGCTTCTGTAGTACTTACTCCTGTCACTACAGGTACTGCAACCATTAGATACGTATTAAATGGTGGTAGTAACGCATGTTCTGATACTGTTTACAAGTCTATAACTATTAATGATACAACTGCCATTAAGCCAATTACAATCACGCCTACGCCTACAAACTATTGTTCAGGGTCTACTTATCAATTTACAAATGCAACAACTGGAGGAAAGGGGATTTGGACAAGTGGTACACCTGCTGTAGCTATTATTGATTCTACAAGTGGATTGTTAACTGCTATTTCTAACCCAAGTAGAAATGGTCAGCCTACAACAGATATTATTTCATATACTTTTTTAGATAATAAAGGATGTACCTCTAGAACAAGATATTCTGTACCTGTTTCTAGTGGAGGTAATCTTGGCACTATTACACTGGTAGGTGCAGTTAGTCCTATTTGTGCAAATAATACCTATAATTTATTAATGACTTTAACAAATCCGAACAGAACTGGTAGCTGGTCTAGTACTAAACCTTTAGTAGCTTCAGTGGATTCTATTAGTACTACTTCTGCTAAAGTTTCTGGTTTAACGTCGGGCTCAACTGTTATACAATACCAATCTCCTGCGAGAGGTGGTTTTTGTCCTGCGCTTACAAATTTTAACCTTAATGTTTCCGCTGTACCTATTATTGTTCCGAACACTGGTGGTGATACAGTACTTTGTGTAGGACAGGCTACACAACTTTACAATGCATCTCCTACTCCTTCTGGTGCAAAGGCTGGTGTTTGGAGTTCTTCTGATAGTAAAGTTGTAACTGTAAATGCTTATGGACTTGTTTCTGCAGTAGGTGCAGGATCTGCATCAATATATTACACTGAAACTAATGTATCCGCTGGTTTGTGTAGTAATTATACCTCTACAAACTTTAAAGTTAATGCGGTGCCAACTGTTGCTAATATTACTAGTGCTAGTTCAGACATCTGTGTAGGAAGCTCAATAAAACTAAGTGATTTGACATCAGGTGGTGTTTGGGGAATAAACGATTCAACGATTGCAACTATCAATGCCCAAACTGGTGATGTTACTGGTATTTCAGCAGGAAGTGTAATTGTAACTTATTCTGTTACTGACCCAAATACAAATTGTACTTCAACTGTGTTTGGAAATGGAAATGTTATTGCATTACCTAATATTGAAGCAATAACAGGGCCTACCAATGCATGTTTTGGAAGTACAACACAGTTATTTGATGCAACACCTCAAGGTACTTGGTCTAGCTCCGATAATAGTATAGCAACTGTTAGTAGCGCCGGTCTTGTTACTCCTAAAGGATCAGGGAAGGTTGTTATTTCTTATTCATACACAAACCCAACTTATGGTTGTTCAAATTTAGTAACTGATTCAATTGCTGTAGGTATTCCACCAACGGTTGCACCAATTACTGGTAACAATGTTATCTGTTCTAGTGGAATGAGCATTCTTTCGAATGCAACAACTGGTGGTACTTGGTCTAGCACAAACAATGCAGTTGCAACAGTAGATGCAAATGGAGTTGTTTCTCCAGTTTCTTTTGGAACAGATTCTATTAAATATACATTAGTTGATTCAGCTTCAAATTGTAGTACTTCTTCTGTATTAGTAGTTACAGTCAATCCAACACCAGTAGCTTCTTTTTCAGTCAACAATGCATCACAATGTTTAAGTGGTAATTATTTTGTGTTTAATAATACTAGTACTATTAGTTCAGGATCATTAAACTATTCTTGGACAATTGATGGTAAAACTGTTTCATCATTTAGCCCTACTTACACTTTCACAACCCCAGGAACTTACACAGTTAAACTTGTTGTAACTAGTCTGACTGGATGTTCTGATAGTGCAACACAAACAGTAACGGTTTATCCTCAATCTAATCTTGAATTTTCTGTTAATAATAATAGTCAATGTTTGATTGGAAATAGTTTTATATTCAGTAATACATCGTCAATCAGCTCTGGGACCTCCACTTACAACTGGAATTTTGGTGATAATAGTTCAATTGTTACTTCTGCAAGTTCATCTTACACATATGGTAAAGCAGGTACATTTAATGTAATTCTTACATCCTCAACTGATTTTGGTTGTATTGATAGTATATCTCAAGCTGTTTCTATTGCAGCAAATGTTATTCCAACTGTATCAATTAAGGCTTCTTCTTCTAATATTTGCACAGGTGCTTCTGTAGTATTTACTGCTTCCTCTGTAAATGGTGGTTCAACCCCTAGCTATGAATGGCATAAAAATGGTTCGGTTGTTGGTACAGGTATTACTTACACTGATACTGCTTTAGTTAATGGAGATTCTGTTTATACCATATTAACTACTAGTACTGCATGTTATACGTCACTTACTGCTCAAAGTAGCAAAATTGGAGTAGCGGTTACTACATATGTTTTACCACGTGTAAGCATTGCAACTCCATCAACTACCATATGTTCTGAAACAAGTACAACTTTTACGGCTAGTCCAGTAAATGGCGGATCTACTCCTTCATATCAATGGTTAGTAAATGGTAATAGTGTAGGCACTGGATTAACTTATACTTCTAGCTCATTTGCAGACAAAGATGTGGTAAGTGTTATCCTTACAAGTAGTGCAAACTGCGTATTGTCAAGAAGTGTTAATAGTAATTTAATTAATTTAGCTGTTAAAACATCAACAAGTTCTACTACTAACTATTCAATTTGTGCTGGTACTTACTTCACTTTCAACGGAATAACTTATGACAGTGCTGGAACTTATGTAGCTCATTTAAAGAATTCAATTGGTTGTGATAGTACCGCAACTTTAATATTGGCTGTTAAGTATGCTACTTCATCTACCACTAAAGCAAGTATTTGTAATGGTGACTCTTATTTGTTCAATGGTACAAATTATAAAGTAGCAGGTAGTTATACCATTCATTTATTAAACTCACTTGGTTGTGATAGTAGTGCGACTTTAGTATTGACTGTTAATCAACCATCAACTTCTAGCACTAATATTTCTGCTTGTTCTAGTTACACTTGGAATGGCAGTACTTACACTAAAGGTGGAACATATACTTTCATCACTAAAAATGCAGTTGGATGTGATAGTACTGCAAGCTTAATGCTAACAATTAATCAGCCTTCTACTTCTTCCGCAAGTGTTACCGCATGTAGCAGTTATACTTGGAATGGTACTACTTATACCAAGAGCGGAAATTATACTTATGTAACTAAAAATGCTGTTGGTTGTGATAGTACTGCAACTTTGGTACTTACAATAAATCAACCATCAACTTCATCTACTAGCATTACCGCTTGTAGTAGTTACACCTGGAATGGTTCTAATTACACAAAGAGTGGTTCGTACAACTTTGTAACTAAGAATGCAGTTGGTTGTGATAGTACGGCAACATTAATATTAACAATTAATCAGCCATCAACTTCGTCTACTAGCATTGCAGCATGTAGTAGTTATTCTTGGAATGGTTCTACTTACACCAACAGTGGAACATATACTTTCATAACTAAGAATGCAGTTGGTTGCGATAGTACAGCTACTTTAAAACTAACTATTAGTCAACCATCTACCTCATCTAATAGCATCACCGCTTGTAGTAGTTACTCTTGGAATGGCATTACTTATACAAAGAGTGGTACTTATACTTATGTAACTAAGAATTTTGCTGGATGTGATAGTACTGCCACCTTGTTATTGACCATAAATTATCCATCAACTTCTTCTACCAGCATTACCGCTTGTAGCAGTTATTCATGGAATGGTACAACTTATACTAAGAGTGGTTCATACAATTATGTAACTAAAAATGCCTTAGGTTGTGATAGTACTGCTACCTTAATTTTAACTATTAATCAACCATCAACTTCATCTACTAGCATTACTGCTTGTAGCAGTTACGATTGGAATGGCAATACTTACACAAAGAGTGGTAACTACATGTTCGTAACTAAGAATGCTGTAGGTTGTGATAGCACAGCTACTTTGGTATTGACAGTAAACTACCCTTCTACTTCTTCTACTAGCATTACCGCTTGTAGCAGTTACACATGGAATGGAACTACCTACACTAAGAGTGGTGCTTATACCTATTTAACTAAGAATGCGGTAGGATGTGATAGCACTGCTACATTGATATTAACTGTAAACAATCCTTCTACTTCATCTACAAGTATTACTTCTTGCGATAGTTATTTTTGGAATGGATTTACTTACACTAAGAGTGGTACATATACTTATGTAACTAAGAACGCTGTAGGTTGTGATAGTACGGCTACCTTATTGTTGACTGTAAATTATGCATCAACTTCTTCAACCAGTATTACTGCATGTAGCAGTTATACCTGGAATGGCACAACTTACACTAAGAGTGGTAGTTATACTTATGCTACTAAGAATGCAGTAGGTTGTGATAGTACTGCTACCTTATTGTTGACAGTAAATTATCCATCAACTTCTACCACAACGGCTAGTATCTGTGCGGGCAATACTTATACATTTAATGGTAGTACTTATGACAGCGCTGGTACTTACCTTGCTCATCTAACAAATGCTGTAGGTTGTGATAGTGCTGCTACTCTAGTGTTGTCAGTACGATACCCTTCTTCGTCAATTACTAAAGCTAGTATTTGTGCTGGGAATACTTACTCATTCAATGGTAAGAGTTATGACGTTGCAGGTACTTATGTTGCGCATTTAACTAATGCAGTAGGTTGCGATAGTGCTGCTACTTTAATATTAACTGTTAATGCATTAACTTCTTCAACTACTAATTTGAGTATTTGCCCGAGCGAATTACCATATAAATGGAATGGTTTAAACTTCATTGGTGCTGGTTCACAAACTGCTCATCTGATAAATGGCAATGGTTGTGATAGTGCTGCAACATTAGTATTGTCAATAAATCAACCAACTAGTTCAAGTACCAAATTAAGTATTTGTTCCAGTGAGTTACCTTATACATGGAATGGCCTAACATTTACAGGTGCTGGTTCATTGACGGCTCATCTAACAAATGCTGTAGGTTGTGATAGTGCTGCTACTTTAGTATTGACAGTTAATCCTGTTACTACTTCAACCACTAGTATGAGCATTTGCCCAAGTTCATTACCTTATACCTGGAATGGTCTGACCTTTACAGATGCAGGAACTCAATCTGCACATTTAACAAATAGTAAAGGATGTGATAGTGTTGCTACGTTGATTTTATCATTAAATCCTACAAGCGCATCTACTATAAACGCTAGTATTTGTGCAGGTGCTTCTTACAGTTTCAATGGTAAAACTTATGATAGTGCAGGTACTTATGTTGCGCATTTAACTAATTCATTTGGTTGTGATAGTGCCGCTACTTTGGTTCTTACTGTTAAGTATCCAACGTCATCAACTACTTCAAATAGTATTTGTGCAGGTAATGGTTACAACTTCAACGGAACTATTTACGATAGTGCAGGAACTTACACCTTGCATTTAACTAATGCTGTAGGTTGTGATAGCACTGCTACTTTAGTTCTTTCAGTTAAATATCCTAGCATATCTACAACTAATGCTAGCATCGATTCTGGTAGTACTTATACATTCAATGGTTCAGTTTACAGTAATCCTGGTACTTATGTCTCTCATCTTACAAATAGTGTAGGTTGCGATAGTACTGCTAAATTGATATTGACAGTTATCAATCCAACTTCATCTACCACTATTGCAAGTATTTGTGCTGGTAGTAGCTACATGTACAGTGGAGTTGCTTACGATACTGCTGGTACTTTCGTTAATCATTACAAAAATGCAGCAGGTGGAGATAGTACAGCAACTTTAATATTGACTGTAAACGTTTCAACTTCTTCTACAACAACCGCTAGTATTTGTGCTGGTTCAGGTTATACATTTAATGGTACTAGCTATGATAGTGCTGGAACTTATACTACTCATTTAACTAATAGTTTTGGTTGTGATAGTATTGCAACTCTTGTATTAAGTGTTAAGTATCCAACTTCTTCTATAACAACCGCTAGTATTTGTGTAGCTGGTTCTTACAATTTTAATGGTACTGCATATACTGCCGCTGGAACATACAATGTTCATTTCACCAATGCTGCTGGTTGTGATAGTACTGCAACTTTAGTTCTTACTGTTAACAACACAGTATCGTCCATGACTACTGCTAGTATTTGCGCAGGAAGTACTTATACTTTCAACGGAATAAATTATGATAGTGCAGGAACGTATGTTTCACACCTTACAAGCTCTGTTGGTTGCGATAGTACAGCTACATTAATATTAAGTGTTAAATACCCAACTGCATCTACTACAACCGCTAGTATTTGTTCAGGTAGCTCTTACTACTTCAATGGATCAGTTTATGATGTTGCTGGAACTTATACAGCACATTTAACTAATTCAGTTGGTTGCGATAGTATTGCAACGCTAGTATTGTCTGTAAAAGATGCAAGTCGGTCTATTGCTAATGCAAGTATATGCTCAGGTAGCACTTACACTTTCAATGGTATTACTTACGATAGTGCTGGAACTTATCAAGCACACTTTGTAAATGCTGTTGGTTGTGATAGTACCGCTACATTAGTATTGACTGTAAATTATCCAACATCATCAACCACTAATGCAGCTATCTGCTCTGGAAGTAGCTATACATTTAATGGTAGTGTTTATGATAAGGCTGGAACTTTTGTAGCACATTTAATAAGTGCTACAGGTTGTGACAGTACTGCTATATTAATATTGACAGTTAATACTTCTGTAACATCAACTACAACTGCTAGCATTTGTGCAGGAAGTAGTTATACATTTAATGGTTCAACTTATGATAGTGCTGGAACTTATGTTTCTCACTTAACAAGTGCTGCTGGTTGTGATAGTGCTGCAACTTTAGTATTAGCAGTTAATTATCCTTCTTCTTCAATTACTAATGTTGATATTAAGAAAGGTGATACGTATACTTTCAATGGAGTTGTTTATGATACCGTTGGTACTTACAAAGCACACCTTACTAACTCAGTAGGTTGCGATAGTACTGCTACTTTGGTTCTTACTGTTACAGACGTTGTTCCAGTTACTTTAAGATCATTCACTGGTTATTACCAATCAGGAGCTACCAATTTAACTTGGTCTACTGCAACTGAATTAAATGTAGCTAACTACACAATTCAACGTAGTTCAAATGGTGTAGATTTCTTTAGCGTTAAATCAATACCGGCTACCAATAAATTGAGTGGAGCTACTTACAATTATGCTGATGTTATTAGTTCAACTGGTAAACTGTACTATAGATTGAAATTGGTTGATAAGAGTGGAGTTTCTACTTACAGTGCAACTGTAGTGGTAACTGTAGGAGCTAATTATAGTTTCTCACTTTATCCTAACCCAGTTAAAAATGTACTTACATTACACGTAACTAATGATAAATCAGAAAAGGTAACTATTCAAGTTGTAAATATGTTAGGCAAACAAGTTCATCAGCAACAAACTCAATTAAATTGGGGTGCTACAGATGTTACTCTTGATGTAGCCAATATTGCACAAGGAAATTACACTGTAATCATTAAGGGTGAACATGTTCAACAAAAACAATTCATTAAGTTATAGTCTTACAGATTAATTTGTATAAACCCCTTGCTTCTAATTTGAAGCAAGGGGTTTATTTTTTGTATCAATTAAAAGTTCTCAAGTTATTTTGTTCTATGCAATTTAATATTTTAGAAAAGATATGTCTTAACATTTATATCAATAAAGTATTTTATTAGAGTTTTCCTTTTTTATATTTCAGTATGCATGATTATCTTTTGAAAAGCTTAACTATTGGAATAAAATTAGAAAACAATGTTTTTCAATATCCCAAGTAATCCATTCAAGTAGTTATTCAATAATTAGGTTTAGATGTATTGAATAAACAAAGTAATATTTTTATTGTAATTGAATACTAAAATGGAGTATTGATGACTAATCAAAGCAAGGCAATAATTATAGGCGCAGGAATTGGCGGTATTGCCAGTTCTATTCGGCTGGCAGTAATGGGGTTTGAGGTTGTTGTGTTTGAAAAAAACAGTTATCCCGGAGGGAAACTTTCGCACTTTTCTAAGGAAAGTTATCAATTTGATGCAGGACCTAGCCTGTTTACGCAACCATCATTGATAGAAGAACTTTTTACTTTGGCTAATGAACCAATAGCCGATTATTTTCAGTATGAAGCCTTGCCTATTTCTTGTAAATACTTTTATGAAGATGGAACTGTACTTAACGCCTTTGCTGACCTAGAACTGTTTGCAAAAGAACTCGAAGAAAAATTGGGAGAGGATGGTAATAAATTAAAGAGTTATTTAAAACAAGCTGCTACTACTTACAATGAAATTGGAAGTATATTCCTAAATTATTCATTGCATAAGTTTTCTACCCTCACTAAAGCGCCCATTAGGAAAGCATTAAAAGCAATAAAGACGGGTTTACTATTCAATACATTGAATGGAGTAAATGAGGATTCCTTTACTAAACCTAAAACTGTACAATTGTTTAATAGGTATGCCACTTTCAATGGAAGCAATCCTTACAAAGCACCTGGCATGCTAAGCCTTATTCCGCACCTTGATAATAATATTGGTACTTTCTTTCCTAAAGGGGGGATGATTTCCATTACAAATGCGCTATATCAGTTGGCAAAGAAAAAAGGAGTTAAGTTTCATTTTGAGTGCCCTGTTGCATCAATCATTACAGAAAATAACAAGGCGAAGGCCATTAAAGTAAATAGTCATATTGTAGATGCTGATATAATTATAAGTAACATGGATGTTTATTTTACTTATAAGGAGTTATTGAAAGATGCTACTAAAGCAAAAAGTATTTTAAAACAAGAACGTAGCAGTAGTGCATTTATTTTTTATTGGGGAATAAATGCCACATTCCCTGATTTAGAATTACACAATATCTTTTTTGCTGAAGATTATAAAGCAGAATTTGATTCATTATTCAAAACAAAAATTTTGTATAACGACCCAACAGTTTATGTGAATATTACTTGCAAATGCGAACCAGGTATTCATGCACCAAAAGGAAAAGAAAACTGGTTTGTGATGGTAAATGCCCCGGCTAATGTTGGTCAGGATTGGAAACAATACCAAGACACCTATCGTAAAGTTATTATTGCTAAGCTTAATAGACTATTGAAAACTGATATTGAACCTTTAATAGAAGTTGAAGATGTTCTAACCCCAGAAACCATACAAAGTAGAACGGCAAGCTATATGGGGTCTTTGTATGGAACTAGTTCTAATAATAAGATGGCTGCATTTTTAAGGCACCCAAATTTTACTAGTTATATCCACAATCTTTATTTTGTAGGGGGAAGTGTGCATCCAGGTGGTGGTATACCGTTATGTTTGCAAGGTGCTAAGATTATGGCAGGACTCGTAAAAGAAGATTATGATAAACCTTAAACGGAGCATAAATCTAAATTCTTTGTTCCTTACTTGTAACTACTTATCGGTTTTAAAGTCCTGTCATTGTTTGAATCTTCTAAAAAGTTATTTGTTTATGCAAAAGGTATCCCTGCCTGTTAAAAAAAATATAGCCATCTTTATAGCCATCTTGTTTCATGTATGCGGCGCAATTGGTATATTATTTACACCTTATAAAGATTGGTTTATTGCAAACACACCATTCAATTTGCTTCTTATGACCGCCTTATTGTTTTGGGTACAGCAAAGAAAGAATATTGGCTTTTTCTTGTTTTTTAGTATCTGCTTTTTAGTGGGAATGGGCACAGAAATGATTGGCGTTAATACCGGAAGATTGTTTGGAAATTATCATTATGGAACGATACTAGGTAAAAAGCTAAATGGAGTACCTTTCTTAATTGGCATAAACTGGTTCATGGTTGTCTTTAGTGCAGGTATACTTATGAGCAAAGTAACTAATTGGGTAGAAGATAAATATGATTCATTGGGAGTTAGGCTTAAACCTAGTCTAAAAACATTCTCCTTAATATTTGATGGGGCCATTTTGGCAACTTTGTTTGATTATCATTTGGAACCTGTTGCCATTAAATTAACTTTCTGGCAGTGGAAAGAGGGTACACCTCCTGTGTTCAATTTTATCTGTTGGTTTGCCATAAGTGCGAATTTATTATGGCTCTTCAAAATATTACATTTCGATAAAGACAACCAATTTGCTGTACACCTGTTAATCATTCAGGCACTTTTCTTTATCACTTTGCAAGTTTATTTACCATGATTTTTTATTTAGCAATTACTCTTCTCGTTTTCTTCTTCATGGAATTGGTTACTTGGTTAACCCATAAATATGTGATGCATGGTTTTTTATGGTATCTGCACGAAGATCACCACCAAAAAGGTAAAGGATTCTTCGAAAAAAATGATGCTTTCTTTCTCATCTTCGCTATCCCAAGTTGGTTATGTATTATGCTAGGAAGTATGCACCAGAACTATGTTTCGGTAAGTATTGGTTCGGGTATTGCCATGTATGGGGCAGCTTATTTTATTGTGCACGAGGTTATTATTCATCAACGGTTTAAATGGTTTACTCGAAGTAATAATAAGTATATAAAAGTGATAAGATGGGCGCATAAAATGCACCACAAACACATAAATAAGGAAGATGGGGAAAGTTTTGGAATGCTATGGGTAGCAGGAAAGTACTGGGAAAAGGTGAAACGAGATGAGGAATTGAAGAAGGGAATAGTATAGCTATTCCTTTTTAGTTTATATCACCTTGCCTCCATTCTGAAAATTGTTTTTATTGTACAGTAATACAATTGAATATTTCCATCAGCCTGTAATTGAGTCTATATACGATTAAATTATAATTAAATTACCGTAATCACCTCCTACTAATTAGCTATTCTAACTGCCATACTATTTACTTTTACGAAACAAATGACTGACTTGCTGGCTAACACTCAAAATATAGTGGAGAATAAACTAACTACAGATTATGATTATATCATTTCTGGGGCTGGTTGTGCTGGAATTAGTTTGCTACTAAGAATTTTGAAAGAACCACAACTTCGCAATAAGACAATTCTTATTATAGATAGCGATTTAAAACAATCTAATGACCATACTTGGTGCTTCTGGGAACAGGGAACTGGCTTTTTGGAGCATTTGGTTTATCATAGCTGGACAACACTAAATTTCTATACAGATGAGCATAAACTTCCATTAAACATAGATCCCTTTTCTTATAAGATGATTCGTAGTGTAGATTTTTATAATTATGCAAAGAATCTTTCCTGCAAGAGAACAAAAATTCATTGGAAGCAAGCCACTATTACTGAAATTGGAAGTGTTGAAGATTACGCGTTTGTTGTGGCAGACGGCAACAGATATACGGCACATTATGTTTTTAATAGCCTGCTGATAAATGAAGACAAGGCATCTTATGAAGCGGATAATTGCTACAAGCTTTTACAGCATTTTAAAGGATGGGCAATAGAAACAAAAGAACCTTCGTTTAATCCAGACGAAGCTACTTTTATGGACTTTAGGGTTGGTCAGGACCTTGGGGCTACGTTTGTATATGTGTTGCCAACCACCACCACGAGTGCTTTGGTAGAATATACTTTCTTTAATGATGAAGTATTAACTACTGAAAAGTATGACTCATTGCTAAGTAATTATCTTGAAAGGTATTGTAAATTAACGAGTGCCGATTATACCATTACTGAAACTGAAATAGGGGTAATTCCCATGACAAACCACCAGTTTAGAAGCCATCAGGATAACCTTATAAATATTGGTACTGCAGGCGGATGGACAAAGGCTACTAGTGGTTTTACTTATCAGTTTATTCAAAAATATACTGCCGAAATAGTGACTTTTCTTATTGCCGATAAGCCACCAATAGTGGAAAAAGGGTTTAATAAAGCCAAGTTTAATCTTTACGATTCAACTCTTTTGAATGTATTGATTAATAAAAAAATGGATGCTAAGGACATTTTCTACAGACTGTTTTCTAAACAAAAACCTCAAACAATCCTTAAGTTTTTAGATAATGATACTACCCTAAAAGAGGATATCAGTATATTGATGAGTGTTCCTACCTCTATATTTCTCCCTGCGGCCATTCATGAACTGTTTTCACGGCCTCACAAAAAGTAGCAGTATTACATCTAGTTCAGCATCTCTTTTTTTATTGTTATGGAAGCAATGATTGTTTCTTTTACATTTGCGCCCATGGCTTTGTAGTACAATGGATAGTATAAGAGTTTCCGAAGCTCCAGATCCAAGTTCGATTCTTGGCAAAGCCACATTTTTCCTAATTAACAAAGTTCCACCAAATGCCAAACCTAATCCACATGCCTGCATTGGCATAATTGGCTAGCTTATAGTTGTAATGACTAAAAGAAAACCCATCTTTCGGGTTAACTGTATTTAGGTTTTCTATCCGGGCAAAGGCTTTAAAGCTCTTAATTCTAAAATGAAAAAAGAAATTTACATCAGGACGATTACTCAATGTGGTACTGTTATCATATAAAAACTGTCCGGTAAAAGGGGAATAGTTGGGCGCTTTATAATTGCTTGTATAACGTACTTCAAGGCCAGTAGACAAGAATAAGTTGGTGAAGAAATTACCCTCAAAAGCCAAGCGCTGACGAGTTAGAAACTGTGGAATATTGATAGGGGCATTGCCTGTGGCTTGTTGTATATGAAGCTCTAAATAATAATTCCAATGTTTACTTAGCCTGAATACTTTTTCGCCATAAATATGCAAAACATTAAACAAGGAAGCTTCTTGTGCAGCATGAAAAAAACTATCACTGTAGGTATAGTTGTTAAGCAAATAATAATCGCCATTAAGTTTAAAACCTACTTTGGCGTTGTCGTAAATGGCAAATAAATGCGTGGTATTTTCTTTATTAAAAGAACCGTGTGCCTGCATCGGGAAGCCCGTTGGGGCATTTAGCAAAAACGAAGGCGACCTATTTACATTCTGAAAGCCTATTTGTAAGCTTCCTAAACTATTGCTCAGCTTTCTTTTTAAACTAATATACGTCTGAAAGTCTCCTGCATTCAATCCATTTAAATAGAGTTGTCCGTTGGCAATAACATCCCAAAGCTTATTGCGCGTTCTGTTTCTATACTCACCAATTATGGAGATGTTATAAAAACTATGCGACAAATTATCATTAATTGTTTGCTTTAGGTTTTGAATAATTCCTCCCAACTTAAAGTATTGACTCTGGTTATTCTTATCTGGAAATGAAATAAAGCTCAACTCATTGTTTATACGAGTCCATTTGTCTTTAAAAGAAATAGTATCCTGTGTGATAGCGTTTTTGGTAAATTTATAGTTATAATAGGTAGCATATTGAAGACTGTCGCCATTATAATCAATAAATTTATATTCATTTGAACCTACTTGTAACGTATGTTGAACCCTGAACCTTGGATGAAATAAGTGAATTGTTATGGAGTCTGTAACAATAGAATCCTTTGTACCCAAATCGTATTGATGGCGGTATAAAAAGTTTGATTCTTTATAAATATTTCCAGTAGTAACAGTTGTATTAAACGGGTTGGGACTGTAAACAAATGAACTGCCTAAGCGTGTGCCAAGTTGAAAAGGATCGTTTAAGGTACCTCCTAAAGTATCTAATGAAGCTCTGCTAATTAGTCCCCCATTTTCAGAACTAGCATGCTTATTAGATAATAAAATTAAGAATGATTCGTATCGTTTATTTGGTGATTGGTAATGAGTAGTAAAGCGAATGTTGTTGTGACTGCTATTCTGGTTACGAAAGGTGCCAGGTGCATTGATAAATTTATATTCTAAAGAAAAATTGAAGTTCGATTTTCTATTCTGTGTATGTAAAACATCAATAGTCTGTTCACTTTTGCTGCCAAGCAAATAGCCAAGTTCGGTATAAGGTCTTGTAGTTTGAAAAAACCTGGTGTTTTCTACGGTGTAATTATAAATGTCATACTGATGAAAGCCTGCATCCCAACCGGCTTTCAGTATTGGATTGAATAATAATGATCTTGCTGCCGTACCTAGATTTCCTAAATGATCGTAGGTATAGGGAACGGAGAAACGGTTGTTGAAATCATTAATGGCCGAGTCGATGGTGCGTGTTCTGGTAGAGTCATAATACCTAAAATAGATGGTGATAGAATCTGCGTATCTATCTCTGTGTTGCAAAGAATCTTTTCTATTATTTGATTGACCAGCGGAACCGTTTGAGCCAGATTGAGAATAATTATTTACCCTGGAGGATAGGTCACTAAATTGAGAACGTACTACCAAATGAATGAATGTCAGAAGTAGTGTGATGGATAAAAACCTAAATATTCTCCCCGATAACCTAATTGTCATAATTGCTGCAAAGTAAGTAGATATTGAGTTATGAGTTATGAATTATGAGTTATAAGTTATTAAAGCGAGTGACGTAAATTGTTAAAATGAGCAATTTAATCTGTACTAATAACTCATGATTCATAACTCATAACTAAAATTTTCTATCCTTTCCTCCCCAATCATCCTACTATAAACTACTCTAGCGTTTTTTAAAGTGGGAGAGGTGATGCCATTTGCAATCGTAAGTTTGGTGTTGGTAATTACACGTGCTTCATCCCAAAGTTTGCTATCAATAAAGGTTTGCAGCGTTTTACTCCCCCCTTCTACTAATATGCTTTGAATGTTTTGTTTGTAACAAGCATCCATAATTTGAGGAAGTAATTCTTTTTTATTGTCTAATTGATAGTAATAAAGATTATCCTCTTCCTGATTTTTTAGGTGATTAAACAAAATGGTTGGCTGGCTTTTGCTGAATATATTCAAACTATCAGCCAATTGCAAAGTGCTGTCAATAATCAATCGAACAGGTTTTTTGCCACTCCATAGCCTATTATTTAGAGACGGATTATCTAACTTAGCGGTATTAGTTCCTACCAAAATACCCGCTTCCTCGCTGCGCCACTTGTGCACCAATCTATTGGTTGTTTCACTGCTAATTAGCAAGCGCTCCTCTGTATTTGTTCCAATAAAACGATTAGCAGTTTCTGCCCATTTTAAAATAATATAAGGACGATGTTTTGTATGAAAAGTAAAGAATCGCTTATTTAGTTGCTTACATTCTGCATCCAGAATACCCAATGTAACATCAATACCTGCCGCTTGTAATTTTTCAATTCCTTTTCCATTTACCTCTTTAAAAGGGTCACGGCATCCTACCACCACTTTAGGAATTTTGTGATGAATGATTAAATCCGCACATGGTGGCGTCTTTCCAAAGTGGGCGCACGGTTCTAAGCTTACATATATTGTTGATTGATTAATAAGGTGTTTGTCGGCTTCCTGAACACTATTGATGCAGTTTACCTCCGCATGTGGTTTGCCATATTGTTGATGATAGCCTTCTCCAATAATTCTATTATTATACACCAAAACACTTCCCACCATTGGATTAGGGGCAACAGCCCCTGCACCCAATTGGGCAAGTTGCAAGCAGCGTTGCATATATAATTTATGAATTGCGCTGGTATTACCCATAATATTAAATAATTGGGTGCAAACTTAGGGCAACTAAAATCTAATCTTAACAACAAACAAATTTTATTGCAATAATATATGAGTTTGTCTCTCTATTCCAATATTTTGCCCGCAAGCTTTTATCTTTACCTTATGAAGATTTTACTCTGTAGTATTGGAAAGCCCCATGATGCAACCTTGAAACAAGCAATTGAAGATTTTACAAAGCGTGTTACTAACTATTTTCCTGTAGAATGGCAGATAATTGCTCCACCAAAAAATGCAGGCGTTCTGAGTGAGAATGATTTAAAGAAGTCCGAAGCTGCCATCTTTCTGCAACAATTATCCAAGGATGATTATTTAGTGTTATTGGATGAAAGGGGTAAGAATATTAGCTCTCCTGACCTTGCTACATTCTTTCAGCAGCGTGCAAACGAAAGTACTAAGCGGATTGTTTTCCTTATTGGTGGAGCTTTTGGTGTTGATGAAACAGTGTTTACTAGAGCTAATTTTATTTGGAGTCTATCTAAACTTGTTTTCCCTCACATGATTGTTCGTTTAGTTTTGGCAGAACAGGTATACCGAGCTTGTTCCATTATCCGAAATGAAAAATACCATCATAGTTAATACTTGATTAATATGCTTTGTATTTTTAATCTGAGTTAAATCAATCTCTCCTCAATTCTTTATTCTTCTTGCACTATTTTTGAATCTAATTTTATTCACTGCCGAAGTTTATGATTAAAATATTAAAACAGCCTTACCCGAGCAATCTTATTCAGTTTGACATCTCTAGCAATTCTACTTCATTGGTGGCAGGTATTAGCGTTTTCTTTATCTTATCTCTTCTAAGACCCTTCGGATTAGAAGTTTTTCCAATTGGTATATTGCTAAAAAATGCCTTCATATTTGGATTGGTAACTGCAGCAGCAGTGCGTTTAAATCTCATAATGTTTAAATATCTGTTCGATAAAAATGTGTTTAGAGAAGAAGATTGGACAGTAGGCAATGAGGCTGCCACTCAGGTTTGGATACTTGTTTTTATAGGCATCCTAAACACACTTGTTCATCATTACTTCTTAAATTGCCCATTAACCCCTTTAACTTTTTTAGACGTATTCGGAAAAACAATTATAGTGGGTATCTTCCCTAGCTTGTCTTTTGTTTTTATACGTCAATATAGGCTTTTAAAAATGTATTCTGCCAACGCAGAAGCCATTGAAGCAAAGCTTTCTATTGATGACGAAGTGGTTATTCTATCTAATGATGCAAATAGAACTAATGAAACATCTAACACCTCTATCTCATTTTCTGATGAAAACGTGGAGGATGCCTTTATGTTAGACCCTACTTCCATTAGATATATAGTGGCGGCAGATAATTATATTCGAATTCTTTATGCTGAAGAGGATATTTTAAAATCAATATTATTAAGAAACACTTTAAAGAACGCTGAAGAAATATTAATTGGCTACAACTATTTTTATCGTTGCCATAGAAGCTACCTGATAAACCTACATTTTGTGAAACATATTTCTGGAAATGCCCAAGGTTATAAGTTGCATTTGGCTGGGATAGAAGAACTAATTCCAGTATCTAGAAGCTTAAATGCCGAAATTGGAGAGAAGCTTAGCCATTCTCAAAAAGGAAAGTCCAGTTTTTAGCCTTCCCATTCACCCCAAAGCTTTCCCATATACCATTTGCAGTGCAATTTACCCCATCGCACTTGCAGAATATCCCTACTGTTTGTAACTGCTACAAATCGCTTACAATTTTGCATCAGGCAACTTGATAAATTCATAAAGTAGGCTATTGGTTTAAAATATTTCATAACACCAATCGTCAATCATTATCTAGACGTCTTTAAACAATTTCAATTAAACATTATTAAACAGAAATCTATGGTACAAACAATCAAATGGCTATTGCTCGTTTTGCTTTTCGCAACTACTAAAAGCAATGCACAAAACATTACGCAAACCATTAAGGGTGTCATTACCGATAAAACATCCGAGAAACCACTCCAAGGGGCGAGCATAAGCTTGGTGGGAAGCAAAATAGCAACTACAACAGATACAAATGGATATTTTACTTTGATTAATGTACCCATTGGTCGACAAAAAATTGCTATTCTTTTTACTGGCTATAACACCGTAATTATACCCGAAGTTTTGGTTACTTCTGGTAAGCAAGTGATATTGGATATTCCGATGGATCAGAAAATAACTTCTTTGCAAGAGGTTACAGTAATGGGCGGAAAAGTGCGAAAGGGGGCTGCCACCAATGAATATGCAGTAGGGAGTAACCGATCCTTTAATGTGGATGAGGTAACACGCTTTGCAGGAGGGCGAAACGATCCTTCTAAGTTAGTTAGCAACTTTGCAGGTGTGGTTGCTGGCAATGATAGCCGCAATGATATTATAGTACGCGGAAATTCTCCCACAGGTGTATTATGGCGTATAGAGGGGTTGCCTTCCATAAATCCCAATCATTACAGTACGCCAGGAACTACAGGGGGGCCTGTTTCTGCACTAAATTCTAATGCACTAAAAACCTCCGACTTCCTTACTGGTGCTTTCCCCTCCGAGTTTGGCAATGCTACTGCTGCGGTTTTCGATATCAATCTTCGCACGGGAAATGCAGATAAACATGAAACTACTGCCCAAGTAAACTTTTTTAGTGGTGCAGAATTAATGATGGAAGGTCCATTAAGTAAAAAGAAAAAAGGAAGTTCTTATATGGTTGGCTATAGGTATTCTTTTGCACAAATTGGTCAGTCAATCGGGCTTAATGTAGGCACCTCAGCTGTTCCTAAATACCAAGATTGGGTGTACAATATAAATTTTGCTAAAGGCAAAGCAGGTAAGATTAACCTTTACGGAATGGGTGGCTTTAGTAATATTGAGTTTAAAGGTAGCAAGATTGATACAACTGATTTCTATGCACGTAAGGATCAAGACAGCAAAGTGGTGAGCAATTTTGCACTCTTTGGTGCCAAACACACGTTCGATATTGGCAATAAATCTTATATC
Organism: Chitinophagaceae bacterium; assembly: GCA_947381435.1. Taxonomy (GTDB): domain Bacteria; phylum Bacteroidota; class Bacteroidia; order Chitinophagales; family Chitinophagaceae; genus Parasediminibacterium. The sequence goes on from CANCVE010000022.1 coordinate 39,835, forward strand.
CGTACTTCTGTTTCCTATTCTACAGTATTAAATGATTTCAATTCATACCAATATCCTCTTCCTTTTGTAGGCTATACCAATCGTTATGAAATTACTTCAAGCAAAAACAGACAAAATACATTGCGTTTTGGTAGTTATTTTAATAATAAAGCAAATGCGCAGTTATCGTGGAGAGTTGGTTTTTCTGCCGAACAAACACAATTTAAAACCCAAGTATTAGACCGTGAAGGAAAGCTTGCTACAGATCCGTTTAGGTTGGTTAGAAGTTATGATGATAATTCTTTGTTATGGCAATACTATGCTCAGTTAAAGTATAAACCTACCGATAAAATTACATTCAATGCAGGTTTGCATGGCACACAATTTACCTTAAATAATACTAATGCTATAGAACCTAGGGCATCTGTAAGTTACCAAGTTACAAATACGGATCAGGTTTATTTTAGTTTTGGTTTACATTCTCAGGTGCAACCTTTTCCCGTTTATTTATACCAAGATACTGCAAATGGAGTTTTTAATAAAGGCAACCAAAACCTAGGGTTTACTAAAGCTGCACACTATGTAATGGGATATGAAAAGAGATTTGCTACCGATTGGCGTTTTAAAGTAGAAGCTTACTATCAGCAGTTGTATGATGCCCCTGTAGAAACAAAACTCAGTGGATTCTCTATCTTAAACAGTGGTGCAGGTTTTGTGTTTCCAGAAAAAGCAGGGTTGGTAAATAAGGGTAAGGGCAATAACAAAGGAGTAGAAATAACGCTAGAAAAGTTTTTGAGCAAGGGGTATTACACCTTATTGACGGCATCTATTTTTGATAGTAAATACAAGGGGAGCGATGGGGTAGAACGTAATAGCTCGTTTAATTATAAACAAGTGTTGAATGTATTGGCAGGTAAGGAATGGAAGATAGGAAAAGACAAACGCAATGCCTTTACAATAGATGTAAAAATGACTACAATTGGTGGGGCTTATACCACGCCGATAGACTTAAATGCGTCAATAGCCGCCAATAAAGAAGTTTTGGACGAAAACAATTATAATGCACAAAGGCTAAGCAGTTATTTTAGATTGGATACAAAATATGGATTTCGTTTTAACAGTGCCAAACATAAAAGGAGTCAGACACTATATTTAGACTTTCAAAATGTAACTAATCAGAAGAATATTTTTCTGAGGAATTATAATCCTGAAAAGCAAAAGATAGGAACTATTTATCAAATAGGCTTCTTTCCAGACATATTGTATAGGCTAACTTTTTAGGCCTGTTTAGCTAAGCTCATTTTCAATAATAATTATGTTCGTTACAAAAATGGTTTGCTACTATCAAAGTAGTAAACCATTTTTGTTTCAAATAATTAATCTAACAGTATGTATTTCGAAGCAAAAAATGATGATTATACCATTAGCACCAATCCTGCATTGATTAATGTGGTGGCGGTGCATCAATATTTATCCGAAGAATCCTATTGGGCAAAGGGTATTTCTTTCTCAATAGTTCAAAAATCTATCAATCATTCACTTTGTTTTGGATTATATAAGCAAGATGTCATGGTAGGATTTGCAAGGCTTATTACCGATACCGCCACTTTTGCTTATCTGTGCGATGTTTTCATTTTGCCTGCCCATCAAGGAAATGGATTAGGCAAATGGTTAATTCAAACTATTCAAAATTATCCCGAATTACAAGGACTACGCCGTTGGATGTTGGCTACAAAAGATGCTCACGGTCTGTACACCCAATATGGTTGGGAGCCACTTACAGAAGAGTTGAGTAAACGGTTTATGCAGGTTTACAATCCTAATGTGTACGTGCAAAACAAAGGATGATGATAGTTTTAAACCTAAAAATATCCTATTTAAAGGGAAGGTAACTTCTGTGAAAAAAAGATTCCTGATAAATTAACTCATTGAGTGATGAATATATACTGCTTTCTATACCGATAAACTACATTGTATTGGCGTTGAATCTATTAGTTATAGGAAAGAGTTGTGTTGATAGATAAGATAAGTTTACACCAATATAAAACAACTGTCTGAATGCACTACTGTATTTGAGATAGATAAGAAGTAACTTGTTTTACGGCTTTTGTAAATGCATATACCTATAAACTAGGTGGTTTAGTGTAGTATTAACGTAGCAGGGTGTGTTAACCACGTGGTTAATACACCTTGCTACGTTACGATGTGGTTTAACCACGTGGTTAATATACCTTGCTACGTTACGATGTGGTTTAACCACATGGTTAATATACCTTGCTACGTTACGAGGTAGTTTAACCACGTGGTTAATACACCTTGTTGCGTTCCGAGGCGGTTTAACCACGTGGTTAATACACCTTTTTACGTTACGAGGCTATCTAACCACTTAATTTAAATGACATCACAGTTTATTTTATCGTTCAGTAAAGCCTTTTATATCATTGCAAAATGCGAAAGCTTGTTTAAGAAAATGCATTTACCTAAATCTAAATATTGCAGGAAGTGTCTTAATCTAAAAATAGATGGTTTGTTATCGGACTATTTATGTAATCAACTGCATCTTATTAGTTCCAACTAGAAAATGTTAGTTAAGCAACAAATTGAATATGTTGGATTGATATACTTGTATTAGTTTATGCTTAATAGCTAGTTTTAAGATCCACTATTTAATTAATCCTGCTCTTAATAAATATAAATTTATTAATAATTGGTCACGCTGTCAATTTTATACTACATTTGTTGTGGTAAATCTACTAGTATGAATGTAATAAATTAATTAAATGTTCTCAACAGAAGGATTCAGAATTGCGAAAGCGAAGGTGAAAGACAGGGCAGGATTTCCAGGTTATGTAGCACATCTAAAGGAAATTGGCATCTCGTACTATGAAAACTTTCTAGAATATGGGGAGGCTCATTACTTTAGCAAGAACGGGTTTAAATCGTCAATTGGTAAAAGATATGTAGGCATAAAAGTGGCAGATACTAGTGATAGCAAACAATTCTTGATACACCTTAAAGAGTTTGATGAAGCCAAATTCGATTACCTTACCTTTTGTAACCATTGTGCCAATTGCGGCGTAGAAAAGTGGATAGTCTCTATTGAGGATATGACAATCACTTATTATAATAAAGCAGGCGAAGTAATTTATAAGGAGAATATTCCTGCTACCCCGGATTCAAAGAAGTTGGAACTAGATATGTAGTTGCTCCATAACTTTCAATATGAATATTACCTTACTATAGTTGTAAAAGTAAATTAAGAAACTCTAAGTAAAATAATGTGTCTTTTTTAACTTTATAGCTTATGTTACGCATTTTTATTCACATTTAGTAAAATTAAACACTTAGTCAAAAATTAGGGGGCAAATGTTTCCAAGTTATATAACTTATGGAGAAATAAAGGCTTAAACACATAGGGTTCATAGGGACATATCTATGTGACCTTAAAGTGCAACGCTTCTTACCTTATTTTTCTATGTGTCTAATGTTCCTATGTGTTAAATGAAAAGGCTTTGCTATCGTGTTGATAAATATACGTAAGGTGAGTTAATGACTTAATACTTACAACTTGTTACTTTTAGCTTGCTTGTCAGCGCAGATTATAAAGGAAATTCTTTTATCTCTATAAATGAATGCTGTTTCTTTTCAAATAAATAAACATCTGTTCCATTACTCAAGCACAAATAAGGCACAGGCAAGGCAAGATGATACCTCAATATTTGTTGTAGGGTAACTTCATTTATTGGCACATTGGGTTCCTTACATTCTATAATCATCCAAGGCAATGAAGCTTTATAAACTATGATGTCGCAACGCTTTCGCAAGTCGCCAAGTTTTATTTCTTTTTCAATACTAAATAAGGATGCAGGATACTTTGCTGTCTGCAAAAGAAACTGAATCATGTTTTGACGAACCCACTCTTCTGGTGTCAGTTTAACCCATCTTTTCCTTACTTCATCGAAGATAATTTCCTTATTTTCTTCAACTTTTATCTTGAAACTAAACGCCGGATAATTAATTTTAATCATAAATAAAAGTAAAAGATTATTTTTACGCACAAATATGTGCAAAATTATCATTGTGCGCCTTATTAAATTATAAATTTTTTATTAATGAAGACAAAAGAAGAAATAGTAAACAACTGGCTCCCTCGTTATACAGGAGAAGCTTTAGAGAATTTTGGTGAGTATATTTTGCTTACCAACTTTATAAAATATGTAGAGTTATTTGCTGAATGGAATAAAGTGCCTGTAGTAGGCAGAGACCGTTCTTTTCAGTGTGCAACCGCAGACGGGATAACTATCATAAACTTTGGTATGGGTAGCCCAGGAGCCGCAACAGTAATGGATTTGTTGAGTGCCATACATCCCAAAGCAGTCCTTTTTTTAGGTAAATGCGGTGGACTAAAGAAGCGCAATAAGATTGGTGACTTGATATTGCCCATTGCAGCCATCAGAGGTGAAGGTACTAGTAATGACTATTTTCCTCCGGAAGTGCCCGCAATGCCAGCATTTGCCTTGCAAAAAGCCATATCTACTACTATTAGAGATTATAACATTGATTATTGGACTGGGACTGTTTACACAACCAACCGTAGGGTTTGGGAACATGATGATGCATTTAAAGATTATCTTACTAAGGTTCGTGCTTATGCAATAGACATGGAAACGGCAACAATTTTTACCGTTGGTTTCTATAATAAAATACCTACAGGGGCTTTATTGTTGGTAAGCGATTCGCCCATGATTCCTGATGGAGTAAAAACAGAAGAAAGCGACAAGAAAGTAACTACAGAGTTTGTAGAAAGGCATATCCGAATAGGGATGGATTCTTTAAAACAACTGATAAACAACGGCGCCACAGTAAGGCACTTGCAGTTTTAATTGAGAGGAAAAGAGGATATAGGCAAAGAGGCAAATAGTAAAAAGTAGAGGAGGCAAGAAAGTTGGAAGTTTGAATGACAAATATAATGTCGATCTTATTTCTAACTCCTTGCCTCTTTACCTATATCCTCATTCCCTCTTCACTAAAACGGCAATCCAATACCAAGTTGGAAGGCGTAGTTCCGGATGTTTACACCATTTTGGCGGGTGCTTGTCCATTCAAAGTTTCTAATGTTCATCCATCCATCATTCGTTTGTCTAGCAGGGTCTTTTACTTTATAGGCAACATCTATACGGATGAGAAAATAGGTAAAGTCTACCCGCAACCCAGAACCAATGCCAATGGCAATATCTTTCCCTAATCTGCTCAAAGAAATAGAAGCATTAGGGTCTGAAGCTTGTTTGTTTAAAGTCCAGATATTACCAACGTCGGCATATAATGCGCTACCTATCTTAACACCTCCAATGGTTCCAATAGGAAAACGATATTCCAGATTGCCTTCTATCGATAAATCTCCATATCTGTCCGTATAGCCACTTGTAGAAGTATCAGTTGCTAAAGAAGAACCATTACCCAATTGTCGCAAACCCCATGCTCGCATACTATTAGGGCCACCCAAAAAGTATTGTTTAAACACAGGAAGCGATTGCCCGTTGTGTATACCAATGCCCGTATAGAAACGGGAAGCGAACTCAGTTTGAGGATATTTCTTAATATATCTATACTCCGCTTCAAGCTTGTTATAATTAAAAATGTTTTCTGATTTTAATAATTGACTTATGATGGCACCACTTTCTTCATACGCCAAACGGATATAATGATTCTTTGTAGGATCTCGTCTACTATTAAATGTCTTGGTAAAGGTTAGGCTAGTCCCTACTACATTACCATCTCTAAATGAGTTTCTTAAGGAGGGAGTTGTTTTAAAAAGCGTATCCAAGCCAATAAGTGTATCTACCTTATATAGCTCTACATTTGGAAGCTTAATAAAGACGGTATTATTGCCTTTGGTAGCTTCAAAACCTACGCTACCTACAACAGAACGAAGTCCATATAAATTTTTTCTGTCTGTATATGAGCCAGCCACAGAAAACAGGGTACGTTTATTATCTAATTTTTCTAAATATGACCAATGCTTTATTGGTAATATCAAACGAGGAAAGATGTAGGTATGGCTAAGGTTTACTTGCGTAGTTTGTAGTAAGGAGTTGTTGCCTGTGTTTTGTAGTTTATGGCTCACATTAAGCTCCACACCAAACCGAAGACTAGTAATTGATTGTACAGCCTGATGCCCAATGTTTCTGTTTTTGTAGCTGAAGTTGGTAGCAATACCCAACAAGTTACTAGAGGCAATATCTCCCGTGTTTCTACTAAATTCTTGGTCTACCGTAAAGCTTTGTTTCTTTTCAGGTACCATAAATACATACAAGTCAATGCTATCCTTGTCTCTAATCTGTGTTTTGATGTCTACTTGTTTCCAAGTACCTATTTGCGATAACCGATTCAAGGTTTTAAAGTATAAACCCTCATTAAAAAGGTCGCCATTATGCAAGTAAGTGTGTTCTCTCAAAGGTCTGAAATGATATTTATCATCCGCATAAAATACGGTAGCTTCCTTGTTTGAGTACGACATAAAATCTTGCCGGGCAATGGTAACTTCAGGGTTATAATAAGCATTCTTTAGGTCGGGATAATAAAATACTTTACCTACATGAAACTGGTGAAAGGCTAGCGAGTCTCTACCTGGTCTGGAAGCAATGGTAATATTCCAACGTGGGTTTTCTTTTTTCTTCCTATCCGCTTCTGCTATTAGCTGTGCCTGTTTAAAGGGGTCTAGTGTGATGGTTAAAAACTTAGTATCTAGCGTATCCAAAAGTGCGTAAATGTTTTCCCTAGAAAATTTATAATATCCATTTTGATGATACCAGTTCATCATTCGTTCTAGTTCGTTGTTTACGCTTTCTTTAGTGTAGGGTTCTCCCTTAATTAATAAAGAGTTTTTTGCTTGCAGAAGTGCTAGTTTTTGCAAACTAGAATCAATGGGTTCTTGCAGGCTATCAATCATATTGTAGGCTACAGTGTCTATTCTTATTATTTTTCCTAGGGCAATAGTTACTTGCACGATAGCCCTTATTTGTTTGCCGGCAGTATCTATATGAAATGAATTGCTGTAGGTAGAATGATAATATCCTTGCGAATTGAGGTAGGCATTCATGTAGTTTCGGCTATGGGTAAGGTTGTTTGAATCGAAGGCGGGAGGATTGCGAAGCACGAAGAATATACCCACTTGTTGCACCCTGACGGCACGCATACTGTCGTCCCAACAATTATTCAATGCCTCGGTTAATCTTTTTTTCTCATCTTTGGTGATATTCCCTTTAAGTACAATCTTATTTTGGTAAACGAAAGCTTTTCCACGAGGGTAGTCTTTTACACTACTACACGATTGGATAAGGAAAGCAAAACAAAGCGTAAAAAGAAAGGTAAAGAAGAAGTTTGTTTTGCAGATAAAACGCATTATGTATGTATAAGTTAAGTAAAAATGAAGTCAAATTAATTCAATCATTATGCCATAAAAAACACCGACTAGCAGAAGGATTGTTTATAGCAGAGGGTGTAAAGTTGGTGGAAGAAATCATAAAAAGCAAGTTCGTAATAAAAAAAATATATGCTACCGATAAATGGGCTGCTCCAGTAAAGACCGATAGTAACCTAGTAATCACCATTTCTCCCGAAGATTTAGAACGGATAAGCCTTCTTCAAACCCCCAATCAGGTGTTGGCATTGGTAGAAATTCCTGTTATATTTCCTAAAGTACAGCTAGAAAACCGCCTCTCCATCATGCTTGATGGCATACAAGATCCTGGCAACTTTGGCACCATCATCAGGTTGGCAGATTGGTTTGGTATAGAGCAGATTATTTGCAGCCACGATACGGTAGAACTGTACAACCCCAAAACAATACAGAGCACCATGGGCAGTGTAGTGCGGGTAAACATTGTGTACCAAGACCTAAAAGAAGTATTGCAAACCACAAAAGTGCCAGTTTATGGTGCATTGTTAGAAGGACAAAGCATTTATAAAGTAGCCAAACCCTCAGAAGGAATATTATTAATTGGCAGTGAGGGCAAGGGAATAGGAGAGGAGTTGCTGCCATATATTACAAACCCCATAACGATACCTCGCATTGGTGGTGCCGAAAGTCTGAATGCCGGCGTAGCAACGGGAATATTGTTATCGCATTTGGTGGGGGGATAAAATCAACCGCAGAGGTCGCAGAGTTATTTGCACAGAGAAAAGCAGAGGGGCTTTACTATTAGGTAAAAATTGTTCAATTTCAGGACGCAAAGGCGAGATAGGGAATTAATTGTCAGGGTCTAGTAATTCATCATATTTACTTGGGTCTTTCAAATCTTTTAACCACAAAGAAAGTGTTGAAGGAAGTTTTTTATGGATAATTTTCTTGTTTGAATGAATCCTTTTGTCATTTTTAGTAATAAACTCCTCTGTTTCTATAGTCAATGTTTGTTTACTTACTTCATAAATTTGAGTAAGTCTCTTGCTGTAGTCTATTCCTCTTTTTATATAGGAATCTATGTCCGAGTAAATTATACTTGATAAAAAATATGGTTATTCTAAATCTTGTGTGGGATATTAATTTTCCCATAATAGAACATCACATTAATCCTAAACCGTTCAAAATTTACAAATCCTCTTGCCTTTGCTATTAGGGACTGGATGTTTCCATTGATTCTTTCATGTTGTGCACTCGTTG
>CANCVE010000023.1 GCA_947381435.1 Chitinophagaceae bacterium
AATATCAGCTTTGCTTGAGCCGAAATTAAACTTAGAAGCCTATCATAATCTGACTGTAATATCGTAATTGTTGCTGCTATAAACTATAAACGATAAATTAGAACTAATATTGGATAGTTGGTAAAGTATTTATACTTGAGTAGTTACAAATGATTAATTGCCTTGATTCCAAAAAATTTAATTAATGGTGCTTCCCACCGTTTAGTAATGCCCCTTAATACCATTTTCAGCCTCCTAAATATTATTATTAGCCTCCTAAATATTATTTTTAGCCTCCTAAATATTATTTTTAGCCTCCTAAAAGTCATCTCTAGCCTCCTAAAAGTCATCTCTAGCCTCCTAAAAGTTATCTCCAGCCTCCTAAATATTATTTCTAGCCTCCTAAAAGTCATTTCTAGCCTCCTAAAAATCACTTCTAGCCCTGCTAAAGGTTGCTACTTTCTTAATATTTATTTTAAGAAAGATTATGGAAAATGATGGCAAAAGTTATCTTTATCATGTGCCAGCAAATAAATACGACGATATTACAGACGAAGAACTGCTTTCGAACTATCTTTCGGATGGAGAAAGCAAGTGGATTGGATCCTTATTGCAGCGATATACCCTGCTACTTTTTGGGGTGTGCATGAAGTATTTAAAAGATGAGGCAGCAGCACAAGACGCCGTACAACAGATATTTTTGAAGTCAATAACGGAACTAAAGAAGTACAAGGTCACTTATTTTAAAAGTTGGTTGTATATGGTAGCTAAAAACCATTGTTTATTGTTGCTGCGCAATCATAACCGTACCATAACCATTGAAGATAACCTCTCCATAGAAAATGAGGAAACTGATTATTTTGCCTTACATCACAACGAAAAAACACTAACTGCTATTGAAGAATGTTTGCCATTATTGAACTCGGAACAGAAAGTATGTATTACTCTTTTTTATTTAGAAAAGAAAAGTTATCAAAACATTTGCGATGCCACAGGATATAGTACTTTGCAGGTGAAGAGTTACATACAGAATGGAAAGCGTAACCTGAAGATTTTGGTAGAGAAACATTTAAAGCAACAACTATGATTAACATCAAAAATATATTTCCGGAGGGAGAAGAAGAATTTACGGACGATGATTATCTGCATTATATAAATGAGAATCTATCGCCAGAAGAAGCACACCGTTTAGAAAAAGAAATGCTAGAAGATGGATTTGTAAATGATGCAATGGAAGGTTTATCATCCATCAAAAACAAAGAATCTATTGAGACATCGGTAGAAAATTTAAACAGACAACTCAACAAAATAGTACAAACAAGGATAGAAAAAAAGCGAAAACGCAAGATACCTTCCAATCAGTGGGCGATTATTGCGGTTGGCATTACCCTTTTTATTGCTATAATTTCATACTATATCATTCACTTAAATGGAGCCAATTAATTTTGAAACATAAAACGAGAGGAACGACAATCGTAAGTTAGGAATGCCTAAAACTAGCGATTGTCGTTCCTATCGTTTTACGTTTTTTGTTTTATACTTACACCTTAAAACTTAGAACGTACAACTCAGTTAACCAACCCAATAATAGTATCCGCCAATACTTTCCAGCTATACTTTTGTTTTTCGGTATGCAAATAGGGCAAAAAGTGTTCTTGCCCTATATAGTATAGTTCTTGTATCTTGGCGGCAATAGCTTCAGGATTAGGTTCTGCCACCAAGCCAACTTTTCCATCGGGCACCAATGACGGCAATCCGCCAACATTAGTAACCAACATGGGTTTCTCGAAGTGATAGGCCAACGGTGTAACACCACTTTGTGTAGCATTGCGATAAGGCTGAATAACAAAGTCGGCAGCACTAAGGTAAAATCTCACCTCACTATCAGAGATGAAATCAGTTCGCAATATTAGTTGGTCGGCAATATCTAGCTCTTTAATTAAATCATCATATTGCTGTTTGTCTTCGTAATATTCGCCAGCCACCAATAGTTTGCATCCCACAAACAAGCCTTTCTGCTGTTGCTCCTTCAATACTTTCATGGCTTGTAACAGCAAGTCGAGTCCTTTATATTTTCTAATAAATCCAAAGAATAAAATAATGTTCTCCTTTTCAGGAATACCTAAATGTTTTCTTGCGTCATTACTTGGAATGGCTTCACCAAAATTGTCATACAATGGATGAATGATTTGTTTGGATGGTTTTGTAGTAAATGTTTTTAAATCGGCCAATACCTTTTCGCTCATGGTAACAAAGGCATCCATTGGCTTAAAGCAGTATTTTGTAAATTGCTTATCTCCCGGTCGCTTCTCGTGAGGAATAACATTATCGGCAATGCAAACTAATTTGGTAATGCCATTAGCTTTTGCGCAACGAAGAATTGTGCCCAAACAAGGCCCCATGAAAGGCAACCAATAGCGAATAACGATGATGGCGGGTTTTAATTTCCGCAATTCATTGCCCACTAAAAGCCAATTAAAAGGATTAACTGAGTTAATGCAAACTTTAATATTAATATCTGTGGGCTTCGGCTCCGAAGAATACTGTGTGGTGCCTGGAAACAAAAAGCCAGGATATTGCAATGAGAAGGTGTAAATGGTAGCATCATATCCTTGCTGCTGAAACTGACGAGCCAAGCGTTCATCAAAAGAAGCCAATCCTCCACGCAAAGGATGCGCTGGACCAATTATAATAACTTTTTGTTTCATTTATTAGTTACTGGGTGGTATAATTAATTCTAAACCATCAATGTTTATAAAATGCTTGGCATTCATAGTTGCAAAAGGCTCTTTATAATGTAATGCAGTTGCTGCAATACCAAGATCACGAAAGTCAATTGATTTTCTTTTTAGCTTTAAGGCTCGCTCTATAAGAATGGAAGTAAAAACTAATGGAGAAGTAAAAGGAACAATTACTATATTAATAAAAAAGTCATCCCAAAAGACTTTTCTTATGGTATCGGCACCTATGTAAACCTCATATTGAGTGATGACAGATACCGAAAACAGTTCGTAGTCTTTTAATAAGGAATTGAAAAAGGATTTTTCTTTATTGACTTTCCTGTAGAAATCAATTAGCACAGATGAATCCAAGTAAACTAGTCTGTTATCTTCTTTATCCACGGAAATCTCTTTTTATATTGTTCAATTTCTGTTGCCGTCATTACTGGACTATTCAGAACAAATTCCTGAAATACTTTCTGCTTTTTAGTCAATTTCCTCTTAATACCAGAGGGTTTGAAAATTGTTACGGTTGCTCCCATTTTATTTCGTGTTATTACAAAGAAACAACTAATCCTCTTAGTTAAAAACTATTGTTCTATTCCCAATCTATCTTCTATTAAGTAATTATTCCGCTCGCTGCTATTTCTAGACACCAACTCTGCAATAAAGCCAGTAAGGAACAACTGGATACCAATCACCATTACGGTTAACCCAATGTAAAATGCTGGTTTGTTGGTTAACGAAAAGGCCGTGTCTAAAATTTTATGAATAGAAAGATAAACGCTCGCAACAAATCCAATCATAAAGCAAAGTGTACCATACAAACCGAAGAAGTGCATGGGCCGTTTGCCAAACTTATTTAAAAAGGTAATGGTAGTGAGATCAAGAAATCCATTGATGAATCTTTCCCAGCCAAATTTAGTTACGCCATACTTTCTTGCACGATGTTCAACCACCTTTTCTCCTATCTTTCTAAAACCGGCCCATTTTGCGAGTACTGGAATGTAGCGGTGCATCTCTCCAAAAACTTCAATACTCTTTACTACTTTTCTTTTGTAGGCCTTTAGTCCACAGTTAAAATCATTAAGCTTTATACCAGAACTAGCCCGTGCAGCTGCATTAAACAACTTTGAAGGAAGATTTTTAGTTAATGCATTATCAAAACGTTTTTGTTTCCATCCGCTCACCAAATCATATCCATCTTCCAAAATCATTCTTCTTAGTTCGGGTATTTCATCAGGGCTATCTTGCATATCGGCATCCATTGTAACGATTACATCGCCTTTAGAAGCTTTAAACCCTTCATTCAAAGCCGCACTTTTGCCATAATTCCGTTGAAAACGTATTCCTTTCAGATTAGTATTCTTTCTTGATAATTGTTTTATTACTTCCCAACTATCGTCCGTACTACCATCATCCATCAGTATAACTTCGTAAGAATACCCGTTTGCATCCATTACCCTTTCAATCCAAGCGCACAACTCTGGCAAAGATTCTTCTTCGTTCAATAAAGGGATTATAATTGATAAATCCATGAAAGATTTCTTTTATTTTGAGAAACTATTTCTTATTTGTTCCAGTAACTAGTTTAATGATTGCACCAATGGCCGCACCAACAATCCCAACAGCCAAATTATACATAACCACACTAGATAGCGTACTTATTCTAATCACTTTGATTGCCATTTCCTTGTTTTGCGCAACTTTTGCCGCATCAAATCCATTTGTCTTTTGTGCTAGTAAAATACTCTGATTATATATATCAGTAACATAGCCAGGAAAAAATAAGTAAAGAGACAAGATGGTGTACAAAAACAAAATGCAGGCTGTAACTACCGAAACTTTGAAGCCATAGCCAAATAAATTGCTGAAAGTAATAGCCTCTTCAGGATTGCTTTTTTTTAGTTGAACAGCAACTACCACTCCTATTAGCAAAACGATACTATCTGCATATAGTACCCACGGCTGCATTTTTTGATGTGACAATTGTAAAACAATGTCTATTATAACCAATAAAGCTGCTAGTACTAACCCGATATTTATATGTGCCTTTTGTTGCTCAGCCATGTTTTAATTGATAGGTGATAATTTATAATTGATAGCTATAATTATTATTTTGAACTATAAATTCTCAATTATTAATTCTTATTCCATTTTCCTTTTGTGTAAACGCCCACTACCTTACCCGCCAAAGGAACGTTAAAGAAGGCACTATTGGCAGATTTACTTTTGTTAATTTCTTTCGTTAAAGTAGAAATACCCTCTTTTGTAAACAATGTAATGTCGGCAATACCTCCTATTTCTATACTATTATTTGATATATTAAAAAGCTTCCTCGCATTATTCCCTAATAAGTCGGCAAGCTTATTTACAGATAAATTATTAAGTAGTTGATTTAATACTACAAAACTTGTTTGCAACCCAATCATGCCATTAGCTGCATATTCAAATTCGCATGTTTTGTTATCCCAATTCTGAGGTAAGTGATGGCTAGTTATGCAGTCCACAACTCCATTTTCTACAGCATCCCTCAATGCCATCATATCGGTTCTGTTTCTCAGTGGTGGAGTAACCTTCAAGTTAGTATCATAGCTCACCATGTCTTCATCACAATAGAATAGATGGTAAGGGGTTACACTACACGAAACTTGCAGCCCTTCGGCTTTTGCAGCAGCAATCAAAGCCACGCTTTCGGCAGTGGAAACGCCTGTAATGTGTAGTTTACTATTGGTATACCTTAATAAATCAAGATCTCTTTTAATAATTAAAATCTCTGATAAAGCAGGACTTCCTGGTAGACCGAGTTGTGTTGATACGATTCCTTCTGTCATCAATCCAAAAGAGCCAATACTTTTATCAACAGGTAATTGAATGATTGTTCCATCGAAAGCAATGATGTATTGTAGGGCTTTCAATAGTAAGCCAGAAGACTGCACAGGATGTAAACCGTCCGAAAATGCAACTGCACCCGCTTTTTGCATTTCATACATTTCGGCTAAATCTTTTCCTTCAATATTCTTAGAAACAGCACCAATTGGATAAACATTTATTGGTAATTGTCTTGCTTTCTCTATTACATAACTTACTTGTGGCTTATTTTGAATGCTAGGCTTTGTATTAGGCACTACAAACACGTGAGAGAACCCTCCTGTCAAGGCTGCAGCGGCTCCTGACTCAATACTTTCTCTGTATTCAAAACCTGGATCCGCAAAATCTGTAAATATATCCACCCATCCCTGCGAAACTGCTAGTCCTTCTATTTTCACTGTTTCATCGGCATCTTCCACTATTTCATCTGCTATTTCTTTGATGTTTCCATCTACTACGAGGATGTCTTTGGTTTGCTCGAAAAAGGTGGAATTTCTATCGGCAATCAATACTTTTTTAATCAGAAGCTTCATGTATGTATCCAAAATTTAGTGCAAGATAAATGTAAAAGCTGATTGCAGCTTATATTTGCTTTCCATTTGTAGTGCGGGACGTAGCGCAGTCCGGTTAGCGTACACGTCTGGGGGGCGTGAGGTCGCTGGTTCGAATCCAGTCGTCCCGACTAAAAAGTAAGAGCTGTTTCGCAATAATGAAGCAGCTTTTTTCGTTTATCCAAATAAGAAAAAGCTGCCATCAACAACAAATTAAAGTAGAAATTTACAAGCCTCTTCAACTAATCATCTAAGTAAAAAAAACTCAATTGATGTCATACGTCACGACGTTATTGGTCTAAAATCACTATTTATGTCGTACGAGACGACAACACGAATAAATTGAGCCAAATGGCGTCATACGTCACGACAACACGAGCAAATTGGGCCAAATGGCTTAGTACATCGCGACAACTTTAATCAATTGAGTCAAATGGCTTAGTACGTCACGACAACATGAGTCATTTGAGCCAATTTATGTCATACGTCGCGAGACATGACGTAATTTGGCTCAATTATAAAGTATTTCGGAAAATGTAGATTACAATTGAGCTAATTTGAATAATACTTATGCCAACAAGGCTGTTAAAATTTGTTACAGCTTTTAAATCATTGAAATGATTAATACATAATTTCTCTATTCTCCTATGGCTAGCTTTCTATCCTAGATAAGTTAATATTTTGATAGTCTTACAGACACTTTTTTTGCTTTAACCCTTTCTGAAATTAGTTTATAAGTCATCATTCATTCCAAATCAATCTTCTAACTTTGTTCGTCAATCTTGATTCAATGATTCTTCGACGGTTACTATTTTTATTTCTCATTTTATCCTTATGTTCTCAAATTGGGAAAGCCCAACTTACCTACTATACCATTAGAATAGAATATGATAGTGGCTGGACGTACAAAAACCTAACCCTTATCCCCATTAGATTTAAGCCCAATTTGATTCCTCAGTTTTATTTTCCAGCAAAACTAATATCCTTAAAGGAGGCGATGCAACATGGAAAAATTAAGTTCAAAGAGTTCTATTTTGAAAAAGATGCATCCGTAAGGCTTCTTACAATTGAGAATAATAGTGACGACTTTGTAATGATTGAAAATGGAGAGACCATTAGCGGTGGCAAACAGGATAGAATGATTGCCGAATCTAAAATAATTTATCCTTACCAAGAAGATCAGTTTGTAGATGTATTTTGTATTGAACAAAACAGGTGGGACAATAAACCTAAACCCTTTAAATATGCAGGAAGTGCAGATGAAGGGCTTAAGAGGATAATGGATTTAACACATCAGCAGCAGTTTATTTGGAAAGAAATTGAAAGGAGGTATTACTCTGCAGGGGCAATAAACAAGACTGCAGCTTACTTGCAAATTCCAAATACAAAAACTAGCATTGATACGGCATACACTAATTTTTTTACCAACAAAATGAAAGCTAGTGATAGTTTGTTTGCTGGTTTTATTGCCATTACGGATACTGCCATATTGGGCGCGGAAGTATTTGCAGCTACAACCCTTACCCTGAAAGGATTTGATGCTATGCTGCAAGGGTGGATTAGCTCGGCAGTAGTAAATGGAAAAACTCCTGATATGCCCTATAAAAAACTAAAGTTATTTACTGATGAATTATTTGAGAGCGAGTATAAACAAAAAAACTTTCTTCAAAAGCATGGCAAAGCCTTTATTTGCGAAAAGAAAGTGTTTCATATAGTAGTACACGGAGGATTGCAGTGAACAGTAATCAGTGAACAGTAAACAGTAAATAGTTATCAGTAACTAATAAACAGTTAAAAATGACTGTGATTACATTAAAGCTTTACTGTCTGATTAAATGATTATTGTGAACTATTGACTACTCACTGTTTACTGTTCACTGATAACTGTTCACTTAAAAGAATTTAGTATGTATTTTGTATCTGCACCAAAGTTGCTCAGGGCCTATTATCCGTCATTGTTATGGCAGATTGATACAAAGGAAAAAGAGCTTTACCTAACCTTTGATGATGGCCCTCACCCAACGGTAACACCATTTGTATTAGATATACTAAAACAATACGACGCTAAGGCTACATTTTTTTGCATAGGAAATAATGTGGATCGCAATAAAGAAGTTTACAATAGAATAATTGCTGAAGGAAATTCAGTGGGCAATCATACCCAAAGCCACATGAATGGATGGAAAAATTCTGACTATTATTATGTAAAAAACATTGCGGTTGCTAGTGAACGCATTGCCTCTACTTTATTTAGACCCCCTTATGGAAGAATTAAAAAGTCGCAGATTAAAAGTTTACAAATGCCCGATTCGTATTTAAAGATTGTTATGTGGTCTGTTCTTTCTGGCGATTTTGATATGAATATTACTGGCGAAAAATGTTTGCGAAATGTATTGAGGAATTCAAAGAAAGGTAGCATAATTGTATTTCATGACAGCGAAAAAGCCTTTGATAGATTAAAATATGCCTTGCCAAAAACATTAGAGCACTTTAGGAAACAAGGGTATGTATTTAAGGCCCTGTGTATGGATTAGGGCAATAATTATCATTTATTTGATAGAGCAGCAACTATCAAAAATCGATTAGTTAACGGCAATTTTAAGCAAAAAAAAGGCAGAGGTAGAAACCTTAGCCTGTTATAATCCGTACCCTATGAAAACACTCTTTAATCTATTTACACCAATGGATTTTCTTTTTTAGCTACTTTTTACTTTTTTGTTGGTAGCCCTATTAAAACGGAAGACATGCTTGTTTTATTTTGTAAGAGGCATTTATTTTTTATTGTGTTGAAGGCATAAAATATTTTAAAATTTGCAACATGAAATTAATCGACACACATTGTCACCTTTATTCGGAGGAGTTTAAAGACGATATTGATGCAGTTATTAGACGAGCAAGGGAAGAGGGTGTAGCAAAATTTTATTTGCCTGCTATAGATAGTAGTTGTTTGGATGCAATGCTACAATTGGAGACAGATTATCCTAACGAATGTATTGCTATGATGGGTTTGCATCCTTGCTATGTGAAAGAAAATTACAAAGACGAGCTTAAATTGGTGGAAGAGCAATTGGCAAAACGCTCTTTTGCGGCTGTTGGAGAAATAGGGCTAGACTTTTATTGGGATAAAACATTTACAGAACAACAATATGAGGCATTTGAGCTGCAAATGCTATGGGCATTAGATAAAGAACTACCCATAGTAATTCATACCCGTAATGCAATGCAGGAAACCATAAACAGGGTAAAACCATTTGCTGCGAAAGGTCTAAAAGGTATATTCCATTGTTTTAGTGGCAGTTACGAAAGTGCCAAACAGATTATTGACCTAGATTTTATGTTGGGTATTGGCGGGGTAATCACCTATAAAAATGCAGGGTTGCCAGAAGCATTGGCAAACATCCCTGTGGAGTATCTGGTTTTGGAAACTGATGCGCCTTATCTAACTCCAGTGCCTTTTAGAGGGAAGAGAAATGAGAGTAGCTACTTAAAATATGTTGTAGACAAATTGGCCGAAGTAAAAAACATTACTACGGAGGTACTTGCAGAGATTACGTCTAATAATGCAGAAAGATTATTGTGTCCAATCAATAAATAAAACACTTCTTTTTAATGAAAAATATTGTTACAAAGTTTTATCAATGCCATTCATTGAGCATTCAAACCATTTAACACTAAGCGGCTAATCTTTTTTAAGCAATTCGGCAAATTTTCGTAATATTTGTACTAGAAAGGTACTATTTGTTTTATTACCACTTTTTCACAGCATAAACTCACTAAGAAGCAACCCCACTTCATGGAAGAACAGAGTCAGGAAATAATATTCATAATATCTGTTGGCGCATCAATTGCATTGTTGCTGGTGGGATTCATTATTTCTATTTTATTCTTTTATCAAAGCAAACAAATAAAGCAAGAGCGCTTGATGCGGGATATAAAAGAACGTTATGAACGAGAACTATTGACCAGCCAAATAGAAATGCAGGAAAATACGATGAAGCAAATAGGAGAAGAACTGCATGATAATATAAAACAACAGTTACTAGTGGTAAATATGGCTCTTGGCTTCTTGCCTTTGGAAACAGAGAATCCATCTTTTGAAACTATCAAAGAAAGTAGAGCTGAGATTAACAATATTATAAAGGATATTGCACAACTTTCGCATAGTTTACACACAGATAGAATTTATCAGGTAGGATTGTTAGAATCAATTGATTTGGAAGTTGAAAGATTGAGAAGAATTAAGAGTCTAAATGTTAAATATTCATCCCAAGTGAAATATAATTATTTTGACGGGCAGACAAATACTTTCATTTTTAGAATCATGCAAGAGATGCTTCAGAATGTATTAAAGCATGCAAAAGCTACTGAACTAAACATTGAAATTTTTGAAGAGGAAAATGCTTTTTTTGTGATAAGAATACAAGATAATGGCATTGGCTTTGATGCTACTGCAAAGAAAGAAGCAGCGAATGGAGAAGGAATCGGATTAACTAGTATACAGAACAGAGCAAATTTGATTAATGCCACTATTAAAATAGATAGTGAAATTGGAAAAGGTACTTCTGTTTCTTTAGCTTTGCCGATACCAAAAGAAGAAAGTAGCGTTATTAACTAATTAGAGTTTAGATAGATTTATTAAGATGAGTAAAGAGTCGCAGAAAATTCAAGTTGCTTTAGCAGATGACCATAAACTCGTTAGGAGCTCGATGGCTAAGCTAGTATCTTCATTTTCTAACTGTAGTATTTTATTTGATGCTGAGAATGGAGAAGAGGTGATGGAGAAATTGAAAAATCATATTATTCCCGACATTTTACTGCTCGATATAAGCATGCCTTTGATGGATGGTTTTGAGACTTGCTTGTGGGCAACAAAAAATTATCCTCAGGTGCGTATTATCGCTTTAACGATGAATACTGATGAAAGAAGCATTGTAAAAATGATGCGTAATGGTGCAAAAGGGTTTTTATCGAAGAATACAGAAGCTGCTGAACTAAAAAAAGCAATAGAAACGGTGATGGAAAAAAACTTCTATTTGCCAGAAGAAATATCTTGGAAACTAGTTACCGGAATGCAGAATGAGGCAAATATGCCAGCCATGCCAAGCGAACTTACCGATAAAGAAAAAGAATTTTTAGTGCATGTCTGTACAGAACTACACTATGACCAGATAGCAAAAAAGATGTTCATTAGCCCGAGGACCTTAGATGATTATCGTGCTACATTATACGAAAAACTTAAAGTTCATTCTAGAATGGGATTGGCTATGTATGCAATTAAGAATGGATTAGTAGAATCTGTAGATTAACCTTTTTGCATTCCTACGTTTATTAGAAATATTTTACCCGTCATTTCATTTTAAAAATTACCGCCTCCGTGCAATTCAAGGATATAGTAGGACAGCAAGCAATAAAACAACATTTGATTGAGATGGTAGAGCAAAACCGTCTCAGTCATGCACTTTTATTCTTAGGAAAAGATGGTAGCGGCTCACTTCCTTTGGCTTTGGCTTTTGCTCAGTTTGTCATTTGCCAGCCCATCGCATCGCCTGTTGTTGAGGATTTATTTGGTGGCATGTCTGCCATAGAAGCTAAACCTAGCTATCTGTCTCCCGAAGAATTAGTAGATCAAGAAAACTTTCAGAGGGCGGAGAAGTTGATGCACTCAGACTTGCACTTTTCTTATCCTGTCATTTCCAAGAAACCTGGCGATAAGCCCAAAAGCACCGACTACATTAACGAGTGGAGAGAGTTTATAAAACTATCGCCATACAGCAATGCTTACGATTGGCTTCAATTTATTGGTGCGGAGAATAAGCAAGGGAATATTACAGCCGATGAATGTAATGACATCATGCGTCAGCTAAACCTTAAAAGCTTCGAAAGTGGTTACAAAGTATTGGTGCTTTGGATGCCAGAGTATTTGGGAAAAGAAGGAAACAAACTTTTAAAGCTAATAGAAGAACCTCCTGCAAATACACTTTTTATATTGGTGGCAGAAGATGAAGAGCAAATATTGCCAACTATTCTTAGCCGCTGTCAACTCGTTAAAATTCCCTTATTGGAAGTAAAAGAAGTGGAACAAGCTTTAATTGCGAGGGCAAATGCATCGCCAGAAACGGCGGCACAAGTGGCTGCCATTTGCGAAGGCAATTATCGCGAAGCCTTACAGTTATTGCAACATAATGAGGAAGACTGGCAAACACTTTTGAAGGAATGGCTAAATAGCACATTGAGAGGTGGCCCGATAAAGCAAGTAAAGTTCTCGGAGGATATTAGCAAAATGGGGCGGGAGAAGCAAAAGCAATTTCTACGATACTTTAATCACCTGATAGGGCAAAGCATCCGCATTAAAGTGCTTGGCGCAAATGCATTTGCCATTGCTGAATCGGAAAGAGAATTTGCGCAGCGTCTAAATAAAATAGCTTCAGTAAGCCAACAGCAAGCCATCATTGAAGAGCTAGACAAAGCCGCTTATTACATAGAAAGGAATGCGAATGGCAAAATGCTATTTCAGGCATTAACCATCAAAATGTATCATATTATTCAAAACAAGGTGACAATTACCGCTTCTTAAAATTGAATTATTAATCAAATGAATTAACATTTAATTATTCATCTATTTTAGGATAGAAGCAATAGTTAACCTGCTTATTGCCCAGATTGTTTATTAACTTTTCCTGTATCCGTATAAAAACCTGTTCCTTATTTCACTATTTTTGGAGGCGTTGAAGATTTGGTAGTTACGGAATGATTGAATTGATAAGGGATTTATCATAAAATATAAAAAGGATTTAGGCTTAATAAAAATATAAAAAACAGCTTCTCTGCCATTTGATAGTAAGGTGTTTTGATAAAAATAGTTAGACAATATTTGTTTGTCGAACAAATCCCTGCCACTTCTCATTTCTACGTTACATTTCTTGTTTCGGCATCAAGCAAATACCGATTAATTTTCGGCTTGATGGAATAATTATTAATGACTTTGTAAAGAAAATAATATGGGTTGTGGATCATGTGGCACAGGAAAACCTAACGGTTGCAAGAGTAATGGTGGGTGTAGTACTGGCGGATGTAACAGAATGAATGTTCATGACTGGTTGGTAAATCTTCCTTTTGATGATAGCGAAAGTCAATGCAGGGTGATAGAAGTTAGCTTTAAGCAAGGCAGCCGAAAAGATTTTTTTAGAAACGCAACACTTCAATATTTCGAAAAAGGAGATTATGTTACGGTAGAAGGCGTAAGTGGGTATGATGTAGGAGAAGTGAGCTTATCGGGCGAGTTGGTAAGAATGCAGTTGAAAAAAAGAGGACTGAATGAATTTAATCCTGACATAAAAAAAGTTTTAAGACCAAGTACAGAGAAAGATGTAGAAACCTTTCAAATAAGCAAAGGACGAGAAGCAAAAATACTTTCTAGAAGTAGGGAAATTGCCATAGAACTGAAACTTCAAATGAAGCTTTCGGAAATAGATATACAAGCAGATGGCAAAAAAGCTACCTTTTTTTATACAGCCGATGATAGGGTGGATTTTAGAGAAATGATAAAAATGTTTGCCAACGAGTTCAGGCTTAAGGTAGAGATGAAGCAAATAGGCATCAGGCAAGAAGCGGCTAAAATGGGTGGCATTGGTAGTTGTGGCCGCGAACTTTGTTGCAGCACCTGGCTTACCGATTTTAAAAGCGTAAACACTACGGCTGCTCGTTACCAAAATTTATCTATCAATCAAACTAAATTGAGTGGTCAATGTGGGCGTTTGAAGTGTTGCTTAAACTTCGAATTAGATACTTATCTAGATGCATTGCAACATTTTCCCGAAAATGCTGATGTATTGGAAACAGCCAAAGGCAATGCTTTTTTGATTAAAAAAGATATTTTCAAAAACCTAATGTGGTACATTCTACAGGGCGGTAGCAAGCATTATCCATTGTCTATTCAGAGGGCAAAAGAAATTAAGCGATTGAATGGTCAGGGCATTAAACCAGAAGACTTAGAGCCTTTGGATTTGAGCAATGCAAAAAACAAAGATGTTGAGCCAGAATATGCAGATTTGGTTGGGCAAATTACCTTGAAGCCGCTTGAAAGAAACAATAGGCGTAGAGACGATCGGAATAGAGGCGGCGATAGAAACCAACAAAGGCCTCAACTACCAAGAGAGAACAGGGAGAATGGTGGGCAACCACAAAGTAGGCCGCCACAGCCTAGACGAGAAAACAATGCACAACCGCAGCAGAGACCTCCTCAAAACAGGAATCAGCAGAGGCCACCGCAAAATAATCAGCCGCAGCAAAGGAGGGAAAACAATGGTGGGCCACAGCAAAGACCTCCTCAACAAGGAAGGGATAATAATGGTGGGCAGCAACAGCGACCTCCTCAAAACAGGCATCCACAAAGGCCGCAACAGCCAAGGGATAACAGAAATAATAATGGGCCACAACAGCAAGGGCCATCACAAAATGATAACGACAATAAGCCGGCAGAATAGTGGTTAGGTATTAGATAGTAATGGTTAGATAGTAGTTATTATTGGTTGGGTTAAAGTTGTAATTATCAAGTTTTAGGGAATAGGTAAAAGAGAGGCTGCTCCAATTGGGGCAGCCTCTCTTTTTTATCTAATATCTACTATCTCATAACTAATATCTATTCACTAGTCTCCCGCCATCTTATTCATGGTAGGCGTCCACACCAATAAATCTGTATCAAGCCCTTTGTAGGCGGCGGCAAAAGGATAAGTTACACCCGGCGTAAACCCAGCAATGGTAAGGCTTACCCCATTGCTATGCCGTTGAAACCATCTGTTTTTATCGGCCGGCGTTGGCCCCAAAGCCACATCCCAAAAGGCAAAAATGATTCCGTGAGTAGAAAATGTTTTTGGTTTATCGGCGCTAAAATTCATGTATCCAGCTACACTTCCTGTAGCTACTTTAAAGTTCGCAACCTCGCCCATTACTTGGCGGCTACCCTCTTTTTCCATCGGAAAACCACTGCTCAAAGCCTTAATTCTATCGCGATTGGCTTGTACATTTACTTGTACCCCCAATACCCTCAAGGCAATTACCAACAAACCCTTCTTCGTGTTTTTTAAATCCGTGTCTGCTTCATTGCCGTGTGCACATGCCGCCAAGGCAGGATTGTAGGCACCCAATGCGGAAACTACGGCGGTATGCTGTGCAACCACACTAAAGTTGGTATTAGTAGCATTACAACCTAAAACTACTGCTGCCGCATCTGTTGCTATTGCTTCATCGGTTGAATCTCCAAAATCTATTAAAACTTGATTCATAATGTCTTTCTTTATTTTTAATTGAAATAATTGTTTCTTTTTTTGTTCGATTAAAGTCTAAACTTTTGCGACAGAAGTCACGACTTTTATCACGGAAGTTTGAACTGATGCGACGAAAGTTTGAACTTTTGTCGTAAAAGCCTAAACTTATGTGACGGGAGTTTAAACTTACGCCACGAAAGTTTGAACTTTTGCGATGGAAGTTTGAACTTATGCGATGTAAGTTTAAACTTATGCGATGAAAGTTTAAACTTTTATAAGGGGAGGCATACCAAATATGCCTCCCTATCTCGATGGTGGAACGTATAAAACAAGGTGATTAAAGTGGAAAATGCCGGTAGAGAAGGCTTTGTCAGTCGTTTTTGGTAAATGGACTGCCCATTTGAAGGAAGCAACCCGATAACTAGCAATTGAAAACATGTAAGAAGTATGAGTGATGAAACTTTAAAGATTCCTGCTGCACCAAAGCAACGCCTGTACCCCTTAACCGGATGCAATGTAGGGATTGTTGGGGGAAGGGAGAGAAAAGAATAATTAGGGGGATTTATTCTTGGCATATTAATTATATTTACAATCTAAATGGATGTTGGTGAGGAATACTAACATCGGCGAAGGGGTACACAATATTATTTGATAACGATGAATTTAGAAGAGATTAAAACATTACCCAAAAATCCTGATGAAACATTTCAGTTTAATAGTCAAAATCTAGATTTTAGACTTGTTGACTTTTGGAGGTGGAGTCAATCGGATTTAATTGAAAACCGGAATAGGGGAATTTTAGCGGAATTTATTGTTCGACAAGCTCTTGAGATCAAATATCCCACAAGACTAGAATGGGACGCGTTTGATCTTAAAACAGACGATGGCGTAAAGGTTGAAGTTAAATCAGCCGCATATATTCAAGCTTGGAAACAAGAAAGGCATTCAGCCATTCAATTCGGTATCGAACCCACCAGAGGGCTTTTAGAGAATAATAATTATTCGGAAGAAAAACTTAGACGAGCTGATATTTATATTTTTTGCCTGTTAGAGCATAAGGATCAAGCCACAATTAATCCGATGAATTTGGATCAATGGGTATTTTACGTTTTGCCAGCCAAGATTTTGAATGAAAGGTTTCCGAATCAAAAGTCCATTAGTTTAAATGTTTTAAAAACGCTTAATTGTCATGAATGTAACTATGGACAATTGAAATTGAGCTTTTGGGCCGTTGTTGGAGTAAATGACAACAAATAAGAAGTTAATATTTAAACATGTGTAGAGGTAAAAATATTTGCAGCGAATTAGGAACAAATACTGAAAATTGGAGCATTCATAGCCCTCTTCCGACTCCTTCATGGATGGCTGAGCAAATTGATTTGTTTGAAGTGGCTGTTAATGAATTTATTACAGGAAATCGAGAGTCTTGTTTAATTAAACTAAAGCAAATAAAAAGTGAAGAAATTACTAATTGGTATATAGAACATGGTCAAATGTCTGGTAGGCACCGAAAACTAAGTTTAAAAATATCGCCACCAGAGACAATTGACGAGATGCTAAGAGACCCAACTCGTTCTCCTTCAAAAGTACAAAATGACGTGTTTAAAAGAGACGGATATAGATGTCGTTATTGTGGAAACAAACTATTATCTCAGGACTTTATTCGCTTATTTATTAAAAAACTAAACTCAGAACTATTTCGGCGTGGAGAAACTAATCTGACAACGCATGGTATTATTCATATTTCTTGGCCAGTTGCAGACCATGTAATTCCTTGGAATAAAGGAGGAAGAACTAACTTGACAAATTTGGTTTCATCCTGTGCAACTTGCAACTATGGGAAAGATGGATACACAATAGATCAATTAGGGATTCAAAATCCTTTTAATCGCCCTCCGATTGTTGATGAATGGAATGGATTCATGAACAAGCTAAAAGCTTTAGAAAAGTATTAGCTAGATACGTTGTAATAAAATACACTAAACAATCTGTTTAAAACAGGGTACAAATAATTCAGTAAATTTGGCAAATGAAAGTAAAGGAATCAGCTAAGGTGGGTATTAAACCCAAAGTAAACAAAGCAACAAGGCAACAAATAATGGAATCGGCTTTGGCTTCGTTTCGTATAGAGGGGATAGACATTCCTAAGCAGAAAGCATTGGAAACATTACATAAAATAGAGGCTACACTGGGAAGATAAGTTGTATTAATGATTCCATTTTAGTGTAGTCCTGTTTAGCGGCAAATTGAACTGCCTGCACATACAATTCAAATGTTTTACTGTCAATCAAATCAAATTTCAGCGCATCATATCCTTGCTTTCTCATCATTAGGTTTGCCAATATCCTCGCAGTGCGTCCATTTCCTTCCCGGAATGGATGGATGAAAAGCAGTTCGCCATGCACTTTTGCCACATCTTTAATAAGTTCTTCCTTGGTTGGGTAATTGTTTGGCAATCTTGATAAAATATCCTCATCAAAGGTTCTCATAGTTTCGGGTAAAAAGCGAGCAGCGGCAAAAGGAAAGCCCCCTTTAGATAAATTAACATCCCTAAACTTTCCTGCAAAGGAATATAAATGCCCTAGTGAAAGTTTGTGAATTTTGAGTATGTATTGTATTTTGAATTTTGTTTTGGTTGAAAGGGTTTCTGTTAGCATTATTTCAGCCTTTAGGAAGCCTTCAAACTCGGCTAGTCCAATTTCTTCGATTGATTTCAATCCTAAAAGGTTTGGTAAGACTTCATCTTGGTGTTGGGGCAAATCATATTTCATATACCTCAAATATACTGATTTGCTAAACTGATGAAGAACCCTTTAGAAATCAACAGCGAATAGAACTGTGACTTAGAAGAGTTATTCAACTCTTCTAATAACTGACAGGTTGAGTAGAAGATTATGATTTAAAGATTAATTGCAATGAATTAAAACAATCCTAAAAGCCAATTATCCTACTAACGACCAATTATGAAAACTGAAAACCGTAAATTGCACACCTAAAATTTAATTATGACAATAGGTACTTTTTCATATCCGATGCCGGTTAATGAACCAACTTTTCAATATGCGCCCAATAGTCCAGAAAAGGCTGCCATTAAGAAAACACTTCAATCTTTAAAACATACGCCTGTAGATATACCTATGTATATAGGTGGTGAACAGGTTTTTACTGATAAAAAGATAGCCATTAATCCCCCTTACGAAAAAGATTTTCTATTGGGGCATTTTAGTGAAGGAGAAGAAAAGCATGTGCACCAAGCTATAGAAGCTGCATTGGCGGCAAAGAGTAGTTGGGAAGAAATGAGCTGGGAAAACAGGGCGCACATCTTTTTGAAAGCTGCCGATTTGTTGGCTACCAAATACCGTTACCACATTGTGGGAACGACTATGTTGGGGCAAGGGAAAAATGTTTATCAGGCGGAAATAGATGCCGCTTGCGAGTTCATAGACTTTTTACGGTTCAATGTACACTACTTGGCCGAGATTTATAAACAACAACCAATCTCTTCTCCCGGAATGAATAACCGTGTGGAATGGAGACCATTAGAAGGATTCGTATTGGCAGTAAGTCCTTTTAATTTTACGGCTATTGGCGGAAATCTTTGTGCTAGTGCAGCACTTTGTGGCAATGTGGTGGTTTGGAAACCTGCTTACACGCAGATTTATTCTGCCAATATCTTCATGCAAGTTTTAAAAGAAGCGGGCTTACCAGATGGGGTAATCAATCTTATTTATGTAGATGGTCCGGTATTGGGAAAAGTTTGTTTTTCGCACAGAGATTTTGCTGGCGTGCATTTTACAGGAAGCACCAATGTGTTTAATACCATGTGGAAGAGCATTGGTGAGAACATTAATAAATACAGAACTTACCCAAGAATTGTAGGCGAAACAGGCGGAAAAGATTTTGTGCTGATTCATAAAAGTGCCGATGTAGATGTGGCAGTAACGGCTTTGATACGTGGCGCATTTGAGTTTCAGGGGCAGAAATGTAGTGCGGCGTCTAGAGCATATCTGCCAAGCAATATTGCCGAAGCAATAAAAGAAAAATTAGTAGCTCAGTTGGCAACCATTAAAATGGGAACTCCCGAAGACTTTAGCAACTTTGTTAATGCAGTAATTGATGAGCGTGCCTTTGATAAAATTTCTGGCTACATAGAAACCGCAAAAAACAATCCAACCGTGAAGATTATTGCAGGTGGTAATTATGATAAAAGCATTGGATACTTTATAGAACCTACAGTAATAGAGGCATCTGATCCGAAGTATAAAACTATGTGCGAAGAAATATTTGGGCCAGTATTGACCATTTATGTTTATGATGCAGAAGCTTTTGAAGAAACAATTAGCCTTGTAGATTCGACTTCACCTTATGCTTTAACAGGAGCTATCATTGCACAAGACAGATTTGCTGTGGAATTTGCGACAACCAAATTGAGAAACGCTGCTGGAAATCTTTATATAAATGATAAACCTACGGGTGCTGTGGTGGGTCAGCAACCATTTGGCGGCGCAAGAGGAAGCGGAACAAATGATAAAGCTGGAAGTATGATTAACTTATTTAGATGGTTGAGTGCCAGAACAATTAAGGAAGTTTATGTTCCTGTTACAGACTACAAGTATCCATTTCTACAAGAGAGTTAAGAATAAAAAGAAGGAAAATATCTTTCTTAATTAAGTGCGGCTGATTAACCTAATGGAAGTCTATTATGGTTAGTTAGCCGCACTTTTTACTACATGAATATCCGTTCTAACTACAGCAAGTTTCTTGTGGGCTTTTACTAGTTTTATCAATAAGAAAACGCCAGAAAAAAAGATTGCCCCCTGTATAGCAATGGCAAATGTGCAACCTAAAGGAAGTACAAAATAGGTAATTACCACAAAAACCGCTGCTACAGAAACGAGTGTGAATAATATTTGTTTGTGGTTGAACCCCCTATCTAAAAGTAAGTGATGAAGGTGTCTTCTATCTGGAAAGAATGGCGAATGACCATGCAATATTCTTATTCCAAATACTCGTAGTGTATCAAAAAGAGGAACGGCAAGAATTCCAAAAGCCATTGCCGGAGGAGATAGTCTTAAATTTTCTAAAGCTAAAATATTTGAAGTAGAAGCGGTGCCAATAAAATGGATAGCCAAGATAGCGTTTATCAATCCAACTAGCATTGAGCCAGTATCTCCCATAAAGATTTTGGCAGGAGAATAATTATAAATCAAGAATGCAAAGAGGCTAGCAGGAAAAACAAAGCCAATTAATGCAAAAAACATGTCGCCATTTAAATAAAAGAAGAGCCCGAAAACAGAGCAAGATAATATACCTAATGAACCAGCCAAGCCATCGATACCATCTATCAAATTGAATGCATTCATGATAACTACAACGGTCATAAGGGTAAGCATATAACTCAGTGAATCAATAATATAGCTTACACCTAGAAACCCATAAAGGTTATTGATGGCCATATTTGCTTTGAAAATGAGTATGATTGA
The DNA here is from genome assembly GCA_947381435.1 of Chitinophagaceae bacterium. GTDB lineage: Bacteria > Bacteroidota > Bacteroidia > Chitinophagales > Chitinophagaceae > Parasediminibacterium. The sequence continues at coordinate 20,868 of CANCVE010000023.1, forward strand.
AACAATTAATTGCCCAAGAATTTTCTTCATTGGAACAAGTTTTAAGATATCATCTTTTATACCGTAGAAGAATACTACTAGAAATGCAGCGTAAAAATATTGCAATTTGCTAGCCATTGTCGGAATACTTTGAGTTAACAATAAGCCCATCATGAACCCAATAAATATTCCTAATCCTCCGAGAGATGGAATTGGCTTTTTATGTACCTTTCTTTCATCTGGAATATCAAATATTTTTATTTGATCAGCTAGCTGAATGATAATTGGCATTGCATAAAAACTAACAATGAAAGCTATAATAACACCTATAATAATATTACCCATAAATTATAATTTTTTATTCTCAAAAGGCAAAGACGAAAAAATTGGGAGTTCAATCGCGGTGTGAAAATAGATATTTTTACTAAACAAGCCGAATGAAATAACCATAATGACTATGAGAGTCTCAATATTTCTCATTTAATGATAAAAAGCTATCCCCATACATTACTTTTACGTTGTTTTATAATACTTAATATCAACGACTTCATTAAATAATCTTTCAAAATATGTGTGGAATAGCGGGCATCATTTCTCCATACCCATCATTTGCTCAAACTGAGAAATTACAATGTATGATGGATACATTGCAACATCGTGGCCCAGATGGCGAGGGAAAATGGACTAATGATGACAATACAATTTGCCTCGGTCACAGACGATTAGCTATTCTTGATACAAGCAATGCTGCTGCACAGCCTTTTGAATATTTGCACTACACGCTGGTTTTTAATGGGGAGATATATAATTATATTGAATTAAAAGATACTTTGCAAAAGCATGGATATACTTTCAGAACAAATAGCGATAGTGAAGTAATTCCTGCTGCCTTTGACTTGTGGGGAAAAGATTGTCTACATCAATTTGATGGCATGTTTGCTTTTGCTTTATACGATACTAAATGCAAAGAGGTTTGGATAGCAAGGGACAGGTTTGGAGAGAAGCCTTTGTATTACTATACAAATTATAAGCAAAGAGGTATGTTTGAACAGTTTCTTTTTGCCAGCGAAATGAAAGCATTTTGGGCGGTGGGTGTTCCAAAGGAATTAAATGGAACGATGACTTTAAACTATTTAACGCTTGGGTATACACAGAACCCAATAAAACCTACCCAAACATTTTATAGTAATATCCTTTCATTACCTGCTGGCCACTACTTGTCAATTCAGCCTGAGAAAGGAAGGGTTCAGATGAAGAAATGGTATAAATTGAATGAATCGAATATCGGAAATCGGGCAACGGGAGTAAGTGATGGTGTATTGATAGAACAATTCTCGGATTTATTCTCTACCTCAATAAAACGTAGATTAAGAAGTGATGTTTCTGTTGGAACATCATTAAGCGGAGGATTGGATAGTAGCAGTATTGTGGCAAGTTTAATAGGGAACAATCTTAAATCTTTACAAACATTTTCTGCAATTTTTCCAGGATTTGAACAAGATGAAAGTAAATATATTAAAGAAGTTCAACAATATTTTGGTAACCAAAAGTTTGATAGTCATTACATTACACCAGGTGCTGAAGATTTCGTTGAGTATTGGAATACATTAATGTATCACCAAGAAGAACCTATACAAAGTAGTAGTGTGTTTACCCAGTTTATGGTTTATAAATTGGCAAAAGAAACAGGTGTAACCGTTTTACTTGACGGACAAGGAGCTGATGAAATACTTGGAGGCTATAAAAAATATACTCCTTGGTTTTTGCAACAAAAACTAGCGGCAAGTTTCTATGACTTCATTAGAGAAAAAAAGGCCTTGAAAGGAAATAACTTTTTGGAGAATTGGCACCTCAAAAATTATATAGCAGCCTTTGCACCAAATAAAACTGCTCAACAATTGCAATTAAGGGCAATTTCTCAACAGAAAGAACATCCATTTTTAGATAAAGATTTTTATAAAAAATATCAGAACAACGATACTTTGCAAAAGCCTGTTGTAAAAAAACTAGAAGATGTTCTTTTTTATAATACAGCGACTTTTGGCTTACAAGAACTTTTGAGATATGCCGACAGAAACTCTATGGCACACAGCAGAGAGGTAAGGCTTCCTTTTTTAAATCATAATTTAATTGAGTTTATTTTTTCGCTACCTACCTCTTTTAAAATAAAAGATGGCTTTACCAAATGGATTTTAAGGAAAAGTATGGAAGGGAAGCTTCCAGAAAACATTGTATGGCGAAAAGGAAAAGTAGGCTACGAACCCCCACAACAACAATGGATGAAACAGCCAGGAATTATTGAGATTATACATGAAAGCAGAAAGAAATTAGTTTCGAAAAATATTCTCAATCCTCAAATTTTGAAAACTAGTACAAATGCAGCATCTGCTCATGCAGGAAACAATTTCGACTGGAGATACATGAGTGTAGCAGCAATTTTTTAAGCAATCATTCTACTATAAAACCAAGCTCTTTCAATCGGCTTTTAAACTTTGAGACATTTTCATTTGGGACTAATAAATTAAATCCTTCAGCTTTTAATACAATTTGTTTCAACACAGTGTCTTGTGCTACAATTTTGTGAAGCTCTTTATCCTCGAGAGGCAACGAGTACGTTTGAAGAAATTTATTTATTTTAATTGCAGATGAGTTACTAAGTAATTCTTTGAAGAATCTTTCCCATATTGTGGGGACAGAGCCACTTATCATAGATTTAAACAAAACAATTTTGTTTTCAATTTCTTTTCTGTTTTTGCAATCCTTTAAAAAAGTCTCTGCGGAAACCTTATACCTTGTATCCCCCAATTTCTCGCTATAAATGCTGAGCATTTTATCAGTTAATGAAGTCATTTTCCCATCAGCAATAACCATCATAGAATCATTCGACAATGATAGTTTTGCTTTTTCTTCTATAAGGATAGGTTCATATTTTGAATTAATTCCGAAGATATAAGCACCTAAAGCGGTGAGTTTAAAAAATTTTAAACCATCGTAACTTGAGTAATAACTAGTTCCAAACTTTTCTGTATTCAATGCATCAAAAGCAATTTCTATCAATCCAAAAGCAGCAAAAAGGAAAAGCGTCCCTTTTAAAAAAGGTGCGGTTATATACACATTGTGCGAACCCGAGTTTAAGGTAATTCTTTTTGTTTCATTCAAAGGCAATTCTTCTTCAAAATAAAGTTTTGACTGAACAGATGAAGTAGTAAGTGGATTGGCATTTATAAACCTATAACTTAATAACTCTGTTAAGTTTTCAATGCTCATCCAATCATTTAATGGCATATCGGCTAATACTGTCATTAACTTCATCTCTAAATCTTTAATCCTATCGCCATATTGTTCAAATAAGTTCCAACCTTTAAATCCAGTGAGTATAAACTGAGGAGTAAACAATGTTGGGTAATGTTTCTTAAACAAGGTTTTAATCAATTCTAGGTTATCCGTTTCAAAATCCTTTTGAGATAGACCATAAAGCATTCCAGCTATTAAATTAGAACGAACTTTACTTAATTTTTCTATTTGCAATCCATAAAACTCTTCTATTCCGCAACTTTTTTGAAGCTTACTAAGCGTTGATTCTACCGGCCTACCTGATGCACTAAACTTTATATTTCCTAATAAAAAGTAAGAAATAATCTGTGGCAGTTCGTCAAATATTTGTTTTTCAGCACTGTATACATAAGTGGTTTCAGGAATTTCATATAAAGGAACAAAATCTTGGTAAAGGGGCTTTGTATAATACCTAATGATTGATTCCTTCATTTCTTTAGGTATATATAATTCCCCATGAGTATTACGGGAATAATAGTCGGACTTTCTTGGAAAAAAAGAAAAATCATGGGCTTGACTTACAATCTGATTTGATGGATTATTCAAATTATACGTTGCAATAACCGTTTTAAGATATTCTTCTAAATCTCTAGCCGACATGGAATCTAGCCAAACCATTTTTTCAATAGCAATAGGCAAATACCATGGCAAACTTTTAAGAAAAGCTCGATAAATCTCTTCATCATCAAATACAGAGTATGCTATAAGTACCATATCTGATCTTGTAAATGACTTTTTGGTCATCAAAAGATGCGTATTCTGAACTGTAAGTGGTGTTTGCCAATCTGGATCAGTGTCCTTTAAAAAAAAGGCCTTTACATACTTAAATAATCCATCGGCAATAGTATCTTTTGTATAATGTTGTTCTATTAGGCTCCGAGCCATATAATCATTCGGATCTATCATAATTTTATAATTTAAACACCCAACATAAATTGAATGTCATCTTCGCTAATTGCTTTCAAAGAAGCACTGTCTGTAGATATAATATTGTTGAATATTTCAGATTTTTTTTCTTGCAAAAGCAAAATTTTTTCTTCTATTGTACCTTGTGTAATTAATTTGTATGTAAGCACTGTTTTATCTTGTCCTATTCTATGTGCCCTGTCAATTGCTTGATTTTCTGCAGCTTTATTCCACCAAGGATCAAAGACAAAAACAACATCAGCGGCAGTTAAATTCAAACCCGTTCCACCAGTTTTAAGCGTTAATAAAAACACTTTACAATTAGTATCCGTTTGAAAACGTTCTACTAATTCTTGTCTGTTTCTAGAAGAACCACTCATACTTACATACTCAATACCTTGTTCCTCTAGTTTTTCGCCAATAAGTTCTAATGCTATTAAAAAGTTTACAAACACTAACACTTTGTGCTTATTGGCAACTGCATCTAACAATTGTTCCATTAAAATCTCAATTTTAGGCGATTTTATCAGTCCATTGCTCGTCGATTCTGGAGTAGAAGCCAATTGTCTTAGTTCGCTCAACGCTTGGAAAACAAAAAACTGTGAGTTTTGAATTCCTTTTATGGCAACTTGCTGCTGAATTGCTTCTTGGTAATATTGTCTTCTTTGTTCATACAGTTTTTTCTGCTCATAACTCATTGTAACGTACAAAACCTGTTCTATTTTATCAGGCAACTCTTTAAGCACATCCTTTTTAAGTCTTCTTAATATAAAAGGGTATATTTTTTTCTTTAAATCGGCAGTTGTTTCTTGGTTATTATCTTTTTGTATGGGTGATAAATAATATTGATTAAAGTTCTCTAAACTACCAAACATTGATGGATTTAAAAAACGAAATAATGCATACAATTCGCCCAAATTATTTTCAATTGGGGTTCCACTCAGTGCTAGTTTATGTTTAGCTTGTAACAACATAACTGCCCGAGAAGCTTGTGATGAAACATTCTTTATATTCTGTGATTCATCGAGTATTACATAACAAAATGGAATCTCTTGCAATTTTTCTATATCATTTCTCACCATCGAATAGGTGGTTAATATCAATTGATGTTTTACTGCGTCATCAAGATTTCTGCTAGGTGAATGATATATATAAAAGCTAATTTCTGGCGTAAATTTTTCTAACTCTTTTTCCCAATTAAACAATAAGCTTTTGGGCATTACTATCAAAGTTGGTAAAATTTCTTCCGGATAGATAGATGCCAAAAGCGTAATAGTTTGCAGTGTTTTTCCTAGTCCCATATCATCTGCTAAGCATCCGCCAAGATTTACACTTTGCAAATATTTCAACCAATGAAATCCTTGTTCCTGATAAGGGCGTAGCATTGCATTTACTTGTGGCAACTTATTTTCGGATTTATGTAAGTCATTAAATCCTTGGAAAATTTCTTTTGACTTCTCAAAAGTTGTTTCAGCTAATTTCTCATCAATTAAACCTTCTAATAGTGGCAAATCGAAGAAAGAAATTTTTACATTATCCTTGTCTTTATTAAAAAGACGTAACAGCTTTTGCATATAGCCCTCATTTACAATAGCATGTGTACCATCACTCAAAGAAATGTATTTATTCTTACTATACTGTTGCAATGCATCAAATAATGAAAACTGCTCATTATTAAAATGCAAGCTAGCGCTGCCTTCTAAAAAGTCTAATCCATGCGTCAATTTAAGTTCTAGCCTCGGCTTATTGGTACTAATCTTATAGGCCTTCAAATTTTCTGCCCCCATTATTTTATAGGTAGAAAGCAATGTGGGCAACTCTTCGTAAATAAAATCGGAGGCAATTTCTCTAGGAATGATAAACAAATCATTCTCTAATATTACGGTTCCTTCCTTATTTTTATCACCTTTTGGCAAGTGTTTTATTAGTAACGTATGTATATGATTAATGTAAGAACCATTATTTTCTTGTTCAATTGGTTTAACCTCTATCGTTTCTTCTAATTCATTGATTGATGCAAAATAAGTAAGATCATAATCGCTCAATAAACTTGCATCAATCCCTGGTAAAACTTGTGCAACACGCATGCAAAGTGCATCGTCCATATCAATTTTTTCAAAAATTAATACTGGAGTAGTTGTTATTTTATGTTTAGAAAAAGTTACAACATTATCATCATAAGCTAAATCAATATGTTTAGTAAATGAAAAGAAAATAGACAAATATTTGGCAACATCTTTAACCTTAACATTGGTATTAAAAAATGTGAGGGCTTTAAAATTGCTTCCTACAGGGGGTGTTTCAACCACTTTATTCTCGGCAAAAAGATGGTTCTCATTTATAAACTCATAAGTGTGATAAGTTCTATTGTCAGACCACATTATCAAAGTGGCATTAATATTCTCCTCATCTTCAAGCGTTGTTAAAACAAGTTGCAATGAACCTTTTCCCGGCATTGCTTCTATTACAGTACCATCTTCGGTAATCCATTGTGAGGTTTTCAATAAAAGATCAATTAATGCATCGTTTTCATGAAGATAAACTTGGTTTACTGGATGTTCCCAATCCACCACAAAATCTGATCGATGATGTATGGTAGTTACTTGCTTTAATATTGTTCTTACAACGCCACTATATTGTTGATAATCTACTTCTACTTGTTTTCCTTTATGATTTCTAACTTCTATATAAGCGCCAGAATCATCAAATAACAAACAAAAAATTACTGGTATAACTTTTCCTGCTGAAACAGTTGTCGTTGTTTTTTCTTTTTTAAATACGTCGAAAACTGTTTTATCAGCCATAATATTTCTTTTTCAGTGAACAGTAATCAGTTAATAGTTAGCAGTGAGTTTCATTTTTCAAATCTTAAAATTCTATTTAAACACAATTCCAATCAAATTATTTTCGAACTAAATACTTTTAACTGGTTACTAATCACTCTTTACTGTTAACTGTCATACCGCAGTTACCCCACCACTCACGGTAAATTTCATTGCATCTGCTGCACTAACATTATTTAGTAACCTTATTTTGCTAGGAGGAACAAAATATAGGATACCGCTAATTGCATATGAATGGGGGACATAAACTGCAACATGTTCCTCTAATTCAAAATGTGGTACAGATTTTTGTGTAATAAAGCCTACTCTCCAAACTCCCTCGCCATCTATATTTACCAATACTGGCTTATCGAATTTCTTTTTATTTCCTGCAAAAGCCTCCAATAAATCTTTCACTGTGGTGTAGATAACCTTTATCCCTGGTGTTTTTTCAAGAATCCTATCCATGAAAGAAACAACTTTTCCAACAAAGAAAGAGGAGGATACCCAACCAATGACCAGTACTAATGTCAAGACAATCACAAAGCCTAGGCCAGGTATTTTTTGTAAATTCCCTTCTGAATCTATACCTACAAAATTTGGAACGATCTTGTGAAGAATACTAGGTAGAATATTATCTACTGAATCAAAAAGAAATAAAACTGCCCAAATTGTTACACCAATTGGTGCCAAAACAATAATCCCCTGAAGAAAGGCTTGTACAATCTTAGAAAAAATATTTTTTCTAACTACACGACGAGATTCTTTATCGAAATGCATACTACAAATTTTGTTTGTAAAGTACGGAACAAAAGAACTTGTTTTACTAATTGAAATAAAAAAGAACTTCTATTTAGCTAATATTCATTTCATTCTACACCAATTTCTACACTCACTAAGTTACAAATTGCCATTAATAGGGGGGCTAAATCGTCCTAATACACGATAATAAACCAATAAAAAGCGTAATAAGGTAAGATTGCACTTTTATTAAATGGGTTTTCAAGATTATATACTCTTGTTTAAACAACCATTTTAATAACGACTAAACTGGAGGATGAAATGAAGATTGAGCAGGATAAACAGTTCCTTTTGATAGAGAAAGAAGATGAGAAACAACAAACGCTAAATTGATAATAGATAAATTGTGAAACAATGCTTGGTGGCATCTTTTGGGAGATAATTGCGGAAAAAGCATTGATTATTTTTTATTTCGGATGTAACCTACGAGGTATTTTTTTAGTTATTGTGTTAAAGTTTAGTACATAAAACTTTTAGACGTAAAATAATTTTCAAATATCAATTTCAATTTAAAATTATATGGAAATGAGCTCAATTAATAGGGCAAACGAAATTTGATAAAGTGGAATCTCTTCCAACCACAATAATAATCATCTCAGTATTTCATTTTAAATATTCAGAAATAAGATACTTTCCATTCAACACTTATTATCTCATTTTAATAGAAGCAGAAATATGCAGAAGCAATGAAATGTATTATGTTTGTCAAAACAGATGAATAAACATCATGGGTAAACTTTTTCTTTTATTTCTCTTTCTTTTTAGCATAGCAACCTTGAAAGTAAATGCTCAACAAAAATTCTATATCTATCTGGAATCTGAGGCAAAAGAACCTTTTTATGTATTGATTGATGGCAAAACAAACTATAGTTCTTCTTTAAATGGCTTCCTTACAATACCACAAATGACAAATGGAGACTATGATGCAGAAGTTGGATTTGTAAAAGACAAATATCCATCGCAGCATTTTATTATCTCTATTAAAGGAATGGATGTAGGTTTTATTCTTCGTAAAATAAAAGAAAACACGTTTGGGATACTGAATTTGCAAACATTTACAACGATTGCACCAGTGGCTATTGAGAAATCTGGCAAGGAACTACAATCATCAAAAGAAAAAAACACAAATACTATTGTATCACTAGACAATAAATTAAAACAAAAGCCAAACTGTACTATTGCTACAGATGCAGACTTTAATTTATTAAAAAAACAATTGCAAGCGGCTAAAACTGAGCTAGGAATGATTGCTAATGCTGAACCTACTTTTGGCGAAAAATGTTTTTCTACTGAACAAATAAAGAATCTGAGTAAGCTTTTTACGACCGATAAAAATAAATTAGCCTTCTTTCTTTCAGCAAAAGATTCTATTTATGATGGAAATAATTTTGCCTCACTACAAGGACAATTATCTGATCCAGCTATTGTAAAACAGTTCAGAAACGCCTTATAATATGCCCCGATATTTTATAGAAGTGGCTTATAAGGGTACACATTACAGCGGTTTTCAGACGCAACAAAATGCCGAAACCATACAATCTGTTCTAGAATCTGCTTTACAAAAAATTTACAAGTCAACTTTTCAATTAACCTGTTCTTCTCGTACCGATGCTGGGGTTCATGCTTTGCAAAACTTTTTTCATGTTGATACAGAATCTCAACTAAATCCTAAGCAAGTTTATAACCTCAATGCAGTCTTGCCAAGAGATATAATTGTAAAACAAATATTTACTGTTTCTCCAGATGCTCATGCACGTTTTAGTGCCACACACAGGGAGTACAAATATTATATAACTAGAAATAGAAATCCTTTTTTAAACGAAACGGCTTGGTTTTACCCTTATAATTTAGATTTTGACGCTTTGCAGCAAGCCGCAGAAACATTGCTCACTTATTCGGACTTTACTTCTTTTTCTAAACGAAATACGCAGGTAAAAACGTTCATCTGCAATATAATTACTTCAAAATGGGTGTACGAAAACAATTGTTTAGTGTATAATGTAAAGGCAAATCGTTTTTTGAGAGGAATGGTTCGTGGCTTGGTAGGAACCATGCTTCAAGTGGGACGAGGACTGATTACTTTGGATGATTTTAAACAAATAATAGAAGCAAAAGACTGTACAAAAGCCAATTTTACCACACCTTCCACGGGATTATTTCTAGTAGAAGTAACCTATCCAGATTTGTTTTAGCAATAAAATGTAGGTTCTTCCTTTGGTTATTGTGTTATAATCGCCTTCAAGCGTATACGTTTAGTCGCAAAACTTAAAGGTTTCACGGCGAAACTTAAAGGGTTTGAGACTAAACTTAAAGGTTTTGTGGCGAAGCTTAAAGGTTTTGCCGCATAACTTAAAGGTTTCACGGCGAAACATTAGGGTTTTGAGACAAAGCTTAAAGGTTTTGTGGCGAAACTTAAAGGTTTCAAGGCAAAGCTTAAAGGTTTTGGCTAACTATCTATTACACCATCTGTCCATCTTTCATTTCAATAATCCTATCACAGTTCTTGGCAAAATCATCATCGTGAGTAACGGCAATGATGGTTTGATTGCGTTCTTTGGCCAGTTCCCTAAAAATATCAAATACTATTTGTGTATTTGCAGTATCCAAGTTTCCTGTTGGTTCATCGCCCATTATGATAGAAGGATCATTTATCAAGGCACGTGCAATAGCTACCCGTTGCTGCTGCCCACCAGATAATTTATTAGCATTCTTTAATGCCTGATCCTTTAACCCCAAAAGTTCAAGATGTTTATATGCTTTTTCTTCTACCTCAGCCTTCGAATATCTTTTTAGCTTTAAGGCAGGAATCATCACATTTTCTAAAGCAGAAAATTCAGGCAATAAATAATGGAACTGAAAAACAAAACCAATATGTTCATTCCTAAAAGCGGCAAGCTGATTCTGTGATTGATTGGTAAGGAGGGTATCTTTTATAGTAAGCGAACCTTCGTAATCCGTATCCATCGTAGATAAAACATACATCAAGGTAGATTTTCCGCAACCTGATTTGCCAACCAATGCCAAGAATTCCCCCTTCTTCACCTCGAAGCTGATTCCCTTCAAAACCTGAAACTTTTCAGGTTCATAGAAATACTTAACAATGTTGTCTGCCTTTAAAATAAGTTCACTCATAAAATTTCAGTTATCAGTGACCAGTTATCAGTAAACAGTGAAAAAAGTTTGCACATCTTTACTGTTTACTGATAACTGTTCACTGGATTTTAGCCTCTCAATATACTCACCGGGTCTATTTTGGAGGCCTTATGTGCAGGAAGATAGCCAGCTACAAATGTGGTTATTAAGCCAAACATAAATGCCAGAATATAATTTTGAGGAGAATAAGACATGGGTAAAGTTTCCATTCCTGATACATTAAAAGGGATTCTGTTTACGCCTCTAGATATACCGAACCCTAGTAACATTCCTATAATGCCACCAATTACGCCAATAATAATTGCCTCAGTCAGAAATATTTGCGTTACATCTCCTCCCGAAAATCCCATTGCTTTTAGGATGGCTATCTCTCTTATTTTCTGATTAATAGTCATATTCATAATGTTGTAAATACCAAATCCTGCCACTAAAAGGATGGTAAGCGAAACTGCAACGGCAATGATATATCGCAATAAATTTACTGCCACCAATTGCTGATTGGATGTTTGCCAAGACTCTACTTTGTAAGGAATGAGCCTTGAAATATGGTCTACCAACTCGGCAGTTTTATCATAATTGGCAACGTTAATTTGTATATCGGTGACATAATCTTGGTTGACAGACAACAACTGACGCGCCGCACCAATGGTGATATAGGCCTTCGATTTATCAATGCTAGACAGATAAGTTCTAAAAATACCAATTACCTTGTAGTTCTTGGTCAGCCCATCGGAAGTAAGGATGTTTACGTTGTCATTAATTTTAAGTCCAAGGTTTTTGGCAAGTTCTATGCCTACAATAATACCATCCGAATGAAATTTCAGCTCGTCCCAACTGCCCTCAACCATGTCTTCTGAAATTTTGAAAACCTTGCTTTCATTTGTAACATCTACTCCAGAAACTATCCCATTTATTTTGTTTCCTGCATTTTTAAAGAACACATTTACATTAACCTGTGTAGCAAAATTGGTTACTTGTTTCTCTGATTTAAGGGCAGCTATGATAGCAGACGAGTTTTTAATACCGTCCGTATAGCGTATCACTTTTGCACTTCGCACATTTATTAGGCTATTAGGATAAATCTGTTTTGCAATATTGGTATTGTCGGAAGGCCCATCATTATAAATGCGCACATGCGCCAAAGCACTAAAAGCCAGTTCTGTTTGGGCATCGTTTACCCCAGTCATAAAGCCTGTCATAAAAATGTACATGCTAATGCCAAATGTAACGCCAAGCATAGCCACAATGGTTTGCTTTACGTTTGAAGTAAGGTGTATCTGCGAGATGCGATTATTGATAGAACTAAACATAGATCACTGATTAAATGATTTGAATGAATAAAATGATTTATCAACCATTCTAGAAATTAGTGATTACTTTTTAGGCATTTCTATTGTTTCATTTCCTGATAAGCCTTCCGTTATTTCAACCCATTCTAAGGTTTTGATGCCCGCTTTTATTGCCACCTTCTTATGACCTTCCTGCAGCGTAACAGAGTCTCCAACTGAGATATAGTTTGCAGGAATTACAAATACATTTTTCTTTTCTGTGATGATAAAATTAGCCTGCAACTGTGTACCATCTTTCAATACTTTAGGAAGCTCGGTAAAGGTTGCTTCTACAATAAATGACTGACTAGTGGCATCGAAAGAAGGATATATTTTAGATACGCTTGCCTTATAAACGTGGTTTTTATCTGTGTTAAGCGAAAGAAGCACCAACTGATTTAGTTGTATCCTGTTGATGTCGTCTTCTGCTACTTGCAACCTAGCAATCACTTTTCCATTTCCCATGTCTGCAATGGTTTCGCCCTTCTTCACAAAGTCACCAGTCTTTTTATAAACATTTAATATCAATCCATAAGCCTGGCTAGCTACTGTATAAAACCCATTGTTCTGTTGTTGTATTTCATATTGTGCTTTGGCGTTAGTTGCATTTAAAGACAAGGTTTGTTTTAAATCGGCCAATTGTTTATGCAAAACCATGATAGTAGAGATGTCATTTTTATAAGTAAGACTCACGTTGTCATAATCTGCTTTAGATACCGCATTGGTTGCAATTAAGTTCTGATAGCGATTAAGGTTAATAGAATCCGTTTGCTTTTTTATGTTAGCTTGATTTATTTGCTCTTCTAATTGTTGTATTTGTGGAGCATTATCAGACATCTTGTTTTGAGCATACTTTAGGTTTTCCAAAGCATTGCCTACTTGCGTTTGCTGAACATTGTTCTGAATACGAAACAAGGGTTGCCCCATTTTTACGGAATCCCCTTCTGCCACAAGTGAACCAGTTAAGAAGCCTTCACTGTTAGCCGTAACCTTATATTGGTTCACGGTTACAGCCTTTCCACTTGCAAAAACAGCATCCACAATATCCTTTCGCTGTGGTTGAATGCCTTGCTTTTTATTGCAGGAAGCAATAAGTAAAATAGTAATTGCGATTGATAAAAAAGTATGTTTCATAATGATTATTTAAACCTTTAAAGGGTTTTGAACCCTATAAAGGTTGATTATATTCCCCTTTAGGGGTTAGGGGTCCTTGCTTCTATTGACGCCTTAGTAGTTAATAAATTTGATAAGTTATTCATGTACACATTCTCAGCTGCCAGATAATCCTGAAATGTTTTTAGGTAAGCATCTATACTAATCAACCCTTCTCTGAACTTCTGCAAGGATAAATCTAAGTTCTTTCCATACAGATAGAAACTATTTTCGGCAATAGATGTCATATTATAAAAGGTAGAATAGTTGCTCAATAAAAGCGAATCATTGATGTTGCTTTGCTCTTTAGCGGACTGATAGTTCTGTTCGGCAATTCTCTTTTGAGTGGAGATACTCTTCAATTTGTTGCTGTTGGCAAAGCCAGTAAACAATGGCCAATTGAGTCCTAAGCCAATATATTGATAGTCCGACCATGCATTCTTAGTAAAACTCAAGTCAAATTTATCACGGAATTGTTGAAATCCAAAGTATCCCGTTGCCGTAAGTTTTGGTAGAAAGGTTGCCTTCTGTGCCCTGACCTGCAAATCAGTTATTGTAACACTATTGGTATAAGGTATCAATGTTTTATCATTCCCTAAAGCCACGTTACTAGGTTGATTTTCTAAAGGAATATTGGCCAAAACAATCTTTGTAGTAGCACTAATGCCAGCAAGAAGTTTGATGTTTGCCACTGCCTGATTGTACAATTGCTCACTCTGAAAATTATTCTGACTGATGTTATTCCTATTTATTTCTGCTTGATTCACAGCACTCACATCCGTCAATCCTTGCTTAAATTTATTCTTTATCGCCCCAAAGATGCTATCTCCCAATGCCAAATCTTTCTTTGCAATTTCCATGGAAGCCTTTGCCAACAATGCGGCATAATAATATTGCCCCACCTGTGTTTTCAGTGTTTGGATGTACGCATCTTGCTGCACATTATTCAATGCAATATTCTCTTTTGCAATCTTCGATTGAAGTATTGCCTGCCAATCAAACAAGTCTTTCGTTACAGTTAATCCAGTATTATAAGTGTAATGCTTACCAAATTGCAGGTAAACGGTTCCCGGTTTATTAAAGATTACTCCTGGCACAGGCGTAACGGATTGTATCAGATTGTCCTGACCATTAAAGCTTGCTGCGGCTTGAGGGTAATAAAAGCTTGTGGCAGTTTTATAGTCGTAGCCCAGCTGTTCGCGTTTTAGGGCATACACTTTTTGGTTGGAGTTATTCTGTAAGGCTATCTTCCAAAGCGATTGAAGGTTATCTATCTGAACTTGCGCAGCTAAACTATTTGTAAAAAGAAAGAAAGCCAAAACGTAAACAAATGCTTTATTCATATTTATTCTTTTTTGCCACAAAGTCCACAAAGAAAAAACACAAAGGACACGAGTTAGAATCTTTGTGTACTTAGTGAAAACCCTTGTGTGCCTTGTGGTTAACCATTATATTTTTATCGAGTTCCAGATTATCTCTGGTATTGCGGAAATCATTGGAGGTATCACGAAACTCTTCTTCGGTAGTAACTCTGCTTTTTTTTAAATAAAAAGTTACATGTAGATTCAACTATAAAGCCGTTGAAGATTCATACTTCAACGGCTTTATATAATTCAAAATTTAAAATTTAAAATTCAACATTACCCCTCCATATTCTGCCTCAACCATCTTTCTATCTCGTCTAGTGTCATTCCTTTTCTCTTAGCATAATCTTCTACTTGGTCGGGCTGAAGTTTCCCTACACCATAATATTGGCTCTGAGGATTGGCGAAATACCATCCGCAAACTGAAGAAGCAGGATACATAGCCAAGCTTTCTGTAAGCGTGATACCAATGCTTTCAGTAACATTTAATAAGTCGAACAACTTATACTTTTCGGTATGATCTGGGCAAGCAGGATAACCCGGTGCCGGACGGATACCTAAGTATTTTTCATGAATTAATTCATCATTAGTTAGATGCTCATCGGTAGCATAACCCCAATATTCTTTTCTTGTTTTTAAGTGTAAGCATTCTGCAAAAGCTTCTGCTAATCTATCGGCAAGTGCCTGCAACATAATCTTGTTATAGTCATCCAGATTAGCTTCGAAAGCTTTTATGTGCGGCTCGATACCATCGATGGTAACGGCGAAAGCACCCATAAAATCAGTCGTAAGTCGTAAGTCGTGAGTCGTAAGTTCTGTAGAAGCTCCAAGTGGTTTTATAAAATCAGCGAGTGAGATGTTCGGTTGCCCCGGTGCTTTTTCTATTTGTTGGCGCAAGAACTCTAAATGGACATACCGTTGACCGTCAACCGTTGACCGTTGTTCCCCTCCATCGGTTATCGGTAAACGGTTAACAATGACGCTGTCCCCCTCGCTACCAGCTTCCCAGAAACCGATAGTTCCTTTTGCTGTCAACCATTTTTCTGCAATGATTTTGTCTAATAAAGTATTCGCATCATTGTATAGTTTCGTTGCTTCCTTGCCAACAATCTCATCAGTTAAGATGGCAGGGAAGTTTCCGTGCATTTCCCAAGCAATGAAGAAAGGTTTCCAGTCAATATATTGTCTTAGTTCATTCAAATCGAAATCTGCAAACACTTTAGTACCCGTAAACTGAGGTTTTACCGGTTGGAAAGTAGCCCAATCTATGTTTACTTTATTGGCTAAAGCTTTAGTGTAAGGCAAATAGTTTTTGTGAGATTTCTTATTATCAAAACCGTGTTTCAGTTTCACATACTCGCCATAAGTTTGCTCTAGGAAAGCCGGTTTACTATCATTACTCAATAAACTTCCTGCTACAGTTACGCTACGGCTAGCATCCAATACATGTATAACGCCATTGCCATATTCGGGGGCAATCTTTACCGCAGTGTGCATACGACTAGTGGTAGCGCCACCAATCAGCAAAGGTTGTTTCATTCCACGACGCTTCATTTCTTTAGCCACATGAACCATTTCATCAAGCGAAGGAGTAATTAAACCACTCAATCCAATAATATCTGCCTTATGGTGAATAGCGGCTTCTAGAATTTTATCGGTAGGAACCATTACGCCCAAATCGATAATATCATAACCATTACAACCCAAAACTACCCCAACTATGTTCTTGCCTATATCATGTACATCACCTTTCACGGTAGCCAAAAGTATCTTGGCAGCACCAGCACCTTCCTCGTTAATAGTCCCTGCTGCAATGTGAGCGAGACGACGTTCTTCCTTTTCAGCTTCAATATAAGGAGTGAGAACTGCAACACTTTTCTTCATTACGCGGGCACTCTTTACCACTTGAGGCAAGAACATTTTACCCGCACCGAATAAGTCGCCCACAAAGTTCATCCCGTCCATCAAAGGGCCTTCTATCACATCCAAAGGTTTAGGATATTTCACCCTTGCCTCTTCTGTATCAGCATCAATATATTCAGTAATACCGTTTACCAAAGCATGTTTCAATCTTTCTTCTACAGAAGCATCGCGCCATTTTTCATCCCTTTCCTGAACCTTTCCCTTTGCTTTAACCGTCTCGGCGAAGGCAATCAGCTTTTCTGTAGCTTCGTTATTATCGTTGTTTCTATTAAGGATTACATCTTCGCAAAGTTCTTTCAGGCTTGGTTCAATCTCGTCATAAACTACTAACTGACCCGCATTCACGATTCCCATATCCATCCCAGCCTTGATGGTATGAAATAAGAAGACAGAATGCATTGTTTCACGTACATGTTCATTGCCCCGGAAAGAGAATGACAGGTTACTAACGCCGCCACTAATTTTTACCAAAGGATGCCTTTGCTTGATGATGCGTGTAGCTTCAATGAAATCTACACCATAATTATTGTGTTCTTCCAAGCCTGTAGCAATGGCAAAAACGTTAATATCGAAGATAATGTCTTGAGGATCAAACCCAACTTGCTCGGTTAATATCTTGTAAGCTCTTTCAGAAATTTCTACTTTGCGCTCTAGGGTATCGGCTTGGCCTTTCTCATCAAAAGCCATTACAATTACAGCAGCACCATACGCTTTACAGATGAAGGCATGTTCAATAAACTTTTCCTCACCCTCTTTCATAGAGATAGAGTTTACGATGCAACGCCCCTGAATACATTTCAATCCCGCTTCAATAATCTCGAACTTAGAGCTATCTACCATGATAGGAATCTTGGCAATATCTGGTTCGCTCTGCAATAGATTAATGAATGTGGTCATGGCTTTTACACCATCCAACAAGGCATCATCCATATTTACATCCAATATCTGCGCACCATTCTCCACTTGTTGGCGTGCAACAGAAAGGGCTTCTTCGTATTGATTATTCAATATAAGTCTGGCAAACTTCTTACTACCGGTAACGTTGGTACGCTCGCCTACATTGACAAAGTTTGTCTCAGGACGAATAATTAAAGGCTCTAATCCACTTAATCTTAAAAAAGGTTTTATCGTTGTACTCATTTTATTTTTTTAACCACAAGGGACACAAAGTTTTCACTAAGATCACAAGTTTATTTATTTTACCACAATGTCCACTAAGGATTTCACCAAGGAGACAAAGATTATAATTTACTTATAGATAACCATTTATAACACGCTTTACACCATCCTTGAACAATAAAGAATTAAAGTTTATTAATAATCCCAGTTTGCATCTTGACAACTTTAGATAAGTTACAATTTGTGCAAAATGAATATCTGTTAAAGATTCTACTGCCTTCAACTCAATTATTAATTTATCTTCAACAATTATGTCAACCCTATAACCAACATCTAAGTTTATAGCTTCGTAAATTAACGGTAGAACCTTTTGCCTCTCAAACGCAACACCATAATTAAACAGTTCATAGCATAAACATTCTTCGTAAGCACTTTCGAGCAAGCCCGGACCTAATGCCCTATGTATTTTAAGTCCACATTCAAACACCACTTTTGCAATCTCATTTTCGGTCATTCTTTAAGTTTTACAAAGGTTTACACCTCTCATTATACCCCTAGTGTCCTTTGTGAGAACCTTAGTGACCTTTGTGGTTAAGCTAAGCCAACTCTGACTCTAGCACAGGCAATCTCCTTGGTTCGATTGTTCTTACGTGGTCTGCAATGTGTTTGATATGATCAGGTGTGGTGCCGCAGCAACCACCTACTATATTTACCCAACCATTCTGTGCCCACTCCTCAATGAAATGTGCTGTTTGATGCGGTTGTTCATCATATTCTCCCATTGCATTTGGTAAGCCAGCATTAGGATATGAAGAAGTAAAGCAAGCTGCAATACCACTCAATTCCTCAATGTGTCCACGCATTTCTTGTGCGCCCAAGGCACAATTCAATCCAATACTTAAAGGATTTGCATGTTTTACAGATATATAAAAAGCCTCAAGAGTTTGTCCAGAAAGTGTACGTCCACTAGCATCGGTAATAGTGCCGCTAATCATAATTGGCAACTCACCCCCATCCCCTGAAGGGGAGTTTCGGAAGAATTGTTTTATAGCAAATATGGCTGCTTTTGCATTGAGGGTATCAAAAATTGTTTCTACCAATAATACATCCACGCCACCTTCTACTAAGCCTTTTATTTGCTCGGTGTAAGCTTCAACTACTTCATCAAAAGTTACAGCACGATAACCCGGATTATTTACATCAGGCGATAGACTCAATGTTTTGTTTAATGGCCCTATTGCACCGGCCACAAACTTAGGCTTTCCATCTTCAGGGTGAAGTTCATGGTATCTCTCAATAGCTTTTCTCGCACATTGGGCAGAGGCAACGTTCATTTCATAAGCCAATGACTGCATGTCGTAGTCTGCTTGCGCAATAACGGTACTGCTGAAAGTATTGGTTTCAACAATATCGGCACCCGCTTCGAGATACAAAAGATGTATCCCGATGATAACTTCCGGTTTTGTAATGCTCAATAAATCATTATTACCCTTTACATCCAAGTGCCAATCCTTAAATCTTTCCCCTCTGTAATCAGCTTCTTCAAGCTTATGACGTTGAATCATGGTACCCATTGCACCATCAATTACCAATATCCTTTTTTCTAATTCTTCGTGTATCAAACTCATATCGTGTAATGATTAACGGTTAATGTATAATGATTAATCAAAAAATAAAAGTGATTAATCGAATGTGTTGTTAATAAAATATTGAAAGGAACGAGTTACAAATCCGATGTGGCGTGTGGAGTTGTGTATCGTTTATTAGTTCAACATTTGTACGCAGGGTGAACAATAAACAAATCCGCCTGCTACGGCAAAAGTAACAGGCGGATTTGTATTTACCAAAGATGGTTTACTAGTTGTATTTAGCATCCACCGTAATTTCAATATCATTAGATATCACAGATCCTATATCTTTTCCTTTGATGCCGTAGTCTTTCAGCTTTATTTTGAACTTGCTTTTAAGTTGCACTTTACCTTTCTCAATAACAATCAAACCCGCAGCACTTTGTTTCTTAGAAATTCCTCTTATCACTAAATCACCGGTAGACATTACTGGATAAGCTCCGTCTTTTGCAAAATTCACCGTAGCAATATTGGTTACTACTCCTTTAAATTCTGCTTTCGGAAACTTATCACTCTGCATATAGTCCTTACCATTGAAGTGCTCTTGCATTAAGTCGTTTTCGAAAACAAACCCTTTAATTAAAAGTCCGAATATAATCTGACCCTTGTCGGTCATTTTGCTATCCACTTGGTTGTTTACCGCATCAATATCTTCCGTGGGGGTAGTAGAAAAGAACTTAATCTGTCCTACTTTGGTAGCATAAATCTTCTGCGCAAACAAACTTATGTTTACTAAAAGGGACAATAATGCTAGTAGAAATACTTTTTTCATCATAGTCTATTGTTTTGTAACAATACCATCATTCACAACCACATCGCTTAAAAAGCCTGTAACCACACCTTTTACTGTAATGGTACTTCCACCCTTTACTTCCAATTGTTTATCTCCTCTTAATGAAACAAAAACATTAGAAAACGCATCATCACTCTTGATGGTAACGGTTGGTTTCCCCGTTTGATCTTTTTTTGCTTCTACCACTTCGCCAGTAATTTCTGCTACTTTATTTAGGTATTTAGTATTTGCTTGAGATTCATTAGTCTGAAATTCTTTCACTATATCTTTTGCAGAAACAACTATTGCACTTTCGCCGGCAATGTCACGTACATGATGAGAAGGTCTGTAAAAAACAAAATACCAAACACCCGTAAAACCAAGAACCGCCAATATTAATACAGCAATAAATAAATTCTTCTTGTTCATTCTAAACTATTTAGGGTGCAAATTTAGCTGTTTTAAGTTCAAAGAAAATTAAGGTGTTGCTAAAATGGAAGAATAGGTGCAGGATGCAGGATTCAAGTTGCCAGATTCAGGTTACATAATTCAGGTTGCTAGTTACTAGTGTCAGGCAATACCGGTAACCAGGATCCTGCAACTTGTAACTTGAATCGAGTAACTTGTAACCTGAAACTATTTACTTCACGTACTGATTTACCGGAAGCCTATTAGCAATACTCCTTGCCAATGTCATTTCATCAGCAAACTCAAGTTCGCCACCAAATGAAATGCCTCTAGCAATAGTGGTTACTTTACAGTTTTTCTGTCCAAGCTTTCTTTGTATATAATAGATTGTTGTATCGCCCTGTATGTTTGGGTTTAGTGCAAAAACAAGCTCAGTGGTTTGTTCGCTTTCTATCCTGCTTATAAGGGTTTCAATATTCAATTGATCTGGTCCTACCCCATCCAAAGGAGAAATGATGCCGCCCAATACATGATAAGTGCCATTAAATTGTTGTGTATTTTCTATGGCAATTACATCCCTGATGTTCTCCACTACACAAATTAGTTGTTGGTTCCGCCCGATAGCATTGCTACAAATACTGCAAATATTACCATCACTAACGTTGTGGCAGCGGCTACAAAACTTTATCTCTTCCCTCATTCGGGTAATGGTTTCCCCAAAATGCTTTACCTCATTTGCTTCTTGTTTTAGCAAGTGTAGTACCAACCGAAGGGCAGTCTTTTTGCCAATGCCGGGCAACTTAGCAAACTCTGAAACCGCATTTTCTAATAGTTGAGAAGGTAACTGCATCATTTATATATCTGCTGCAAAAGTGTGGTTTATTTTCTAGTATAGGAGCAAAAAGGAGAGTATGAATAATTTTTAGTTGTCAAATAAACAGAGGCCACCCTTTATCAATTATAACTTTTCAATTATCAATTAACCACTAGCCCTACTCCACTCACTTTACCATCACTTGTTTGCACTCGCAAATGATATCTTGCCATATTTAACTAATTAAAGGCATTTCAATTTCGATAGCTGTTATAAGGGTAGTAATTTGATTTGCTAAATCATCTACAACTACATCTTCTGTTTTGTCTGTCAATGGTGTTAATTCAAATAATTTTTCTCTGCTATTTGTTTCACAAACAGCGATATTTAATTTTGTTGCAACTGTTCTGCAATGCCTTCTTAGCTGCTCTGTCATTATCCATTTAGTCTTATCGCTTACTAAATCATCCTTTATATTTATCCAAAACGGAGTATCTGCATATTTCGCCCACAAATCAAAGTTTAGATTCAATGCAACCCCAAATTTACTAATTCTGAAATAACGTGTATAGCCATAGCGTTGAGGTGTTGCATTAAGTCTTGACGTTTCAGCAAGACCACGCTTTTTCAATTCGTCAACAACTTTATCAACGAGATCATAGTAGGAGTTGATTCTTTTTGCATATTTGGGTGACAGGTCATCGCTTTGAATTGGAAGAAAGGCATTAGAGTCAATTGTATCGCACAACCCAATGATTTGGTCTATATCAGAAATTAATAATTGTTCATTATCCTGAACCAAATGGGTTTTGACGGTTTGTAATATTTCATTCCATGTTTTAACAGTCAAGTGTATATTATTCTCAAACACGATGGAATGATTATCGCTATTTATTTTGCAATTTAGTTGTTCGGCGATTACACGTTTTAATAACTCATCAAAAACTGGTCTTACTCTAAGTGTGGGACAAATAAATATTAAAGCAGAATTTTTTCGAAGCCGCATCAAATACGAAATAGGTTGATTCTCTGTCAGTGATGCCCAAAATTTCGCTTCGAGTATTAATACTTCTACTCCATTATTGTCATAGCCAGAAATATCTGGTCTTTCTAGCTTCTCGCCAATATTTTGTGTAACGTAACTTAAATCATCGAAATCTAAATTACAATCGCTCTTAATAATCCTATTTATTCCAAGCCTTGCAGACTTAGATCTTTGTAAAATGTAAGCTAATCCCTCTGAGGCTATGTCTTCTTGTGAACCTTTAATTCTTGAATAGAATTGTCCAAGTAATGATTGCATTTATTTGGTTTTATTTTCGGGTAATGTTCCATTTTTCAATCGCTCTTCATACGAGTTTTCTTTTTTACAACGATTGATGATGATGGTTTCTTCAATTGGTGCTCCCATTGTCCAATATACCATTCCATCATGATCAAAATATGTAATTGACATTTTATAAAATGAACCGACATAACCAAAAGCTCTGATATGGTTTACAGATTCTACAAAAAGTTTGTCATCTACCTTACTTCTCACTATGTATTCATGTGGCCATTCTGGCATTGTCTTCGCATAAGTCCACTTTACTGAGTTTATAAATTCCATAAGAATATCGTTAAATTGTTGCATATAGAGGAAGGTAATAATTTAAAGTGCAACATACAAATTATTTGCAAAATATGTTAGATGTTTATTGTCCTCAAGATAAAGCCACCTATCCTTCAATTCTCAAAATCCTAGTTCTGACAAATTTCTTTATCTGAACAAGGATTAGGATGATTGAAGGATTTGCAAAATTAGTACGCTCAGTACTCCTACCCATCTTTTAATCCTATAAATCCTGATTCAGACAAGCTAAGATTTGCTTACAGCATCACATTCAAAAGCCGTTTCTTATCGGATAAAGGATGAGTAAAAAGGCACAATTGCTCTCCCAAACCACCCATCTACCTTCAAAAAGTAAAACATTGCCAAGTTTCATCAAAAGATGGTCGTGTTTTTCATAAACTCACCCATGTTTCGAGCAAACATGGCAGTGTTTTTAGAAAACTCGGTAATTTTTGGAGCAAACATGGTCAACTTTAACAAAAACTCACCCATGTTTCTTATAAACACTGCCAAGTTTCTTAAAAAGATGGTCATGTTTTACAAAAACTTGGCAGTGTTTTGTAAAAACATGACCATCTTCTGGTTTTGGCAGTAAAACGGCTTACTTCTTATCCTAAATTCTCTTTGGTAAATATTATTTCATGAGCTTGTACACCGCTTTCAGACGCAAACAGAAATTATGTGCATAACCTTATTGCCTTTTAGCAAAATATAATATTGAATATGGGAATAAGGGGCGTAATTTTAAAAAATTAATTAAGAAATAAAAAAATATCATGAGTATTTATCTTTTAGACGATTATCATAACACTACAAAGTCTCTTTACAATATCCAGCTCACTAAGGTGACAAATGGCGTATTTGGGCATCCAATCGAGTTTGCTTCTCCTCCTATGACGAAACCTGAGTTCTTGCTAAAAGTAAATGCCTACCGTGATGCAAACAATGAATATGAAGCTGGTGGTAAAGATTTTAAAGCCGATTTCGAGCTTAAGAAGGGCGAAATGACAAACGAATTGGATGTTGTGAAGTCGTATGTGGAAGCCTTACCTACCTTTTCGGTAATGATTGGAAACTTATCTGGTTTTAATGTAAATAAACAAGGCGTTTCGAGCGGATTAGTGCCAGGGCAACCTGTATTACGTACCCTTACCCGCAGTGGAAGTGGTACCGTTATCTTTTATTACTATGCCATCGATGGAGCTGATTTTTATGGAACATACTTGGTGGAAGGTGATAGTATGCCAGCGGGTTGTGTATTTACAAGCGGAATATTGTATATACCTAAAGGACTTACTGCCGGAATAATTCATAATGGTACTAAACAACGTACCAAAATGTATCATAACCTAGTGCTTGGGCAACAATACACCATTTTTTCTTATGCAGGTAATGCGGCTGGTGTGAGTATATTGAGCGAAGGAGTTACGTTTACAGCTAGCAATAAATAAGACGTTTTTCGAGAGTTAAGAGTCGGGAGTTGAAAGTCGTAAGTCGTAAGTCAAAAGTCGTAAGTCAAAAGTCGTAAGTCGGGAGTTAAAATTCGATAGTTAAAAGAAAGAGGCAGTAAAGAAGTTTTATCTTCTCTATTGCCTCTTTCTTTTATACTCCCATACTATCGACTTACGACTTACGACTTTTGACTTTCAACTTACAACTCCCGACTTACAACTCCCGACTCTCGACTTTCACCTCCCGCCCTACTTCAAAATTGCCACAAAGGTTTTTAGTGGCGGATAACCACTTCTGGCAACTAATTCATCGTGTGCTATTTTTTGCAAAGCCACAGTTTGTTCTGTAGTAAAGCCAAGCTCCTTTGCGGCAGTTTCATTTTTACCTAAACAGGCAGGATCATCTCCCGTAATGCTTGCAAAAACCATCAATGCCTCAATATAATAGCCGTAGGCACTGCCATGATAATTGTCGTAAGTCCATAAATTTATCTTGCCTGCCTCTATACCGTCGAAAGGATTAGCATCTGCAATTCCTGATTTTATTGCCCTATTCCATGCTTGCCCCACAGGAATAACATCTTTTATGGAGGCTTTTTGTGCAGCAACATTGTAGCCTCGGCGAATATCATTGGTCATCTTTTCAACAGACTGCCGACGCCAAAAACCAGTTTTTAAATACACCTGATCTGCACGCGCCCAAGTAGAAGTAAGGTGAATATCAACTTTAGGATTTTTACTTCTTAACTGTTTTGCTATTTCAGCTGCCGACTCTGCCATTACCGTAGGATCTCCAGGGTTTTCTTTATCGAGGGTACTAAAACCTTGCATTACCACGTAATTCCATGGTTTTATTATTTTATCAGCTCTTTCCTTCAGGTGAAAATCGAGATTAGAACCTGGCGATGTTTCCAGATTTACTACAAAATCAAATCCTGCTTCCTTTGTAAATGTTTTAAAAAGGGCTGGAACACCTCCAAGGTTTGTGTTGTTTAGATCGGTTACCGATTGTGTGTGATAGTTCATTACAGGCGAGCCCTGTGCAAACGTGAAGCTATTACCAATAAATAAAATACTTTGAGAAACGGGTGCTTTGTCGGTAGACTTTCCCTGCGATGAAACGGCGGCAACTATTATGTATAGTGTAGCAGTTACAATAAATACAAGCAAGAAACGTTTAACCATTTTTAAGATGTATTTTTAGCTGGTAGAAGGCAAATATAGATTCCAACAATCGTATTTTTTTTAATAAGTACGGTGAGGAGTGAATTTGTAACGGCTAATTTCATTAAAATAGTTAAAGAAATAGCTATATCCTGATAATAAATTGCATTCTTTTTAAAACCCTATCACTAATGCCTTCCATACATCAAGGAAAACAATTGCAATAATATGCATCTTTGTAATCCTTTAATGCAAGGCTCTATGGATACAGATTTAAAATTGCCTCAAAAGAAAGCCATGTACATTGGTATTAGCTCCCTTTTGGCGCTCTTGTTTTGTTTTTTATTTTTCGGAAAAAAGATTGTCGTTGCTGCACTTGGCATCACTCGGCTTAGTAGTACATCTATATTAATATCAGAAATCTCATTTTGGCTAATCTTATTTTTGCTAAGTATTTATACTAAGAAAGTGGAGAAGCAAAACCTGCTTATCTGGCCAGAAACGCAATATGGGTTTGTGATGCACCTAAAAAGCATCTTCGGCATTTTCGGTGCCATCATTATTATCTCCATTCCTGTAGTTTTTACGCTGAGTTACTTTCACCTAGTAAAAGAAAGCAACAAAATAAATGAGATGAAAACGATTCTTCAAGCCAACAAACAACTCCTTCTTTTTGCGGCCTTTACTGCCGGTGTAACAGAGGAACTTATGTTTAGGGGATATTTATTACCCAGATTGGAACTCATATTCAAGAGCCCATATATTGCTATTGCCATATCCTCCATACTCTTTGGTCTATTGCATTTTAGTTATGGCACCATCTTCAACATGGTTGGTCCTATGATATTGGGCGGCGTTTTCGGGTTCTTCTATTGGAAATACAGAAACATCGCCATTCCAATTATCTGTCACTTCTTATGGGACTTTGTGCTGATGTCTATCAATGTAAAACCTCATTAGAATAAGAGTAAAGGCTTTTTATTACTTAAGTTACGCAGCTTTATCATAAACATAAAAAATAACACATAGGCACATAGACCTACTAGTTCAGATGAGAAAACATAGAAAAAAAGTTTCACTTTTTTATACTCTGGTCTATGTGACCTACTATATAACTGCTCTTCTACGCAGCAGTTTTGAGCTTGGCAAGTTGCTTTTCCAGCCTCGCTATTTTATCCTCCTTGTACTTATTTCTGTATTCATTCACATCAATTGGACAAAAATCCACCTTTCCTGTAAGCA
>CANCVE010000024.1 GCA_947381435.1 Chitinophagaceae bacterium
TGCAAACAGGGTAATCACCAATTATGAACACGAAAAAGATGATGAAATTTTAACCACCGCAACGTCTGCCATTGCAGGATTGACAGCAAATGGGGACTTTACATTTACTACCCAATTAACTGATTTGGTTACGGCCAAAACAAATTATGCTACCAAGTTGGGGTTGGTGGCCACAGGAAACAAGCAGTCGGTAACGAATAAAGATGTAGAAAAAGCTATTTTGGGAACAAAGCTGAGCGTGGTTGGGGTTTCTGTAAACCTACAAGCGGGAGGTAATCTTTCTAAACTGCAAGGTTCTGGTTTGCCATTGGCAATTATTGGCAGTCACCATTCGTTGGATGCGCCAACGGGCTTTGGAATTACTAGGGGCAATATTGCCGGAAACATGGATATGAAGGTGGATAAACCAATTGTTACCACCCATGGAACCATCTTTGCCTTCTGGAAAACATCGTTGGGTCCTACTCCTTCAAACATTAACGATTGGTTTTTTAAGCATAGCAATGGGCATAGCCTCACCATTACGGGGCTTACCCCAAACACACCTTATCCTTTTGCCTCAGCTTATAAGGGCAATGATACCGACCCTTTGGTGTGGAGTGCTATCATTAACATGTCGCCAGGAGACTAGTATTTTAGATATGAGATATTAGTTATGAGTTATAATAAAAAAGAGAGGCTACCCCGTTTGGAGTAGCCTCTTTTGTATTCTATAGAAAAAGAAATTTTTAGAAATAATAATAGTTCAATAAAGCTGTTGGGAAGATACCTAGAATGATGATGATAGCAGCCAACACAATCAATCCCAATTTAAAACCACCTGTAATTGGTGTATTGGTAGCAGCTACCCCTTCCTTAAAGTACATGGCTTGTATCACCTTGAAATAGTAGTAAACACTCACGGCTGCAAACAGAACGGCAATAATGACCAAGCTCAAAGAACCTCCGCCCTTGATGGCAGAAGCCAACATATAGTACTTGGCAAAGAAGCCAGCCGTTAGCGGAATACCAGATAACGACAAGAAGAAAACTGTATTTGTGAATGCTAAAACGGGTTGAGATTTAGATAAACCATTGTAACCTTCTAAAGAATAATCTTCCATCTTGGTAAGGATAGAGAAGATACCGATGGTGGCAAAACTGTAAGCGGCAGTGTACAACAAGATACCATCTTTGGTAAAATCGTTGGTGCTGTACAAGGCAAACAACATGAAACCGGCTTGTGCAATGCTACTGTAAGCCAACATACGCTTTACACTTTGTTGGAAAACGGCAGTGATATTACCAATAAATAAAGTAAGCACAATGATTACGTATAAGATAAGCGTCCAAGCTTGTCCTGGACCGAAGTCCGCAGACTTGGCAGCGAATAATTTGATGAAAGCAAAGAAACCTGCAGCCTTTACAATAGTAGCCATGAAGGAAGTGAAGACACTCGGTGCACCATCATACACATCGGGAGCCCAAAAATGAAACGGGGCAGCGGATACTTTGAAACACATGGAGATGAATAACAATATCAACCCTACCGGGGCTAATATTCCAGCACTGCTAAAACCAGTAACTGCAGATTTAACACCTGTGGATTGTAGTCCGAAACTACCAGTTGCTCCATAAATTAAGGTAATACCCATCAACAGAATACCAGTAGAAAAAGACCCCATCAAAAAGTATTTTAAAGAAGCTTCATTACTTTTTAAATTTCTTTTATCAGAACCAGTAAGGATATATAAAGGGATAGATAGAATTTCTATACCGATAAAGAACATTAATAACCCATTGAAAGAGGTAAGGATGGTTACGCCACACAAAACGAAGAAAATTAGTGCGAAATATTCTGCCACATCAGGTCCTACTCGTTCGATATCACTTCCACTAAGGATGAAGTAAACGAGGGTAGCAATAAAAATAATAGTGTTGAAGAAAAGGCCTGTTCTATCAAAAGATAATAAACCCTTGCTATCAATATTGATGGTGTAAACACTATAGAATTGGAGTAGATTACCAATAATTAAAACCAATAACGAAGCAATAGCCACGTATTTGATAGCCGATTTGTTGAGTAAGATGCCACTAAACATCATTACCACACCACATAAAGCTGAAAGAATAATTGCGTTCATATATAAAGTTGAAAACCCTCTATCAATAGATTAAGGATGAATATGCTTCGTTAAATCAATCATCGGTTGCGGATAAACACCAAAACCAATTATCACCAATACCAATATTATCAATACAAATTGAACATTACCTTTAATCTCCAAAGCATTTTGGGTAGCAGGGGCTAATTGTCCGTAGAATATTTTTTGAACCATATTCAAGGTATAAACTGCACCCAATATGATGCTAATACCAGCCACACCAGCAATCCAGAAATTATATTGAAACAATCCGTTGAACATTAAGAACTCACCCACAAAGGCATTTGTAAGCGGTAAGGCCACATTTGCAAAAGCTAATACAACTAAAAGGATTGCTAATACAGGAGCTTTCTGTGCTAAGCCACCCAATTCACTGAATTTACGAGTACCTAATCTTTGTTCGATTGCATCAGCCACAATCCACAAACCAATTACGTTGATACCGTGGTTAAACATTTGAATCATAACGCCATTCCATCCAATTGTTTTCATGGAGAAAAGAACAGCACTCATCAAACCAATGTGCGCAATGGAAGAATAAGCCACCAAACGTTTTACATCATCTTGCTTAATCGCAATTAGTGAAGCGTAAATCATTCCGATAACACTAGCTATGATAATGATGTCTGCATACTTTACGGTAGCCAAAGGGAAAATAGGAATCAACCAACGGATAACCGCATAGATACCCATCTTTACCATTACCCCACTCAATATCATGGTAACCGCAGTTGGTGATTGCTCGTAAGCATCGGGCTGCCAAGTATGTAAAGGAAATATTGGCATCTTGATAGCAAAAGCGATGAAGAACAACCAGAAGGCAATATTTTGTTGAGAAGCAGTAAGCTTTAAAGCATAGAATGATTTGATGGCAAATGATTGATCTGGTGTTTGGAAGTATAAATAAAGAATACCAATCAACATTAATAATGAACCAACAAACGTATAAACAAAGAATTTGAAAGTAACCGCAATCCGTTTTTCACCACCCCAAATAGAACAAAGGAAATAAACAGGAATTAAGGCTAACTCCCAGAAGAAGTAGAACAATAAACAATCGCTTGCTAAGAAAACGCCCATCAAACCAGCTTGTGTTAACAGCATTAAGCCATAAAAAGCGTTCGATTGTTTGTAATCATTGTTGTAAGTAGATGCAAATACAACAGGAAAAGAAATGGCTGTTAATAAAACCAACATCTTGCTTAAACCATCGAGTGACAATGAGAAACGACTACCCAATAAAGGAAGCCAAGTTGCATCGAAAGTTAATGTTGCCATTGGGCAAAGGGCATAAATTCCAATAACAAGTGTTATGATGGAAGAAAATAATGCCCAGTTTTTTGCGGCATTACCATTCTTTAAAAAGAAGGTAAGTACAGCACTTACAACCGGAATTAATATGAGTAATAAAGGGATCATCTTATTTAGAATAAACTTAAACTACAGTTATTAAAAAAGTTTGTGCAAGAAAGTAATGATGTAGGTATCGTTAATCCAGAGAAGCAAAACGCCCAACACAGACAATACCATCATCAAAATATATGCACCAACCTGACCATTTTGAATTAACCTCAATTGACGGGAAGAGTAATTAACCAAATTGCCAACGCCATTTACAACGCCATCAATTCCACTCTTCTCAATGATGTTCTTAAGAAATCCAGCAAATGCATTAAGAGGATTAACGATAACTGCATCGTATAATTCGTCTATGTACCACTTGTTTTCTAGAACCTTTCCTAAGCCAGATTCTTCAGTGTTAGTTTCTTCGTATTTACTAAACTTGTTCCAAGCAAAAGCAATTGTTACCAAAACCAATCCTGTAACCACACCCATCATCATTAATTCGGTAGCGTGATTAGCTTCTTTATGTTCAACCAAAGCATTTGAACCAACAAAAACAGGTTCTAAGAAACGCTCTAACCAATGACTATCTTTTGCAAATACTTCAGGTATTCCGATGAAACCACCAACTACAGCCAATATGGCTAATACGATTAATGGAATTGTCATTGCAGAAGGACTTTCGTGCAAATGATGTTCTTGTTCGTGTGTTCCTCTGAACTTTCCTAAGAAAGTCATAGCATATAAACGGAACATATAAAAGGTAGTCATCAATGCACCTGCAACACCTAAGAAATAAAGGATTGGGTTCTTTTCGTAAGCAGCAGCCAAGATCTCATCTTTTGAAAAGAAGCCGGAGAAAGGAGGCACACCCGCTATTGCCAAACATCCCAATAGGAAAGTAATGTTTGTGATTGGAAGGTATTTCTTCAATCCACCCATTTTGCGAATGTCTTGTTCGTGGTGCATGGCATGTATAACAGAACCTGCTCCCAAGAACAATAAAGCCTTGAAGAAAGCGTGCGTCATCACATGAAAAACTGCACCTGTATAAGCACCAACGCCCAAGCCTAAGAACATATAACCCAACTGGCTTACTGTAGAATAAGCCAATACTTTTTTAATATCATTTTGCTTCAAGGCAATAGTAGCCGCAAATAAAGCTGTAGCCAAACCAATGATGGCTATAAACCCTTGCGTAGCTGGAGCCATTGTATATAGTATGTTGCTACGAGAAACCATATAAATACCAGCAGTAACCATGGTTGCAGCGTGTATCAAAGCAGAAACTGGTGTAGGCCCCGCCATAGCATCTGGCAACCAAGTATATAAAGGCAACTGGGCACTCTTACCCATTGCACCAACAAATAATAAGGCGGTGATGATGGTTATATCTTGGTGAGATAGTTTGCCAACATTTGCAAACACTTCTCCGTAAGTAACAGTACCTAATTTATTAATCATCCAAAAAACAGCTAACAAGAAACCTAAGTCGCCAATACGGTTCATAATGAAAGCCTTCTTTGCTGCATAGTTATAAGCATCGTTCTTAAACCAAAACCCAATTAATAAATAAGAACAAAGACCAACCCCTTCCCAACCGATGAACATAATTACATAGTTTCCCCCCATTACCAAAAGCAACATTGAGAAAACAAATAAATTCAGATAAGCGAAGTAGCGTGCATAATGAGGGGCTTCCTCATCAGTCATATAAGCAGTAGAATAAAGGTGGATTAAGAAACCTATACCAGTTATGATTAATAAGAAAAGAGAAGATAATTGGTCGATCTGAAAAGCAAAAGGAATTTTAAGAGACGCAACATCTATGAAGTTAAAGTAGTTTGCAACGATTGCACCCGAAGATTTAACCTGAAGAAACAAGATAATACTTACTACAAAAGAAGCTAAAATAGACATGCTACCAATAACTCCGATAGCTTGCTTTGCCAAAGACTTTCTGCCCAATCCGTTTATTAAAAAACCGATTAAAGGAAAAAGAGGAACTAAATAAACCAAATTATTCATACAATTAGTTAGAACAGAAATTAGTAAATAGGGATTCTATCAACCAATACACCATTAATTTTTTAAGCGGTTCAAAAAGTTAATATCAACCGAATGTGTATTACGATACATCATCACAATAATCGCCAACCCAACACTTACCTCAGCGGCAGCCACCACCATGATAAAGAATACAAATAATTGTCCTTCTATACCAACTTGTGTTGCAGCATTACTTGCCAAAGCAATAGCATGGTGCATTTTAGAAAAAGCAACCAACAATAGGTTAGTGGCATTCAGCATCAACTCAATGCACATAAAAATGATGATTGCATTTCTGCGTGTCAACACACCTACCACTCCAATACTGAAAAGTGATAATGCTAAATAGATATAATATTGTATCGGCATAATAAACTTTTATTTCTTTCCAATTACCACAGCACCCACCATTGCACTCAAAAACAGCACACTACTTATTTCGAAAGGCACCACATAATCACTAAACAATGCTTTACCCAAATTCTCTATCAATCCAATGCTACCTGTTTTTAGTAAGGCGGTTTTGCCAGTCATTTCTGTAGCTTGTTTCACCAATGCAATGAACATCATTAGTAAACATCCTCCCGAAACCGCGCCAGCTATTTTCATCCAAATGTCTTTCTGTGGTTCAGTTTCCTTATCCAAATTCATCAACATGATTACGAATAAGAACAATACCATGATGGCGCCAGCATAAACAATCATGTTTACGATTGCCAAAAACTGAGCATTCAGTAAAATGTAGTGACCAGAGATGGCGAAGAAAACGGCAACAAGCCAAAGAACACTGTAAACAGGGTTTTTACTTAGCAAAACCATCAATGCGCTTACCAAAGCCAAAGCAGTTAAAAACCAGAATATGATGTGAGTGATAGCCATTTTATAATTTAATAATCATTATTAATTTAATCCTTTAGCTGCTGCAAAACCTTGTGCATCCGTTGTAGGGTTAGGAATTAATAAATCAGTCTTTTTATAAATAAAGTTCTTTCTGTTAAAATCAGCAGGGGTAAATGTTTCGCTAAGGTAGATAGCGTCTTTAGGGCAAGCCTCTTCGCACAATCCACAAAAAATACAACGAAGCATATTAATCTCATACTTAGCCGCATATTTTTCTTCACGATACAAATTTTCCTCACCTTCCAAACGTTCTGCCGCTTCCATTGTGATGGCTTCTGCCGGGCAAGCTACTGCACACAATCCGCAGGCAGTACATCTTTCCTTACCTTCCTCATCCCTATTTAATACATGCAATCCCCTAAAAACAGGACTAAATTCACGCTTTTGTTCAGGATACCTGATGGTAGGTTGCTTCTTAAACATGTGCATAAAAGTAATCGCCATGCCCTTCACAATATTCCATAAGTAAAGTTGCTCAATGAAAGTCATTGGTGCACGTTCTACTTGTTTCGCCCTATTTGTTAATGCTTGCATAAGCGTTTTTCTTTCTAAATATTTTCAATTACTAATTGATGTTTCTTAAATAAACTTCATTTTCACAATCAATAACAGCGACTTAAAAATGCCAGTTATTCTGTTTCAACAAAATAAAGAATCCTGTCACCAACATATTAGCCAAAGCCAAAGGAATCATCTTCTTCCAGCCCAAATCCATCAATTGATCATAACGAAACCTTGGTATTGTCCACCTAATCCACATAAACAAGAAGATGAACATCACCACTTTAGTCATCAAAACCACAATACCAACAATTGCCGCAGTACCAGGATTCGTTAAATGACTGGTTACAAAAGGTAAATCGTAGCCGCCAAAGAACATAGTAGCCATAATGGTACTACTAATGAACATATTGATGTATTCTGAAAAGAGGTAAAAACCGAGTTTCATGGAAGAATACTCTTGGTGATAACCGAAATTCAATTCATTTTCTGCTTCTGGCAAATCGAAAGGTGTACGATTACACTCAGCCAGTGCACAGATAAAGAAGATAAGGAAACCAACTGGTTGGTAAACTATGTTCCAAACATGCCCCACTTGTTGCTCTACGATTGTGCGCAAACTAAGTGAACCAGTAATCATTAATAAAGCAATCAGAGAAAGCCCCATTGCCAATTCGTAGCTAATAGCTTGGCTTGCACCACGCAAAGCAGCCATCAAAGAGAATTTATTATTACTAGCCCAACCACCAATCATCACTCCATAAACACCCATACTTACTACGGCGAATACGTATAAAATACCTATGTTTATATCTGCAATCTGTAAATCTACCTTATGACCCATTACATCAATAGTACCACCCCAAGGCACAACAGCGCAAGTCATAAGGGCGGCAGTCATAGCCAAACCTGGTCCTAAAATGAACAACCATTTGTTGGCGTGGGTAGGAATAATTTCTTCTTTAGTGATTAATTTAAGACCATCAGCCAAAGGTTGAAGTAAACCAAAAGGCCCTGCACGGTTAGGGCCTGGTCTGTCTTGAAGGATGGCAGCTACCTTTCTTTCAGCGAAAGTGGTATAAAGTGCAACGCCCAAACTTGCGAAAATGATAACTGCAATGAGTATCAATTTCTCTATCAATAAAAACCAGTCTAGTGCAAGTATTGTCATAATATTCTTTAATTATTTTTACCACAAGGAACACCAAGAAAAACACACAAGGAACACAAAGCTTTTGAACAACAGCAATATTAAGCCACATTTCCTAATCAATCCTTGTGTTCTCCTGTGAGAACTTTGTGCTCTTTGTGGTAAAATATCATTCTATTTAGAATTAAAATTGTTTGAATGAGCAGGACCATTGATGAGACTCAACTCAATTTCAGGTTTATTAACGTCACTTTCTGTATGAATGTCCAATAACAAGTGAGGCGCACGACCATCATTAACCGCTTTAAAGGTTTCTGTTGGTGTAACCGTATGCACATAATGCCCTTGAGAGATAACAGAATGTCTGCTAATTTCTCTTGGTCCTTCTATTACCCAATCGCTAGAATGCTTCTTTTCGAAACGACATTCATTACAAATCCAATCTTCCACTTCACCCCATTCATCCTTGCGAGCAGTAACTCTGAACACTTCTTCTCCCCTGTTCCACAAAGTAACTTTACCACTACATTTAGGACAATCCCTGTGTGCATCCATTGGTTTTAAGAACCAAACACGGTTTTTGAAGCGGAAAGTCTTGTCCGTTAATGCACCTACTGGGCAAACATCAATTACATTTCCTATGAAATCATTATCTAAACTCTTTTCAATAAATGTGGCAATTTCTGCGTGGTCACCTCTATCCAAAACACCGTGAACCCTATTTTCAGTTAATTGATCCGCAGTATACACACAACGGAAACACATAATGCAACGCGTCATGTGAAGCTGGATATAAGGACCTAAATCGTATTTTTTGAATTTACGGCGTTGAAACTCGTAACGAGTACCTTCCTTGCCGTGTTCATAGCTTAAATCTTGCAAATGACATTCCCCTGCCTGATCGCAAATCGGGCAATCTAAAGGATGATTCAATAAAAGAAACTCAACAACACCCGCTCTTGCATCAATTACTTTTGGACTAGTAATGTTTTTTACTTCCATACCATCCATTACTGTCGTTCTGCAGCTAGCCACCAATTTAGGCATGGGGCGAGGATCTTTTTCAGAACCTTTAGAAACCTCAACCAAACAGGTACGGCATTTACCGCCACTACCTTTTAGTTTGCTGTAAAAACACATAGCAGGTGGCGCAACCTCTCCACCAATTTTACGGGCAGCTTCCAAAATAGAGGTTCCAGCCGGAACTTCTATCGTAATATTATCAATGGTTACTTTAAATAATTGTTGCTCGCTCATATACTTTTACTATGCTGTTACAGGAACATGGATTGGGTCGGCATAATGTGCCAAACCAAAGTTTCTTATTTGTGCTTCCTGAGGGTTAGTTATATGCCATTCAAATTCATCTCTAAAATGTCTGATGGCAGCAGCCACTGGCCAAGCAGCAGCATCGCCCAACGGACAAATAGTATTACCTTCTATTCTCCTTTGAATATCCCACAAAAGGTCAATGTCAGACATTTTACCTTTTCCAGTTTCAATATTTTTTAAAATCTTTTCCATCCAACCAGTACCCTCACGGCAAGGACTACACTGACCACAACTTTCGTGACGATAGAATCTTGCCAAAGTCAAAGTATGTTTAACCACACACTGATCTTCATCCAAAACGATAAATCCACCACTACCCATCATTGAACCAGAAGCAAAACCACCATCACTCAAACTTTCGTAGTTCATGTAACGAGTTTCTCCTTTAGCAGTCTTCAATAACAAATTAGCAGGAAGAATGGGTACGGATGATCCACCAGGAATACAAGCTTTTAGTCTTTTTCCATTAGGGATACCACCGCAATATTCATCGCTGTAAATAAATTCCTCAACACTGATGGTCATATCAATTTCATAAACTCCAGGTTTATTAAGATTGCCACAAGCAGAAATTAGTTTTGTACCAGTAGAACGTCCTATACCAATCTTGGCATATTCTTCTCCTCCCATTTTTATTATTGGAACCAATGCAGCCAATGTTTCTACATTGTTTACCACTGTTGGTCTATCCCAAACACCTTTGATAGCGGGGAATGGAGGTTTAATTCTTGGGTTACCACGCTTACCTTCCAAGCTTTCTATCAAGGCAGTTTCTTCACCACAGATATAAGCACCTGCCCCACGTTGAACATATATTTCGCAATCGAAACCTGTTCCTAATATGTTTTTACCTAAGAAACCAGCTGCTTTTGCATCTCTGATGGCTTCTTCCAGAATATCAGGAATCCAGGCGTATTCACCTCTGATATAGATATAGGTAGCATTAGAACCCAAAGCGAAAGAAGAAATGATTAGGCCTTCTATTAATAAATGGGGTAAAAACTCCATTAAGTATCTATCCTTGAATGTTCCGGGTTCGCTTTCATCGGCATTGCAAACCAAGTGACGAGGAACGCCTTCTGGTTTAGCAATAAAGCTCCATTTCATGCCAGTAGGGAAGCCAGCACCACCACGACCACGCATTCCACTTTTCTTCAATTCCTCTACAATGGCTTCTGGACTCATTTCTTTTAAAGCCTTTTCCAAAGCAGTATATCCGCCTTCGCGACGATAGACTTCGTAGGTACGAATGCCTTGAACGTGAGCCTTTTCTAATAATAATTTTATTGCCATATCCTACTGCTTGTGAGCTTGAAGCAAAAAGCTTTATTAATTAATTCTTTCTAGTTTATTCTATTGAAGAGGCAATTTTACTGCTTGTCTTCCAATCAACTTCCAATCTTTTCCTTCCTTAATCCAAGTTTGTAAAACACCCAATTTAAGTGGAGATGTTTTGCCATCTTTCAAATTTTCGGTTGCTGTAATTATATGTCTTACTACAATAAACTTCTTTTCTGAAACAACATTGGTTATTTCTGTTTTTACATCTGAATAAGTAGAGGCATTTGCTAGTGCATTCTTAATCATTTCTTGTCTACTTTCTACTTTTCCACCAGAATGGCAATAGATAATTTCCTTCCCTAATAGGTTTTCCAACGCTAAACTATCCTTCTGTACAAAGATTGCTTTGTTTAAGGCTTGAACTTTATCTTCAATTTTAGAATCCTTACCCTTTTGTGCTGTAGCAACAAGACCACTAAAACAAACTACAAGAAGTATTAAACTCTTTTTCATAATAAATTAATTATTCAATGCTGCTTTATTCCTACACTCTTCAATTATTTCATCAACCCTTTGTTTGGAGAGGTGTTCTCTGTAAAATTTACCTAACTGCATCATGGGTGCATAC
This sequence comes from Chitinophagaceae bacterium, assembly GCA_947381435.1. GTDB lineage: Bacteria > Bacteroidota > Bacteroidia > Chitinophagales > Chitinophagaceae > Parasediminibacterium. The sequence continues at coordinate 11,330 of CANCVE010000024.1, forward strand.
CCACAAGCGCCTAAGCATTCTACAGTTTTTAAGGTAAATAAACCATCAGCAGTTGTTTCACCAGGTTTGATGCCCAGCTTCTCAGTGATATAAGCAATTATGTCATCGCAGCCTCTAACCATGCATGGCCCAGTTTGACAAACTTCGAACATGTATTTGCCAACTGGTTTAAGGTTGTACATACTGTAGAAAGTAGCTACTTCATAAACTTCGATGGGTGTAATGCTCAATAATTCAGCAACATAATCCATTGTATCCGCACTCAACCAACCACCAAATTCTTCCTGTGCCAAATGCAATAGCGGCAATAAAGCACTCTTTTGTTTGCCTTTGGGATAGCGAGCTATTATCTCACTAACTTTTGCCAATTTATCTTCTGAAAATTTCATTTATCAATTTCTTTATTGAAAATTAAGCATCTAACTCTCCTGCAATCAAGTTCAAGCTACTCATCGTAATGATTGCATCACTCAACATTCCATTTTTAGTTAATTCACTATAAGCTTGGTAGTAAATAAAGCATGGTCTGCGGAAATGTAAACGGTAAGGAGTTCTACCGCCATCACTGATGAAATAGAAACCTAATTCACCATTCCCACCTTCCACACTTTGGTAAACTTCACCTTTAGGTATAGCAGTTTCGCCCATGATAATTTTAAAATGCCAGATTAGTGCTTCCATTTTAGTGTACACATCTTCTTTCTTTGGCAAATAAAATTCAGGAACATCTGCGTGGTAAACCTCTGCTTCTGCACCTTTAAAATCTTGAACTTTTTTATAAGCTTGCTCAATAATGCTTAAGCTTTGCCACATTTCCTGATCTCTTACCAAGAATCTATCGTAGTTATCGCCTGTTTTACCAACTGGAACGGTAAAATCAAAATCTTCATAGCTGCTGTAAGGCGAATGAACACGAACATCGTAATCAACACCTGCTGCTCGTAGGTTTGGTCCTGTAAAACCATAATTCAAAGCTCTTTCGGCGCTAATACCTCCAGTGTTTTGAAGCCTATCCATGAATATTCGGTTACGGATAAATAAGTCGCCAAACTCTTTCAACACCTTTGGATATTCCTTCAAGAACTTTTCTAACTTATTGAAAGCTGTAGCATTAAAATTTCTTTCAAATCCTCCAACACGACCAATATTAGTTGTTAAACGAGAGCCACATATTTCTTCGTAAATCTCATAAATCAACTCACGATATTGCATTACATACAAGAATCCTGTGTAGGCACCACTATCCACACCAACAATAGAATTACAAATCAAATGATCTGAAATTCTAGCCAATTCCATGATAATAATTCGTAAGTAGTCTACTCTTTTTGGAGTTTGTATCTTGAGTAATTTTTCGCAGGTAATGTGCCAACCCATGTTATTGATGGGGCTACTGCAATAATTAAGACGATCTGTAATGGGGGTAATCTGGTAAAGAGGTCTTCTTTCGGCTAGCTTTTCAAAAGCACGATGAATATATCCAACAGTTTGTTCTGAACTAACAATACGTTCACCATCTAATTCAAGGATATTCTGGAAGACACCATGTGTTGCTGGGTGCGTTGGCCCCAAGTTTAAGGTGGTTGTCTGTCTTTCTATCGAGCCTTCCGGCAGTTTTACATGATGATCCATAAGCGTTGTTCCATTGAAGTAACTCTTTTATTTTCTATTTCTAACGTAATACTTATTACCTATTACTTACAACTGCTATCCTCTACCAAACATTTCATCGTCCTTGTCTATTCTTGTTTGATCTTCTAATGGATATTCTTTTCTTAAAGGAAAGTAATCCATTTCGTCAACATTCAAAACTCTTTTCAAATTTGGATGACCTATGAAGTTTACACCGAAGAAATCGAATGTTTCTCTTTCCATCCAGTTAGCCGCTTCGAATAATTTACTCGCAGTGAAAACATCTGGGGTATTAATGTCTGTGAATACTTTAAATCTTAAACGAACATTTTCAACCAAATTATGCAGGTGATAAACAACTGTCAGTTCCCTTCCTGTTTGATTAGGATAGTGAACAGCCGTTAAATCAGTCATGAACTGAAAGCTTAAGGTTGGTTCGTCATACAAAAACTGCAACACTTTCAAGTTGAACTCTTTAGGAGATTCAAATGAAAGCATACCATAAGTCTCTTCAAAATTGGTTACTTGTTCACCAAATTTCTCCGTTAGCTTTTCTTGTATGTATGAATTAGTTATTGCCATTTTATTCTATTCCGTAGCTATTTAATAAAGCCTTGTATTGTTCACCATTTCTTCTTCTGATACTTTCTTGACCCACTAAATCCTGAATTCTCATGAAACCATCAATGATAGCTTCTGGTCTTGGAGGGCAACCTGGCACATATACATCAACAGGTATCACTTGGTCAATACCTTGCAAAACACTGTAAGTATCAAAAATTCCACCGCTACTTGCACAAGCACCAACCGCTATTACCCAACGAGGTTCTGCCATTTGTAAATAAACCTGACGCAAAACTGGTCCCATCTTTTTAGAGATGGTACCCATTACCATCAACAAATCGCATTGACGAGGAGAGAATCCTACTCTTTCAGCACCGAATCTTGACAAGTCGTAATGGGAAGCCATTGTTGCCATAAATTCAATCCCGCAACAAGAAGTAGCGAATGGTAAAGGCCACAAAGAATTTTTACGAGCCAACCCAACAACGTCACTCATTTTAGTGCTAAAGAATCCTTCACCAGCAAAACCTGGAGGAGGCGCACCAATTGCATCTGCAATGTTTGCTGTTTTCGCATTAATATTAAAACGTACTGGACGCATAAGTTATACTTTTTTGATTTGATTAAGACTATACTTTACAAATAACCCAATCTATCTTAAATTGTTTTTATTAATCTTCCCAAGTTAGAGCCCCTTTCTTAATTATGTAGATAAACCCAATCAAAAAGAAGCCTACAAACATTAATACTTCTACAAAACCTGCCCATCCTAAACTTCTAAAGTTTACTGCGTAAGGATAAAAGAAAATAACCTCCACATCAAACAAAACAAATAAAATAGCCACTAAGAAATACTTAATAGCCATTGGCTGGCGTGCATCTCCATGAGTAGGAATACCACTCGTGAAAGTTTCTAGCTTATCTTTTGTTTGTCTCTTTGGACCAACCATTGCAGACATTCCAATCATTGCTGCCACAAAACCTGCTGCAAAGATTAATTGTATGCCGATAGGGAGATAACTGGCTGCTGAAGTATCCTTGATGTCTAATAATAGGTTTAGCCAAGTCATAAAGAAAACGTTTGAATTGCGCAAAAATAAGGTTACAAAGCATATAAACTAAAAAACCCTTCGATAAAGAAGGGTTTTTTGCAAAATTTATTTTTGAGGCTTAGAATTATTTCCAGCTTTTCCACCTGCTGGCTTAGATGAAGATTTTTGTAATACATCTTTAATCTTAACCGCATATTTATTTTGTTCAGAAGCAGGGTCACTAAACAATGTAATAATCTTATCACAAGACTCTATTGCTTTTGGTGTGTCTTTCTTAACATCGTTATAATAACCCATCAAGTAACAAAGGTTAGAGTAAACTAAATTCTTATTTCTATCAATGTTTTTTGCATTGGCAACAGAATCTTTAGCCCAACCTTCATTTTGTTTTACCAAGAAATCATTTTGTTGCAACATTGGCTCAACTGCCAATCCTAGTGCCGCACTTGTATCAATTCCCTTTGCAGCTTTTACATTAAAGTAATAACCCTGTGGCTTGTCGGGGAAAGCTGCTATATAGTTTTTAGCTATTTCCATAGTGGCTGCATAATCTTTTCCTGTTAAAGCAGTATTTGCCATTTTGTAATAATCTGCTTCTCCCATCGAACCGCCTTTTAGGGTCACCGCTTTTTGCAACCATTTAATTTGTTCTCCATATTGTTTTGCTCTACCATACAAATCGGCAGCCTGATTACAGTATTTTACTTTGTTATTGATTACGGTATCTGCATCAATTGCTTTTTTAATGTAATCAATAGCCTTAGCTTCCGTACCAGCATTTTTTGTATAGATGGTAATAGCAATATCATAGTCGCCACTAGTTATTTTACCAGCTGGTGAATTTGAAAAATATTTATCTATGTAGCTTTTTGCGTTTGTTGTATCGCCCAATCTGTCATAGTTATAAGCAAACAATAGGTTATTGCGGTAATAACTTTTGCATTCACCTGCATCTAATGCCTTTGTTTTGTCTAAACTTTCTTGGTATTTTCCTTGTCTGAACAAATAATCTGCAAAAAAGAAGTCAGTTTCACATGATTTATCCGCATACTGAATGTATTTCTCAATATAATCCTTCGCCTTTGTAATATCTCTGTAAGCATAGTAATCATAAAGAGAAAGATATACAGGTGGGAAAGAAGGATCGGTAGCAATGGTGGTATTGTAAAACTGCTCGAACAATTCTTTGTTGCCCTGACTTTGGTAAATTCTTCCAATTCGATAAGATGGCAAAGGATTTTTTGGTTCTCTAGTAGCCGCATCCATGTATGCCTTCACTGCTTCTCCACCTTCGTCGGCTCCCATTTTTAAGTAACAAATACCCATATCAATTAATATATCAGCCGACTTAGGGTCTAGCGTAGCCGCTTCTTTCAGCTTTTCAACTGCATAAAAAGGATCGCCTTTTTTAGAACCGCCATCTGCATTTGCTCTACCTATAGCATCTAATATTTCCGGATAAACTTTCTTCTTTTTCTTATCCTTTACGTCTTTCGCCATGGTAATAGCCTGTTCAAACTTCTGCTTTGCAGAATTTATATCGCCACCTTCCATAATTTCTACATGCCCCATACCTACCAAAATATACGGATCGTTTACACCATCTTGCAATGCTTTTTGGTATAAAGCCTTAGCACCTGCATAATCATCAAAAGCCAAAAAAGCTTGTCCATACCAATAAACATTCTCAGCATTCTTTGTATCGGCATCGTACAACTTTTTAAAAATGTCTTTTGCAGATTGATTCTTTTGGTAATTCAGCATCCTTATCCCGTCGTCCGAGCTCTGCGCCATTGCAAAGGTTGTTACAAATAAACCCACGATGATGAGTGAAAACAGTCTGTTCATTTTTTCTATGTTTTAAATTGCTTGTTTTATTTAACCTATTTTATTCTTTTCTAAAACCTCCGTTCTCCACATTCACTACCCACTAATACCTAACAACTAATCACTAATTTTACTCGTTCTTTTATTAAAGTTCAATACTGCCGGTATCAAAAAAGAGCGTCTGAATATCAATTGTCCTCGTTCCATACTCAAAAAGTTCGAGAAGCCAGTACCCAATCCAGTAGCATTTTCTTTCAAAATAAAATACAAAGGGCGAGCCAAAGGGTACTGCGCAAAACTAACAGACGCAGCCGAAGGTTTGGCAAATAAACCCTTTTCTTCACAACGAACGCACTCTACCAGCCCTAATTTTATTTTTTTTAGCAATTCTTGTTGTTTTCTATCATAATTATCGCCTACCCAGTTCAATCCTACAAACCCAATAGCGTCACTTCGGTTAGTTATTGTGTTTATCACATCTTCACTGCTTTTTGATGCCACTACATTTTTACCAAACTTTTCACCTTTCATTATGCTGTCTTGCAAGTAGCGAACCGTACTAGTAGCGTTCCGTCCGTCCATCACCGCATTTATGGGTTCTTTACCACTCAGTATATCATGCAATCTGCTGATGGTAAAAACACTGTCTTTGCAGTTTTGGTTCACTATTATTGCCACTGCATCATACGCTATCAGTAAAAACTGTGGTTTATACTGCAAAGTTTCCTTGTAGTAATCAGTTTCCTTATCAGTAAGTCCTCTTGCCACAATAATTAGTCGGGTACTATCCTGTTGAAGGTCTTTAAAGCAGTCGGCTTCAGGTTTATACGATGCAATTATGTGGGCATTAGGGTAAGTAGATTCGTACACTTTAATCTGCTCTTCTATTACCGGTTTAAAACTTTCGTCTACACTAATATTGATGGTTCCCTGTTGTGGCGTATCGGTTTGTTGAGTAATTTTTCCGTTATTGCAAGATGTAATAAAAATGAAAAGTACTAGAACCGATGTCCATTTAAAGATATTCAAACATTTATTCCTTTCACTCATAATTCAAAATTCATTACTCACAACTAATCTCTAAATCTTTCTCCCGTTATGCCTCTATAAAGTCTAAATCCGCCATACAATAAGCTAATGCCACCAAAACCGTATCGTAATAAATTGTCGATTTGAAGTACAAATTGAATTTTTAGCACCGATCCAAGTAGCAAAACAACGGCCACGCCCAATATTACTATTGCCCGGGTAATGTCCGAAACTGTTTGCAGTGTAATCCTGCCACCTCGTTTTTTTCTGCCAAAATTGCTCTCCTCCATTATCCTATCTTTCTGAGGGCGGCAATATAGTACTTTCTTATTTTGGGTATTACCGACGCGCATGGAATTATCGTTTATTTAATTTTTTGATTAATGAAAAAAATCTTCATTTCTCATCCTCTTAATTGAGATGCAAGGATTAAAAAATTCCATAAATGCTCAAAAAAAAGCTAGTAGCAATGAATGGGGTGTGTTTGAAGGCTAAAACTATTGAATAATACCACTTTTATTGCGTAAAAAGCTTCCCCGAAGTCATTTCAAGGGGGTTATAAATGACTTCGGGGTCGCCCGAAGTCACTTCGGGGGAGTTAGAAATGACTTCGGGGTCGCCCGGAGTCACTTCGGGGGGGTTAGAAATGACTTCGGGGTCGCCCGGAGTCACTTCAGGGGAGTTAGAAATGACTTCGGGGGCGTCCGAAGTCACTTCGGGGAAGATAGAAATGGACTTCGGAGAATTTATTATTGCCCAAAAACTATTCTTCTACCCTTTTATAAAGCGTATTTGGGATGAATTTAGATAAATATTTCGCAACAATATGATTGTGGGTTTGTAGAGACAAGGCATGCCTTGTCTCTACAGGATTGCCTTGTCTCTACAACCACAATCATTACCCAATAATTCTAAATATTACGCTACTTGTTGTGTAAAAATAGTTGCTGTATGGTGTGGAATGTTTCTATCGTTAAGCACAACATCATTCATTATTTTCTTATTAAACTAAAAAGGTTTGCTAAAAATAAAAGGATATAGTCCCTCCAATACTAGTTTCTCAATCATTTTCGTAGTTCAAATTCTCATTCAGGTAAAGAAGCCATGCAAAAACTTTGATACAACTCATAAAAAAAGAGCGGTTAGTCTCCTACTTTTGCGCCCGAAATAAAATAAATTAATAATAAAACGAAAGTTATGGAATTTAGAATTGAAAAAGATACGATGGGTGAGGTAAAAGTACCCATCAACGCTATGTGGGGCGCTCAGACACAACGTAGTATTGAAAACTTTAAGATTGCCCAAGACATAAACCGTATGCCGAAAGAAATAATAAAGGCATTTGCGTACTTAAAAAAAGCTGCAGCTTTAACCAATCTTGATGCAGGCATTTTGAGCCAAGAAAAAAGCGACCTTATTGGGCAGGTTTGTGATGAAATATTAGAAGGAAAACTAGACGAATATTTTCCATTGGTAGTTTGGCAAACAGGTAGTGGCACGCAAAGCAACATGAACGTAAACGAAGTGGTTGCTTACCGTGCACACGTTATTAAAGGTGGTGCATTGACAGATAAGGATAAATTTATTCATCCAAATGATGATGTAAATAAATCTCAATCTAGCAACGATACTTTTCCTACTGCGATGCACATTGCTGCTTATAAGATTTTAACAGAAGTAACTATTCCTGGCATCGAAAAATTGCGCGATACACTACAAGCTAAGAGCAAAGAATATATGCACGTAGTAAAAATAGGCCGTACACACTTTATGGATGCTACGCCGCTTACGGTAGGGCAAGAACTGAGTGGCTATGTAAGCCAATTGAACCACGGATTGAAGGCTATTAAAAATACTTTAGAGCATTTGAGCGAACTTGCTTTGGGTGGTACTGCCGTAGGAACAGGTATTAATACACCAAAAGGCTATTCGGTAAATGTGGCAAAACACATTGCTAACCTTACTGGTTTACCTTTTATTACTGCCGAAAATAAGTTTGAAGCATTGGCGGCTCATGACGCAATTGTAGAAGCTCATGGTGCATTGAAAACAGTAGCTGCTAGCTTAATGAAGATTGCAAACGACATCAGAATGCTAAGTAGCGGACCAAGAAGTGGTATTGGAGAATTATTTATTCCAGATAATGAACCAGGATCTTCTATCATGCCAGGTAAAGTAAACCCAACACAATGTGAAGCTTTAACGATGATTGCTGCACAAGTTATGGGTAACGATGTGGCCATAAACATTGGTGGAAGTATGGGACATTTTGAATTGAACGTGTTTAAACCAGTGATGATTTACAACTTCTTGCACAGTGCAAGATTGATAGGCGATGGTTGTGTTAGCTTTAATGACAAATGCGCTGTAGGCATTGCTCCATTGGAAGCAAACATTAAAAAACATGTGGATAATAGCTTGATGTTGGTAACTGCGCTTAACACTAAGATTGGTTATTACAAAGCTGCCGAAATAGCACAAACCGCGCACAAAAATCATAGCACATTAAAAGAAACTGCTATTAAACTAGGTTACTTAACTGCCGAGGAATTTGATGCATGGGTAGTTCCTGTTGAAATGGTTGGAGAAATATAATTAAACTATAAGTCGAAAGTTTAGAGTTGTAAGTCGAGAGTCAAAAAAATCTTTTCGACTTACAACTTTTCACTTTCGACTTTTCACTTTTGACTACTATGATTAAAGGAATTTTTAAGAATGAAGGTGTTTTGTTTATTATAAAATTCCTTGGTCTATTTGGTCTACTTTATTATTTCTGTCTTTTCTACATTAGCATAACCACAAGTAGTAGCAATTCCTTTACTGTGTTTTTGCGAGATTATCTAAATTTCATTGATTGGATTAGGTATTCAGTGCTCAGAACTAGCTTATCCTTATGTAAACTAGTGGGAATAAACAGTTATATTGAAAATAGAATATTATTGATAAGCATAAATACACGGAAGGCAATACACATGGGTTATGACTGTATAGGCTATGGCGTTATGAGTTTTTGGGCAGCCTTTGTGTTAGCAAATAACCAAAACTGGAAAAAAAAAGCTTATTGGATACTAGGCGGTTGCTTTATTACTTGGATAATTAATTGTGTTCGTGTTACCACATTGATGGTTGCCTTAAACAACAATTGGCCCATAAGCGGATCAATTGATCATCATACCCTCTTCAATATTATATCCTATATCTTTTTGTTTGCGCTAATTTATTCCTATATAAAATCTAATCCGGCTGAACAGTAGTATCTGCTCCCATTCTTTCATGGAATTGTTTTCTATACTTTGAAGGCGTTAGTTTCTTTACTTTAAGAAATTGCTTATTGAAGTTTGCCAACGTATTAAAACCACTTTCGTAACAAATAGTTTCTATATTTTTATTAGAATCAACCAATTGTTTGCAAGCATACCCTACACGAATTTCATTTAGAAAATCAATGTACGTTTTCTTGGTACTCTTCTTAAAATAGCTACAAAAAGCTGGAATACTCATTTGTACACTTTTTGAAACTTGACCAATCTTGATGGTTTCCTGAAAATTAGCTAATGTAAACTGGAAGATTATATCTAGTCTATTCTTGTTTTTAGGGTTAAATTCTTTTACTTCCTGTGTAGACAATGCTTTAAATTCTTGCCTCTTAGCCATAACCTGTAGTGCCTGACAAAGCAGCACAATTCTTTCGAAGCCTTTAGCCTCAACAAGTTTTCTTATTATTTTACCTAGCTCAATCTTGGTAGTTCCTTCTAAATATAACCCTTGAACCGACTTTTCAAACAGCTTATTTATCTGTTTCAATTCTGGAAGTGCCAAGAAAGCATCGCCCCAAAAATCTTCTTTAAAATGAATAACGATAGCACTAGTTATTAAATCTGGCGTTGTTTTTTGAAAAGTATGCGGTAGATTACTGCCTAAAAAGAAAATATCCTCTTCCACAAACTCTCCCACATAATTACCAATATAACTATGGCCTGCACCCTTTATGAACAAGATTAATTCATACTCAATATGCTGATGCCAAGGCACTTCAAATTTTGGCGTTGTATGAATATTGGCAACAAAAGAATTATCATCAGCTAAAGGTAATTTTTCTACTAAAGGTTTCATTTTTTACTTTATTAATCATTTTAATCTGATAAAAATACACAAAAGATAGTATAGTTGTAGTTTGGAGATTTATATCTGATTATTTTAACAAAAAAAGGCTGACCAAATTGGCCAGCCTTTTCATAATTCAGAACGTTTAACTTAATTATAATTCAACAATTCAACACTTCTGCTGATGAAATTGGTTAAATCGCTTCCTTTCAATAAACCTTGAGAAAGCAAAGCAAGATCTGCCAAGTTTCTTACTTGCTTACCTTGTTTATCAATATCACTTTCCTTAAGGAGAGTTTGATAAATAGGGTGATTACCATTTACTGTCAGAGTAACTTCATCTGGCATTTGCGCATAGAAGGCTCCCATTCCACCACTAACAGCCCCCATATCCTTCATCCTTCTCATAAATTCCGGACGGGTTGCAACCACAGGGGCATTGTTATTAATCAATCCTTTCACTTCTACAGTAAGGTGCAAATTATTTGCAGGGATTTCGAATAACTTCTTTAAAGTTTCTTCTTCGTCCTTATTTAAAATGCTGGTATTGTTTTCTTGCTTGTCTATAAGGTTGTCTACTATATCTGCATCCACCCTTACAAAACTTACATTCTCCCACTTCATTTCCATGTGGTTAATAAAAGCTGCATCTACCATTGTTTCAGACTTGATAACAATATATCCTTTATTCAAGGCAGCTTGTATGTAAACATCCTGATGGATTGGGTCTGTTGTATAAAGAATAACATACTTGCCTTCCTTGTTTTTTTGTAGCGCTTCGGTAGCAGTCTTATACTCTTCTACCGTATAGAAAACTTTAGATGTTGTAACTAGACCATCAGCATCAGTAACAGTTTTAGGAGAAGTAGCATCTTCTAATACTAAGAATTTGTTTGCCTTTTCAAGGAACTTATCATCTGTCATCATGCCATATTTAACAAACAAACCAAGGCTTTCCCATTTATCTTGGAAAGATTCACGATCGTTTCTAAATATTTCATCTAGCTTGTCAGCTACTTTCTTAGTGATGTGGCTATTTATCTTCCTAACGTTTGGATCGCCTTGCAAATAACTACGGCTAACGTTTAAAGGAATATCCGGACTATCAATAACGCCATGCAACAACATCAAGAATTCTGGAACTATGTCTTTTACTTCATCCGTTACAAATACTTGGTTGCTGTACAATTGAATCTTATCCTTTTGTATTTCGTAGCTCTGTTTAATTTTAGGGAAATACAATATACCGGTAAGGTTAAATGGATAATCTACATTCAAATGAATCCAAAACAATGGTGTTTCGCCCATTGGATACAATTCTTTGTAAAAATTCCTGTAATCATCATCAGACAATTCACTTGGTTTCTTAGTCCAAATAGGATTAGGATTATTAATTTGTTTTACATCCTCTTCTTTTGCTCCAGCTTCACTGAAGAAGATTGGTACTGGTAAGAATTTACAGAACTTTTCAAGGATTCCTTTCAAGCGATAAGCATCTAAAAACTCACTGCTTTCCTCGTTTACATACATGATAATCTTGGTACCACGTTCTTTTTTCTCTACTTCGTATAATTCAAATTCCGGACTACCATCACAACTCCAAAAAACACTAGGAGCTTCTTCTTTGTACGATTGAGAAAGTACTTCAACCTTTTCGCTCACCATAAAAGAGCTATAAAAGCCTAGACCAAAGTGACCGATAATATTAGCATCCTTATATTTCGTCAAAAACTCTTCTGCGCCACTAAAGGCTACTTGGTTTAGGTATTTATCAACCTCTTCTTTGCTCATACCAACACCCTTATCCTGAACGGTAATGGTTTTTTCTTTGGTATCCAATATCACATCTATCCTCAACTCGCCTAAGTCACCTTTTGCTTCGCCGATACTAGATAATGTCTTTACCTTCTGCGAGGCATCAACAGCATTACTCACCAATTCTCTCAAAAAAATCTCGTGGTCGCTGTACAAAAACTTCTTGATGATCGGAAATATGTTCTCCGTGTTTACCCTTATTTGTCCTTTTTGCATAATGTAAAAATTTGTTTTTTAATTCTTTTATAAAAAGTTAAGCGACAGCAATCAAACACAATACCATCACTACATTTTCTGCCATGATGGCAAGTAGAGGGGTTGGAATCTGTCAAAAGAAAAGGTTTTTTGCCGTGGAATTATAAGGTTATATGACAAGGTATGCTAGAAAACAAAAAATCCCGGCTATCTAAATAACCGAGATTCTTAAAAGTATCATAACTTAAAACGTAATACTTATTACGTAAAACTTTCTACGCTTAATTATTCAACATCAAAGGCATTACCAACATCAATAAGTCTTCGCCTTCTGCTTGTTCGGATGGTTTTATCAAACCGGCTTTGGTAGAAGTAGATAATTCCATTCTGACTTCGGTAGTATCTGCCGCATTCAGCATTTCTATCAAAAACTTAGCGTTAAAAGCAATCTGCAAATCCTCGCCATCATATTGGCAATTCATGCGCTCGTTACCTTCAAAGTTAAAATCTATATCCTGTGCCGCCATTTGCAATTCGCTTCCAGTAATATTTAGAGCCACCTGATTGGTGCTCTTATTACTAAAGATGCTTACACGGCGTAAGGCACTTTGGAAGTCTGCCTTATTAACTACCAATTTATAAGGATTATCGCTAGGTATAACCACTTTATAATCTGGGAAACGAGCATCTATCAATCGGCAAATCATTTGGATGTCGCCATGACTAACAAAAAGGTGATTGCTGTTGTAGCTGATAATTATTTCATCATCATTATCTGGCAAGGCATTGCGCAACAGGTTCAAAGGCTTCTTTGGAACGATGAAACTATCTGCTTTTGTTGCCTTGGTATCCGTTCTTTTATAACGAACCAAACGGTGTGCATCGGTAGCAACAAACTGTACAAACTCAGGATTCAATTCAAAGAAAACACCCGTCATGGCAGGTCTCAAATCATCGCTACTTACCGCAAACAATGTTTTATTGATACCCGTTATCAACGCACTGCTCACCATCGGGAAACCAGTGGTATCATCGCTTGATGGTTCCTTAGGGAAGTTATCCGGGTTTTCGCCAGGCACCTTATACTTACCATTATCGCTGGTAATTTCTACCGAAAAGTTAGCATCAATGCTAAAAGTAAGCGGTTGGTCAGCAATATTTTTCAGTGTATCAATCAATATCTTGGCAGGAATACAAACCTTTCCATCGGCCTTACTTTCTACATCCATCTGCACACGCATCACCGTTTCTAGGTCGGTGGCAACAATGTTCAGCTTCTTATTTTCTATTTCAAACAAGAAATCTTCTAAAATAGGCAGTACCGTATTGGCATTAATAACACCATTAATCTGTTGGAGGTGCTTTAACAACGAGGAGGAGGAAACTATAAACTTCATATCTACAATATTATAAGCGACAAACCTACTGTAAATATTCAATATTAGCGGAACATAGTTGTTTTAGATACACTTTTGAAGGCTCAATGTTGTTATAATGTGGATATAACAAGGACTTAACCACAAAGGACACAAAGATTTTGCACAAGGAACACTAAGTAAAGAATATGAAAAATGTAATCTTGTGTTTCTTTGTTGTCTTTTCCCTTGTGTACTTTGTGTTTTTTCCTTTGTGGCCTTTGTGGTAAATTATTCTTACTATGTATTCTAAAAAGAGTTTAACGCCCGATCAGGCATTTCAGAAAATAAAACAATATTGTGCCTATCAGGAGCGGTGCCATAGGGAGGTGACGGAGAAATTGTATGGCTATGGACTATACAAAAAAGATGTGGAGATAATATTGACCAACCTGATAGAAGAGAACTTTTTGAACGAAGAGCGATTTTCCATTGCTTTTGCAGGAGGAAAATTCAGGATGAAACAATGGGGAAGGGTGAAGATAAAGTACGATTTGAAACAAAAGGGCGTGAGTAATTTTTGCATAACGCTTGCCCTTAAAGAAATAGACGAAGAAACTTATTTGAAAACCCTACAATCCGTTGCCACCAAGAAATGGGAAAGCCTAAAAGGAGAGCAATACCTGAACAGGCGGGCAAAAACCACCGCATACCTGTTGCAGAAAGGGTTTGAGCAGCATCTAATTGCTGCTGCTATTGAGGAAATAAGGGGAGGAAAGGATTAGTTCCGAACTGTTTTCTTCTAAAAGATTGCCGTTTCTGAGCCATAAACAGCAATCGAGAGGTGGGTAGGTTGCCGTTTATGAGATAGAAACGGCAATGAAGAGGTGGGTAGGTTGCCGTTTCTGGGCCATAAACGGCAATGGAGAGGTGGGTAGGTTGCCGTTTATGAGGCAAAAACGGCAACCTTTTGAATAAAAGCGGCAATAAATAGGCAGGAAGTTTCCTTATTATCTGATTAAAAGAAAATTACTTTTGGAAGAGGAGGAAAGAAAAGTGGTTTATTTCTTTTATTATTGCCTACAAAACTTATTTATGAAACAAAAACTTATTATCCTTTTCCTTTTGGGAACAATTTTCACTAATATTTCTGCTCAAAATTCTTTAGATAGAATAACTTTTGGCATAAAAGGTGGGTTCAATATTTCTACTATTAAAGAAACTCAATTTGGTTACATTAGTAACGAGTACAATCCAATAATATCCAAGGTTGGTGGCTTTTATGTTTCAATACCTATTTATAAGCGGCTGTCCATTCAGTCTGAATTGTTGTATTCTGAAATGGGGACTAAGTCCAAGTATTCTACTTCTTCGTACAATCCACCATATTATACAGGTGCATTATTCGGATTTGCTTATGGAGATAAACTTAATTTAGCTTATCTAAGTATCCCTGTTATGGTAAAATACACTATTCCGAAAACTGCACTTTCATTAATGGCAGGGCCACAAATTGGATATTTGCTTTCTGCAAAACTAAATTACTATGGACCAAAAGATTATAAAAGTAGTATGAGCGGAACCGAAGTAGCAGGTGTGATTGGTGCTGAATATGATTTCCCTTTTAGATTCAACATCTCGGCTCGTTATCAAACTGGATTTACAAATATTGCAAACGACAATGTCTATGATGTTAAAAATGAGTTGCTCTCATTTACAATTGGATACGTTTTTAAGAAAGGTAAATAATAGTATTGAAACATCCTTTAAGTTCAAAATTTTCAACTCTTGACTTTCAACTTATCACTAACCACTAAAAACTAACAACTAAAAGCATGTCACTCCCCATCACACTTATACAAACAGATTTGGTTTGGGGAGTTAATAATAAATCAAATAACTTCGGTTGAAATAAAATTGACATTTATGCTGTACAGACAAGTTCGCATTGACCCAGAAATAATGAGCGGAACACCTGTATTTGCAGGAACTAGAGTGCCTGTGCAAAACCTCTTTGACTACATAGAAGGCGGCGAACCACTGAGTGAATTTTTGGACGACTTTCCTTCCGTATCAAAAAACGCGGCCCTTGCTGTATTGGAAATGGCAAAACAAAATCATTAATTGATAACTAAGTCTCTCGACTTATAACTAATCATTAATAACTAACCATTAAAGAATGTCACTCTCCATCACACTTATACAAACAGATTTGGTTTGGGAAAATATAGATGCCAATCTTGTTCAAATAGAAAAAAAGATAAACGCCATTGCCGGAAGAACGGAATTGATTGTGCTACCCGAAATGTTTAGTACCGGCTTTAGCATGAACCCAGAAAAAGTGGCAGAAACCATGGACGGTAAGGCAGTTGCATGGATGAAAAGGATAGCGGCAACCAAGAATGTCATCCTTACAGGAAGCCTTGCGATAAAGGAGGAAGGGAAATATTTTAATAGGTTGATTTGGATGCTACCCAATGGGCAATGCAGTTATTATGATAAGCGGCATTTGTTTGGATTTGCTGGTGAGGATGGGCATTACACAGCAGGAAATAAGCGATTGATAGCACAAGTAAAGGGCTGGAAAATAAACTTACAAATATGTTTCGACCTGAGGTTTCCTGTGTGGGCAAGGCAACAAACCAATGGCGGAGAGTCAGAATATGACATCCTTTTGTATGTTGCCAACTGGCCAGAAAGGAGGAATCATGCTTGGAAAACACTGCTGGCGGCTAGGGCAATAGAAAACCAATGCTATGTGGTGGGCGTAAACCGTGTGGGCAACGATGGCAATAATATTTACCATAGCGGCGATAGTATGGTGATTAATCCGCTGGGAGAAATACTGTACACCAAAGCGCATGAGGAGGCAGTTTATACCATCGTTTTGGAGAAAGAACCGCTAGAAACCATCCGGAAACAAATCCCTTTTTTGAAAGATGCGGATGGGTTTATGATAAGATAGGAGGTAGGAACGGAATGAACGGAAGTCGTTAGTTCAGACGACTTTTTCAATGGGAGTATGTACTTAGTAATACCTATTATGGCTTAAATCGCCCATTTATTCACTTGAATCATGTTTCCATTCAACTGAATCTTTCTTTGAACCATCTGAATCATCTTTCTATTCAACTGAATCTTTCAATGAACCAACTGAATCATCTTTCCATTCAACTGATTCTTTTTTACATTCAATTGAATCATCTTTCCACTCAACTGATTCTTTCTTCGATTCAATTGAATCAATTAGCCATAAACCGCTATAAACATGAATATAAGCAGCATTGCTTATCCGAATAATAGCTTATAAATGTCCTTTTGATCGATGGAAATCATCTCGCCAGGCTGCAAAGCATCAATGGTTAGCTTTTCAATACGGTATCTAATCAATCGCAAAGTAGGATAACCAACTGAGGCGGTCATCTTGCGTACTTGCCTGTTTTTCCCTTCTTTTAAAGCGAGTTGTAACCATGGCGCAGGTATTTCTTTCCTAAAACGAATGGGAGGATTTCTTTCTGGAACGATGGGCGTCTCGGCAAAAAGCATTGCCTTGCAAGGTCTGGTTCGGTATAGTTTTCCATCAATATTGATGGAAGTTCCTTTTTGCAATTGAGTAACTGCTTCGGGTGTTATTGCTCCATCTACCTGCACCCAATATTCTCTTTCGTGAGCAAAAAGTGGATTTAAAAGGCGGTTATTCAGTTGTTTATCGTTGGTCAAAATCAATAATCCCTCACTATCATAATCCAATCTTCCTACGGGATAAACATCTTTTGGTACCTTAAAATAGTCGGCAAGTGTCTGCTTTCCATCCATCGCCGAAAACTGCGAAAGCACCAGATAAGGTTTGTAGATGAGGAAATAATCCATGTCAGTTGTTAGTTATTAGTGATTAGTTGTTAGTGATTAGTATTAATCTAACAACTAATCACTAATAACTAACAACTACTGTTCAAGTCTTTTTGCTACTACTTCCCAGTTTACAATGCTCCAGAAAGCGTTGATGTAATCGGGGCGTTTGTTTTGATATTTGAGGTAATACGCATGTTCCCAAACATCCAATCCCAATAGTGGCGTGCCTTTTAGCTCGCTCACATCCATCAATGGATTATCTTGGTTTGGCGTAGAACCTATTACTAATTTATTGTTTTTATCTAAAACTAACCATGCCCATCCACTTCCAAAACGAGTTTTACCAGCATCGGCAAACTTGGTTTTGAAGGCATCGAACGAGCCAAAATCTTTTTCTATCTGTGCCAATAACTTGCCTTCGGGCCTCTGAGAAGACTTAGGCGTTAGGCTCTGCCAAAACAATTCATGGTTATAATGTCCACCTCCATTATTGCGCATCTTGGCAGAATACTTAGAAATATTACCCAATAAACTTTCTAATGAAACGGAATTAATATCCACTTTCTCAGCAACCACAGCCTCGCCTAAATTCTTGGCATAAGCAGCAGCGTGCTTTGTGTAATGAATTTCCATAGTCATTGCATCGATAGCAATCTCCAGATCAGCATATCCGTACAACAACGGACGCTGCTTATAAGGAATGGAACCACTGTTTTTATCGTTGTTCCTATTGGCAAAAGCAGGCAAAACGGTGGCAGACAAAGCAATGGCCGCAGTAGTTTTTGCAGCATCAGTAATGAACGCCCTGCGACTTGTGTTTTTCATTGTCATTTTATTTAATTTTATTTTATGAAATTTCACCACAAAGTACACAAAGGTTTTCAACAAGGAACACTAAGATTAATAAATAATATTACACATAAAACTTTGTGTGCCTTGTGTTTTTTTCCTAGTGTCCTTTGTGGTTAAACTTTTTGAGTAAAACGTGAAAAACGAAAGGTAGTAACAAATGTTTTCACCTTCGAAAAAACTCGGTAATAGGCCTCCTGATTAAACAATTGCGAATCGTCCATCGCTTTATAAGTAAGAAATACACCAACCGGAATAAGGATAATAGTGGAAAGCCACATACCCACAAATACATTTAAAACGCCCTCGTGCGCCAACCGTTCGCCAAAAGTATTCAGCAAATGAAACACCACAAAAAAGCCGATGGCAAACACCAACGGAGCGCCCAAACCACCCTTACGGATGATGGCACCTAATGGAGCCCCTATTAAAAAAAGTACCAAACAGGCCACAGACAAGGTGAACTTCCGATGCCATTCTATTTTGTGAGAGCCAAGAATGTCTTGTTTATGTTTACTATCTTCTTTGATAAGGGTAATACTATTTTTTACATTATTAATTTGGGCAATGCTCCGATCGTAAATAAACCTTTTAATAGAATCAGGAATCTGAGCAGCAAATGATTTCTTGGCTTTTATTGGCACCGATTTAACCCAACCTGTATCGCTAAATTTAGTAAAGTTCAAGTAAGGATGCACTTCCATAGCATATCGCTTTACATAAAAGCTATCCTCTTTATGAAGTGAATCAATCATACTATTAAGCTGCCTTATACTAAGCATTTTAGGGTCATATTTAAAGGCGCTGTCGGTTGTTTTATTCATCCCAAAACTTTTCAGGTCGAACATTTTAGAATATCGTTTAAAACCAAGACGTACAAATTCGGTGTTTGTATTTACTCGCATCCCTTTCTCCGTGTAGCGCACTCCATTGTTTAGCACAAACTCCAAAAATTGTTTATCGGGGGTTACGCGCATGATGCCGTCCTGCGCAATCAGGAGATTGTCTTGTAGATTATAGTTTTTTTCGTAGATAACAATGTCATGAATCGTACTATCGTCCTTGTCTTTCTTGCCCAGTTTAATTACATAACCTTCTATCTTATCATAAAACACGCCTTCTTTAATATCGAAAGATGGCTTTGAAACGATGATATTATATTTAATAGTGGCAAGCCTAAGTTGTGCAACAGGAATGATATTATTTGAAAAAAGAAAGGCAACACCACTGATCAATATGGTTACAATTAGCAATGGTTGCATGAAACGGAGTAACGGAATACCTGCAGATTTGATGGCTACAATTTCGAAAGTTTCTCCGAGGTTACCGAAAGTCATTATGGACGAAAGCAATAACGCAATGGGAAGTGCCAACGGAATTACGTTTGCAGCTACATAAACTATAAGTTGTAAGATTACTAGGAAATCTAGCCCTTTACCCACCAAATCATCAATATAAAGCCAAAAGAACTGCATGATAAGTACAAATAATGCAATTAGAAATGTTGCCAAGAATGGACCTATGAACGACTTGACAATTAAAATATCTAACTTCTTTATCACCTGCTATCTAATGAATGAACGTGCCAAAAGTAAAGCTTTCGAGGGCAAAAAAAATCCCACTGCAAGAGTGGGACAATTATTAACCAACTTATTACTTAAAATAATTAAGCACCTAACCTATGGAAAAGTTCTTTTACTTGATACTTCCACAATTGGGTTTGGTCTTTGATTTCATTTTTCTCAGCAAAATCACTAATCATCAAAACTGTTTGATTAGAAATTTCTGTTTGCATGATTCTAAACTCTAAGTATTCCGATTTATCGAACTGCAACCACCTGTAGCGAATGAACACGTCTTCGTCAGAATCCACAATTTGTGCTTTATCTGGAGGGTTACCGCCCCAAGAGAAGCTAAAAACGCCTTCCCACTCATCTACTTTATCTGCAAACCATTCTTGTAAACCAGCAGGTGTACTTAAAAAGTCCCACAAAATCATTGGAGAACATCTAACTGGAAACTCAAGTGTATATAATTGTCTTGTACTCATTCATTTAAACTTTAAAACCTACAATCGTAAGGGATGCAATAATAGAAAATAAAAGATAGTTTCCAAATATTTTTTTTATTTGTTCACTTAAAACCCTTATTGCAATTTGAAAATTAGCTAGTAATAGCGGTTATATTTTGATTAATAAACTTAATAAAAGTAAATTTGGTTTACTAAAAATGGTGGGATGTTAAAGTGAAATAGTTTGAAGAAAGTAGAATTATTAGGATATACCAAGTTTTTCTACGGCAGCAATAGCGGCAGCTTGACTAGCATCTTTTTTATTGAAACCCTTTCCTTCCGAGAGTATTTCACCGTCAAGAACAGTATTAATAATAAAAACCCTTCTGCTACCTTCTAGTTTTTCTTCATTTAAATTGAATGTTAATACCTTATTGTTTTTACTGGCCCAACCAATCAATTTGTTTTTTAGGTTAATATCTATTAATTCTAAATCATCAACAAACATGTGCGGAATGATGATTTGCTTCAATACCCAACTCTGTGTTTTTTTGTATCCCTTATCTAGATAAACAGCACCAACAATCGCTTCTAATGTGTTGCCGAATATCTGACTATTTTTTAAGGCATTATCTAGTTTATTGAACAGAGCAATCTTTTTAAACCCCATTTTAATGGCAATATCATTCAGTTGCTGCCTATTGACCATCTTGCTTCTCATCTCGGTCAAAAAACCTTCGCCCTTGTATGGATAACGTTTAAATAGATAGTCGGCTACAATTGCACTCAAAATAGCATCTCCCAAGTATTCTAAACGTTCGTTGTTTTCATCAGCCGAATCTTTAACACTCCTATGACTAAGAGCAGTTGTATAGATTAATAAGTTATCCGGCTTTATGCCTATTATATTGGCAATACTTTTTTTAAAGGCTTTGTCTGCTGAATTTTTTTTGCTGAAAAAAAGGTCTTTTACTTGCACGTTACAATTATGGGATATATTTTTTAACTATAACACAAGCATTATGACCGCCAAAGCCAAAAGTGTTGCTCAATGCTGCATTTACAACTCTTTTTTGTGCTTTATTGAACGTAAAGTTTAGTTTAGGATCTAAAGCAGGATCATCAGTAAAATGATTTATCGTTGGTGGAACGATGTCATGAATAACACTTTTAATACAAGCTATAGCTTCAACTACACCAGCAGCTCCTAAACAGTGACCAGTCATAGACTTTGTACTACTGATATTTAAATTATAGGCATGCTCGCCAAAAACCTGTGTGATTGCTTTAGCCTCAGCAACGTCTCCTATTGGGGTAGAGGTTCCATGAGTATTGATGTAATCAATATCTTCTGGCTTCATTCCTGCATCTGCCAATGCTGCAAACATTACATTTTTAGCGCCCAATCCATCTGGATGTGGAGCAGTAAGATGATAGGCATCGGCAGTAGCACCACCACCAGCTATCTCGCAATATATTTTTGCACCACGCTTAATAGCATGTTCGTATTCTTCCAAAATCAA
Organism: Chitinophagaceae bacterium; assembly: GCA_947381435.1. GTDB lineage: Bacteria > Bacteroidota > Bacteroidia > Chitinophagales > Chitinophagaceae > Parasediminibacterium. The sequence goes on from CANCVE010000024.1 coordinate 33,138, forward strand.
AACACCCGCTGCTTCACCCATTACAAAACCATCACGATCCTTATCGTAAGGACGGCTAGCTGTTTTAGGATCATCATTGCGCTCGCTCATCGCTTTCATAGCATTGAAACCACCGACACCCGCTTCGCTAATTACAGCTTCAGAGCCTCCTGTCAAAACAATATCTGCTTTACCAATCCTGATAGTATCAAAAGCAGAAATTATAGCATTTGTACTACTTGCACAAGCACTAACAACTGCATAGTTAGGTCCACGAAAACCATGTTTCATAGAAATCTGACCAGCAGCTATATCCAATATCATCTTAGGAATGAAAAATGGGTTGAATCTTGGGGTACCATCTCCTTTAGCAAAGTTGGTTACCTCTTCTTGAAAGGTAATTAAACCACCAATGCCACTTGCAAAAATGACACCTACCCTATCTATGTCTACGTTGTCTTTATTAATATTAGCATCAGCAACAGCCATATCGCTTGCAGCAACGGCTATTTGGGCAAATCGGTCTAATTTTCTTGCCTCCTTACTGTTCATGGAAGTTAGAGGGTCGAATCCTTTTATTTCGCAAGCAAATCGGCTTTTGAATTTAGATGCATCAAAATTTGTAATGATGTCAGCACCCGATACTCCGTTTACCAAACTTTCCCAATATTCATCCAAGTTATTGCCTATAGGCGTCAAAGCACCTATGCCTGTTACTACTACTCGTTTTAATTCCATACAGCTTTAAACCCTTTTAAGTGAAAATCCGCCGATTTGAAAGCGTGAGCCTCAAAACTGGCGGATTGTAATATTTCTTGTGAGATAGTCACTTACTTAGCGTTTTCTTCTAGGTATGTAACTGCTTGACCAACTGTAGTGATGGTTTCTGCTTGCTCATCTGGAATTGAAATATTAAATTCTTTTTCAAATTCCATGATTAATTCAACGGTATCTAAAGAATCTGCACCTAGATCATTAGTGAAAGAGGCTTCGTTAGTTACCTCTGCTTCGTCTACACCTAATTTGTCTACGATAATTTTCTTTACTTTAGTTGCGATGTCTGACATTGTAGTAATTTTTTTTAGTTACGGGTGCAAAAATATAGTTTTTGATTAAAATGCAATGGTTAAAAAAAAACTTTGTTGCATTATAACCTGCTTTTATTGAAAATTTCTTAAAAAACATCTCTTTTCATTACTCAAAAAGTGGATTTACAACTTTTCCCATTTTAAAAAAGAAACTATAGACTCTTCTTGCAACTACTTTTTGCCAATTAAGAAGACATTTTAGTAACTATAATTATTCAAAATAATCATAATGCAACTTTTCACCTTAATTCCTTCCAAATTATTATTATGAAGATTAACAAATTGACAAACACTTATACATCCAAAGTGAGTACTTTAATTATCGTAATAATCAAAACAAAACAGCCGCCACATCTTTACGATATGTCGGCTGTTTACTATTAATTGATCAGTAGACCTTTATAATTATCTATTCATACTTGCCAAAAACTCTTCATTGCTTCTTGTACCACGCATACGTTTCAACAATTCGTTCATTGCTTCCTCCGTATTCATGTCATTCAAGAATAAACGCAAGATGTTCATTCTAGCCAATACATCTTTATCAAGCAATAAGTCATCACGTCTGGTACTAGATCCAACTAAGTCAATAGCAGGGAAAATACGGCGGTTACCCAATCTTCTATCAAGTACCAATTCCATGTTACCTGTACCCTTAAACTCTTCAAATATCACTTCATCCATCTTACTACCTGTTTCTATCAAGGCAGTAGCAAGAATTGTTAAGGAACCTCCATTTTCTATTTTACGGGCAGCACCAAAAAACTGTTTCGGCTTTTGCATTGCATTGGCTTCCACACCACCACTCAATACCTTACCACTAGCAGGTGCTACCGTATTGTAAGCCCTTGCCAAACGCGTGATACTATCTAATAGTATTACCACATCATGACCACACTCTACTAGTCTTTTAGCTTTTTGCAAAGCCATTGCCGATACTTTTACGTGCTTTTCAGCAGGTTCGTCAAACGTACTAGCAATAACTTCAGCGTTTACGCTACGTTCCATATCTGTTACTTCCTCTGGTCTTTCATCTATCAAAACCACCATTAAGTAACACTCCGGATGATTAGCAGCAATGGCGTTTGCTACCTCTTTCAATAGCATTGTTTTACCCACTTTTGGTTGGGCTACAATTAGTCCGCGCTGACCTTTACCTATTGGAGTAAACAAATCAATGATACGTGTACTATAGTTATTTGACGCTGTAAATAGGTTCAGTTTTTCGAATGGAAATAATGGAGTAAGATAATCGAAAGGAACACGATCTCTCACTTCATCTGGTCTTTTACCGTTTATGCCGTCTACTTTTAATAAAGCAAAATACTTTTCGCCTTCCTTTGGAGGACGTACAGTACCATTTACGGTATCACCTGTTTTAAGACCGAATAGTTTTATTTGGCTTGGAGAAACATAAACATCATCCGGGGAAGTAAGGTAATTATAATCCGATGAACGAAGGAAACCATATCCATCAACCATCATTTCCAATACACCTTCACCTGTAATGATACCATCAAACTCTATATTAAATACAGGTTCTTTTTTATTGTAAGAAGGTTTAGTAGCAACACGCTCTACAGGCTCAATTGTATTTACGTTTACACTATTTTCTATAACCTCTTCCTCCTCTTCTTCTTCATCTTCATCATCCTCAGTTTCATCATCCACATCGTCTGCACTCAATTGAGGAAGATTAAGTTTAGGAATTTCTATCATATTACTTAGATGCTCCGTTGCTTGCAATAGTAATTCTGCAAGGCTTTTCTGAGCAGGGTCTATTCCTTCACCAAGTTCCAAATCAGAGTAGTCGTATTCTTCTTCCTCTGCGGCTTCCTTATCTTTTTTAGTGGGTGATTTCTCTTCTACTTTTTGCTCCACCGTAGGCTTATCTTCCTCGATAGCAGGAATTACAGCATCTGGTATTGCATTCAATGGCTTACGCTTACGAGGAGCCTTTGCTTTTTCAGTAGTTTTTTCTTCTGGTTCTGCAACAGGGGCAGTTGGAATTTCCAATTGCACTGCAGGTGCAGGTTCAGGTTCTACAACAGGTGTAGGCTCAGACTTAGCTGGTTCTACAAAAACAATTTCTTGAACATCACCCGATAATGGGCTTTTAGCACCAATAGGTTTACGTGTTCTCAGTTTTCGTTTTTCTTCTACCGGCTCAGGTTCAGCAACAACAGGTTTAGGTTGTGCATCCAAGATTTTATTTATCAAAGTTTGCTTGTTCAGCTTTTTTACATTGGTAAGGTTTAATGCTGTTGCTATTTCAATAAGTTGAGCGTTCAGCATTTCAGTCAATTGCAAAATATCGTACATAAAGAGAAAATTATTATAAAAGCCTTTTAGGGGTGCTTGGTGTAACTAAATACAGTTTTAACGTATTAAAATAAATTAGAAATAAATTTGTTTGAAACTATTTGGAAGGAGAGAAACTGATGGGATAGTGAGAATACTAAAACATTGTTCAGCTTGTTTCCGCTGCAATGTTACAGTAAAATATTCAATACAAGCAAAAATTTGTCTTTGTTATTTTATTTGCAATAGCGTCAGGCAAAACAACTGTACCCTTTTTTAACAATCTATTTCCTTTTGATAGTTATTAGTTATTAGTGGTTAGTTGTTAGAAAAGGACTAGGCATTATAGATATCAATTTCCTTTCTCCCTCCCTTCCAGCCATTGTATCTTTTCTTCTAGTAGTTTTATCTTGTCTTCATAAAGCTTTTGTATCTCGGGGCTTATGTGGTAGTTGTTTACTGTGCAGTGTTGATTGGCAGCAGAGTTTGGTCCATTGTTTATGTTAAAGAAAATAGTTTCATCAAGATTTTTTATATCCTCTTCAGTTACCTGTAGTATTTCAGCAATTTGTTTTAGGCGTATATCGGTTACTTTTATTTCATCCTTCTCCATGCGGGCATAATTGCTTTGGCTTACACCTAGTTTATTTGCTACGTGTTCTTGTGTAAGGTTCTTAAATTCTCGTATCTTTTTTATCTTGTTTCCAATACTCATTGCTGCAATTATTAATTGACCAAAGTAAAGGAATTAAATAACACTAAAGCAAATTGGCAGCATTTTGCTTCATTATAAACAAAAAGTTCAGCTACCAACTTTGTATAGTAACTGCACTTTATTAAGGAAGGCTTCGCTTAAAGCGAAGCCTTCCTTATGCCAGAACCCTGATTTTCGAGCAGTACCTTACGACCTTTACCATTCATGCGCTAGTGGGGTAGCTGCACATAAACGTGGAAGTCTGTAAACTATTTTTCCTATTCTTAGCTACTATATATTACACCTTTCATAGACATCTGAATAGTGATATAATGATTTTAAAGTGTGGAACTAGTGTGGACATCTTAATAATGTATTTATTCAAATTGTCCAAGTATAGGTGGATGCTTAGTTACATAATTTATTATTTCATTTTCAAGTCGACTATCTGTTTTTGCTTTATTAAAAATAACTTCAATTACAGATTTTATATCTTTTGAAAATTGTTCGGCTGTAAATACAACTGAATCCATTCCGTTTTTCGTGTACGCTTCAAAATGGGTGTGTCCGTTTGATTCGTGTGCTAACAATATTGAACGAATTCTACCACCATTTGCTACCCCTTGTTGATTAGGCACAAAAGAAAATGAATGAACTATTCCACATCTTAATATGACATACATTTGGGTTGGTAAATCTATTGAACCACCCTTGTACTGAAAATCTTTATACTGATTATTGACATCACTTAAATGTTCATTAATAAACTTTATATACTTTGTTCTTGTAGAGCTACCTGTAGTCATATTTGTTAGATAATCAATCATAGCTGCACCACATAAAAACACCCAAGGGTCTCCTCTTAAGGATAATGATACAATTTCAGAACACCTGTTAACAAAATACTTTTTAATTTCTTCCAATGTCATGATGATAATTTAATAAATTTCAGAAATACGTTCAAAAATAATTATCCTCCTTTTGTTTTTTATTTTTTAATAAACCCCTCTATATCCTCATCAGTTACAACAGGCAACAAATTCATAAATGCTTCTAATTGCACTTGAGTAACTTCAACTTCTCCCTTTTCAATCTGCCTAATTAATTCTTGTAATTCATCAAATGAATGTATAATGTCACTCCATCCAACAATTTGATTATTAGCTCTGATAGTGTTTATCAAGGCAAGTTTTCTAATTAACATTAATCTTTCTTCCATGTTTATGCTTTTAACCAAACTACTTTATTAACAAAGATCTACTAAAATTTCCTCAATGCCTTAATACAAAATCCATAACTCTTTGGAAGAATAACCCAATTACCTCCACCATCAAAACTGCAAACGTATCCTGCCCCTGAACCAGATTCACTTGAACTCCAAACGCCTTCACTATTTGATGGGTATGCACCTCCAACTAAAGTAAAATTTTGATACACTTTTGTCAACTCATCCTTACTCGGCAAAAACCAGTCAGTATATCCATTCAAGGTTAATGTATCGCACAAATAAGCGGCAGTTCCAGGCCCGCATTTGGAAGCAATAAGAGAAGTGTTTGAAATACCAGAACCAAAAGCTGTAGACGTTCCTGTAGAAACGCCTGAACATCCATAAGTAGACATAAAAGTACCGCATCTAGCAATTGTTCCAGTAATACAGCTATCGGCTATTATAAACCCATGAGTTTCACCACTAACATATCCTACATCGCCAGATTGAAATATATAAATTATTTTGCCTCCTCCATAGCTAATCCCTGTTGTTAATACAGGAGAAACATTAATGGATACTGAACAACTTTGCCCACCAAGACTGATTGAAAAACTCGCCGTTCCACTACTTGACGGGGTGCCGCTTATTTGATATATTAGACTACCGTTACCATTTGCTAAAGTTCCGGCAGCTAACGTTGCTGTCAAGCCTGAAACTCCCGTTGAGGAAATGATTTGTGTACTGTATGTTTCTCCATTCCCACCTTTGTAGGGAATGGTAATACTTACATTACTAGAAGGTTTTCCAGTAGTTAAAGTTCCTTTAGTAACTGAACTATCACAATTTAACTTAGTAATAGTCACTGGGCATTGTCCATTTGTTGTCCATGTAGGCAGACCATTACACATCGTAAGAAATTGTTTTTGTATACCCGGATTTACAGTTACCCATGAAACACCATTCCAATACAATATCTGTCCTAACGCTGTTCCATTCTGAAAGCCAGCACCTTTTAATCCTCTTACATTACCTGCATTAACTTTCTGTCCTGTACTTAGTGTTATAAATAAGCTGTCGCCTATTACTACTGTATTTCTCACACTCACTCCACTATCGCCCTTTGCACCTGTAGCCCCTTTTAATCCCTGTATTCCCTGAATGCCTTGCAATCCTCTTGCACCACTATCACCTTTCGCGCCTGTAGCACCAGTTAATCCTTGTATACCCTGTATTCCTTGGTCGCCTTTATCTCCCTTCAATCCTTGTATACCCTGAATGCCTTGCAATCCTCTTGCACCACTATCGCCTTTTGGCCCTTGAATACCCTGCTGGCCAGGCGTACCACCGTTTGCTGCATACAATGCATAAGGCACACTCAATAGTTGCGTGGTAGTGTTAATGCTGTATTTATTACCTCCAGTAGGGTCTGTTTCTATCTTAATAAAATAGTTACTTGCACCCCAGTTAATGCTACTAAAACTACCCGACAATACACTACCTGTTCCAATCTGCAAACTAACCAATCCATTTGCATTGGTCTTCACACTTTGCAACTCACTGTAAACAACTGTTCCAGTAGCTGAATCTTTTACCAAGCTAATCCGCTCACTTACTAGTTGGTTGGCTACCAAAGCATTACTGGTATTTCTAATTACTGCCTGATAACTGAATGCTTGCGGCACTTGCGCTTGGGCTGTTGCTACTGCAAGCAAAACGATAATTGATAGATAAATTTTTTTCATACTTTTCTTTTTGATGTTTATTGATTAATTATTCTTGATTATTTTAATTGGAGCTATTCCTACTGCCTTTAGTGTATATGTTCCAGCCGCAAGCTGTGCCACATTCCAATTGATAGTATTATTTCCTGCTTGGCAACTAGCGGTTTTATTTATCACCGTTCTACCTAAAGCATCTACCAATTGTAATTGATAGGTCTTGTTTTCAGCAGCATTAAAGTTGATGGTCATTTGCGTAACTACGGGGTTAGGATATACCTTTAAGGTAGTAGCAATGGCAGAGCGAAGATTTACCAAAACAAGTTGCGAATACTTGCCTAGTCCGTTATTATCCACTTCTTTCAATCGGTAATACGTAACACCTTCTGTTACTAGATTATCGTTATAATTGTAAAGTTCATTGCCATTACCTCCTTTAGCAGGTAGAGAAGCTAAGAAAGTAAAGTTATTGCTAGCGGAGGCCTTCTTTTCTACTTCAAAATGATGAACATTTTGTTCGTGCGTTGTTTTCCAAGTAAGCAATGCTTGGTTGCCTTGTAGCGATGCAGTAAAAGACAATAACTGCAAGGGCAATGGGTTAGAAACTTCATAAGGTTGTTGAACTCCTTGTGTAACCGTGTTATTACCATCCGAATAAGTATCATCGACTAGTTGACCAATTGAATAGCTAACTGTTCCATTTGTTCCTTTGGTATCGCCACCTGCTGCCACAGGACTTTGTTGTGCTTGAGATAGTGTAGAGAAGCCCAACAAGACAAAGGGCAATAAGAATGTTTTCTTTTTATGAATATTCACATTGAAATTTTTAATTTTAGTAATGCAAGATTACAGTTGAGTGGCATTTAACTTCACCTTGCTTTAGGGTAATTTATGCAAATAGCAAGCATAATATATGCAGAGAGATGCTTGCAGCATGACAATGCGGGTAGGCTGCTTATTTTGTTAGTGCGTCTGAATCAGGATTAGATTGATATTAGGATTAGCAAGATTAGCTAGCTCATTAATCCTGCCTATCCTTTAATCCTATAAATCCTGATTCAGACAACATAATAGTCGCAATGCTAACCAAGAAGCCGCCGTCTGGTAAGCCACATAATAAATTGTATCCAAACGGTCGCCGTCTGACCTCCCGTGAACACAATTGTACTCAGAAGGCAGCCGTCTAGTCTGCCACGAACCCAATTGTACCTAGACGGTCGCCGTCTAGCCTCCCCCGAACATAATTGTACTCAGACGGCGGCCGTCTAGCTTGCCGTGAACACATTTATACCTAGACGGCGACTTTCAAGGGTTAGCAATTCAACTGTGCTAATAATATATAGTATTGCTAACTTTTAATGGGTTAGATTGCAGGATTATTAAATGAAAGTATTTTTTATTTCCTTTTAAAATTTTACCATGGCAAAAGAATTAACATCTTTAGATTTAAGTAAGCTTACCAACCTTGAAGCTGGTCAGTTAGTAAAAAGTAACCTAAAAGATATGGGTAGCATCGCCGCGGGCGAGATTGTTGATACCGTAGTGAAAAACTTTATAATCAGCCTTGGCAACAAGGAGGTTGATTATGATAAGGGTTTGGTGCAGGTGCAAAAAAATGATGAAACCGACAAGCTGATTGTGGCTGATAATAAGAGGGATAAATCTATTGGAGCGCTGAAAGCTGCCATCCATTTGGGAAGCTATTCGGATGTAGAAACTGAAGTGCTGGCAGCTACAAGCTTGCATACATTGGTACATACTTATACCAATCTTCAAAACCTTAACTATGAGGCAGAAAGTAATGGCATAGACAATTTAGAAAACGATTTGGCAAATACCAAATATGCGCCTTTTGTTACGCTTTTGGGCATTGGCAAATATGTTCTTCGCCTAAAAACAGATAATGATGCCTTCAAAACCTTGTATAGTGGGCGCACGGTGGGCATTGCAAATACGGAGGTTTATAGCATGAAAACCCTTAGAAAGGACTTGTTTCTTGTTTACGGCAATTTCACTTCGTATGTATTATCGATGGCTGAAAATGTAAACACCCCTCAGTACAATGATGTATTGGCAGTAGTAAATGCTAGCAGAAAACAATATGCCGATATGCTTGCCATCCGTGAAGGAAAAGCAGCAGCAGAAAAAGCAAAGGCAGCAGCGGCGGCTACTCCTAAGATATGAGATATTGGTTAGGAGATAGGAGTTATTGGATATGAATTATGAGTTTGGTTAGAGTATAAAAAGAGGCAGTAAGAGGATAAAACTTCTCTACTGCCTTTTTCTTTTGACTTATGACTCTCGACTATCAACTTTCGACTTTAATCTTACGACTTTCGACTCTCTACATTCGACTAATAACTAACGTATATATTTGCCCCAATACAACATTTACAATCATGAATATAAATAAGGCACACGATGAAAGCATAGTTTTGGGCGACGGGGTTTGTACAATAATACCGCTATCCGAAGGAACTTTTACCATAGATAAGACTAAGATTTTTGTTCCTTTTAATCAGGAAAGCGACGACTTGTACCAACGCCCCATTGGCAGCTTATTAGTGGAAGTGCAGCCCTTTTGCATTAAAACGGCTACAGATATAATGCTGATTGATACAGGTTTGGGCTTTAGTCAGAACAATCAATTGCAGATTCACCTAAACCTTCGCCGCAACGGCATTGACCCAGAAAAGGTGACTAAGGTATTGATGAGTCACCTGCATAAAGACCATGCGGGCGGTGTGAGCAAAAGAGATAACATTGGCAATTATAGCCTTGCCTTTCCTAATGCCACGTATTATGTACAGAAAAAGGAGTTTGCTTTTGCCATGGAAACAGGGTTTCCTTCTTTTATGAGTGAAGAGATTGGGGTTTTGGAAAACAATCCGCAAGTGCATTGGCTAGATGGCGATGGCGTGATTGATGGCTTTATAAAACATGAGATAACAGCAGGACATAGTCCATTCCATCAGGTATTCTGGATAACAGTAGGCGATTTCACCTTGTTCTTCGGTGCCGACGATGCCCCACAACTGCAACAGATGAAGAGTAAGTTTGTGGCTAAATATGATTTTGACGGGAAGAAATGTATGGAACTGCGCCAGCAATGGTGGCAGGAAGGGCAAGAATACAAATGGGTGTTTTTATTCTATCACGATATAAAAACACCCATTTACTCATTCTAAAAAAGATTAACCACAAAGAAGATTAACCACAAAGGACACAAAGGTTTTCACAAGGAACACAAGGATGTACAAGAAAACTTCTTCTAAATTAGAATGTAGTCACAAAGAACCTTGTGTTCCTTGTGTTTCTTTTCCTTAGTGTCCTTTGTGGTTAAAAACCTTTGTGGTTAAATATTCCTAGCTAACCAATACATCACCAGTCATTTCCTTAGGAATTGGCAAGCCCATTACCGAAAGAATTGATGGAGCAATATCGCCTAGCTTTCCTGCTTTTACGGTGCCATGCCACTCTTTATCTAGTACAAACAACGGAACCAAATTGAGCGAATGCTGTGTATTAGGGCTTCCATCATCATTAACCATATAGTCAGCATTACCATGATCTGCCGTTAGGAATACAGTATAGCCGTGATTAAGCGCTGCCGTAACCACTCTTTCTACACATTTATCTACCGTTTCTACAGCCTTTACCACAGCACTAAAAACCCCGGTGTGACCAACCATATCTGCATTGGCAAAGTTTAAACAAATGAAATCAGCAGACTCATTTTCTATCTCAGGAACTAGCTTATCGGCCAATTCGAAGGCACTCATTTCTGGTTGTAAATCGTAAGTGGCAACCTTAGGACTTGAAGCCATTATGCGCGATTCTCCTTCAAAAACATTCTCCCTTCCACCACTAAAAAAGAAAGTAACGTGTGGGTATTTCTCTGTTTCGGCAATGCGTATCTGCTTCTTCCCATTAGCAGCAAGCACTTCGCCAAGAGTATTATTAAGGTTATCGTTCTTAAACATCACATTCACATCCTTAAACGTTTTATCGTATTCGGTAATGGTTGTGTAATTCAATTTAAGTTTATACATGCCCAAATCTGCATGATCTTCTTGTGTTAGTACGTGGGTAATTTCGCGGCAACGGTCAGTACGGAAGTTGAAACACAATGCGGCATCACCTTCTTTTATCTTCCAGTTTTCCTTGATATTGCCATTTATGATGGGTTTAATGAACTCATCAGTTACGCCATTAGCATAAGATGCTTCGATTGCTCCAATCAAATCAGTAGTAGTTTCGCCTACACCATTTACCATTACATCGTAAGCCAACTTCACACGCTCCCACCGTTTATCCCTATCCATTGCATAATAACGACCAGTGATAGTAGCTATCTCTCCTACCGAAGTAGAAAGATGTTCTTGTAAACCTTTGATAAAGCCTAGTCCGCTCTTTGGATCGCAATCTCTACCATCAGTAAATGCATGAATATAAACTTCTGTAAGCCCTTGTGCCTTACAAACATCCACCAAAGCCTTCACGTGAGAAGTGTGTGAGTGCACACCGCCATCGCTCACCAAACCTAATAGGTGTAAGGGTTTGCCATTATCTTTTGCATATTTTATAGACGCCAACAATGTTTCATTTGATGCTAATTCTCCCGTTCGTATAGCTACATTTATTCGCTGCAGTTCCTGATACACTATCCGCCCCGCACCTAAATTAAGGTGTCCTACTTCACTATTACCCATTTGCCCATCAGGTAATCCCACTGCCTCACCGCAGGTAACCAACGTACTGTTGGGGTATTTACTATACAAAGACGTTACGAAAGGAACGTTTGCATTTTGGATAGCGTCTGAGGTTTTGCTTTTACCAAGACCCCATCCATCCATAATTATTAATATTGCTTTCTTACTCATGCGATAAAACTACGAGTTTTAACTAATTAAACTAAAACGATAGCGTTAAAAACCTATATGTTGGCATGTTTTTAGCTAAATTGACGCTATAATTTATTACGATGAAAAGTTTTTTACTTACGATAGGGCTTGGATTAATGCTTAGTTCGTTTACATTTTTCGATAACTCATCTGCTATTATCAATGGCTTAAAAGACGGTAATGCAGAAGTAGTGAGCAGGTACTTTGATAACTTTATAGATATGAAATTGCCCGAAAAAGGCGAGATAAAGAACATTGGCAAGAACCAGGCAGGTATTGCTTTACAGAGTTTCTTTAGAGAAAACAGCATTAAAGGATTCGAACTACTTAGTCAGCGAGACATGAATGGCACCATGTATTTGGCAGGTAAACTACTAAATGATGGAAAGGGTTACAACATTACCATCTTACTAAAAACTAAGGATGCCAACCAACAAATCATCACCATCAGGATAAACTAAAAAGAAAAACATATTAAAAATGGCTGCTACGATAATCGTGGCAGCCATTTTTGTTTTGAGCTGAAACCTATAAGTTTATCACTTGCGCATTAGCGATGTTTCTTATCGTAGAAAAAACAACCTCTAGTCTCTCTTTTTCCGATTTACGAGAGTATAAAGTAGTTTGTGTAAACTGGTAGTAATTAATTTTAGGGTTTCATCGCTGAGTGGAGCGTAGCGGAACGAGGCGATGAAACCCTAAAACAACTTTTTATTAACCTTTTATACAAGACTCAAATGGCAAAAAAAGACAAC
>CANCVE010000025.1 GCA_947381435.1 Chitinophagaceae bacterium
AACCTTTATATCTATCCTTTTAAGATGCTCTTCAAAAACAACTTCCTTAATCTCCCAATCAGTTCCCAAGGGCAATAAATGCTGTAATACCGCTGACATTTCCATATGCAAATCTCAATATTCTCACACAAAATTTAGAATAACCTTATTATTCATTAGTACAACTTCTGTTAATTCTACTTTCTTTACCTCCAACTTGATGATAGATTCTTTACGATCAATTAGAAGCCCCTAAAACTTCATATCCAATCCCCAATGTTCGGCAATACGTTTTGCTTCTTTAGAAGTTATTTGAATGAAAGAAGGATGCTTAGGGATAGAGAAATTAGTAGTCTTCATTACACCCTCATTAAAGTGTCCAAGGTTTTTGAAGTGTATAAAATCGGACGTTTCACTAAAGCCAAAATTGTGTGGTTTGATGCCGTAAATATCATATACCAATACCCATTTATCCTCACCAATACGTTTAAAAACATTGGGAGCCTCACAACCTCTTGGCTCTGGATCGTACCAAGTAGAATCGTAAACATAACCACTTGCTACAGAATCGGACACTGCCTGCTTTATGCCTGCTGTACCATCGTGCGAACAATAAAACAGGTGGTACTTGTTGCCCACTTTGGTAATATCTCCATCAATAAAAGGTTTGCCATTCGGATATTCGAATAGAGGTTGGGGCATTGTTTCCAGCTTAGTAAAATCAGAATTCATGTAGGCATAGTAAACTTTTTCTTTTTTATTGCCAATCCTCATGGTAAAGTAAATCATAATCTTATGCTTTACCTCATCATAAATAAGTTCGGGCGCCCATGCACATCCAATATTTTCTAACTCAGGAAAAGCTTGATCAACACGTAAAACAGTGTGCGACCAATGAATCAAATCGGGAGATTTTAATAATACCAAACCACGGTTATTTCCCCAACCGTATTGCTTGCCATCTCGCTCCCACTCTGTTGTTCTATAACCTAGCTTTTGGGCGAAAAGATGTAAATCTGTCAATGCCATATAATACATGCCATCGGTGCCGCGAAGAATGTATGGATCGCGGATACCCTTTTGTTCGGCAATTGTATCTCCGGCAATGATTGGCTTGGCATTGTTTACGTCTGTAAAACTATAACCATCCTTGCTCAACGCAATGTACAGTCCATGGGTATCATCCTTAAAATACACCAACAGGTAAGCTCCCATATCCTTCTCGACAGAAACATTTTTCTTTCTCTGTGCAAAAGCAGTTGAGCAAATGGTAATTAATAGTAAGAAAGCAAGGGTAGATCGTAGTAAAGTCATTCAGTTATATTTATTTAAAATAGAGAATTACAATTCAGTCATTACAGACTAATGCATTTATGAATAGTTTATTTATTCTTGTATCCTTAAACAATTCTCCAATATATTGAAGGTTTAAATATTGCATTCCTCTACCTCCCCCTAAACCCTTTTGGAGAAACACCAATTACATTTTTAAAGGTTCTTGAAAAGTGGAAGGGGTCATCATAACCAATTTCGGAAGCAATCTGTTTGATGGATAAGGATGTGTTTTCTAGGTATTGACAGGCATATTGCATCTTAAGAAACAAGAAATAATTGATGGGTGAGTTATTTGTTTTCTGTTGAAACAAGGTTGAATAATGCGAAACAGACAAAGAAACATGGTCAGCCAACTCTTTTAAAGCCACCGAAGTGTTCAACTTTGTTTTCATAAAAGCAATAGATTGGTCGATGGGATTATAATCATTCTGCAAGTTATTTTCTTTAAGAACTGATTGCCGAAAACTAATCAGGTAATAAGGAAACGACAAATAAGCATCCAACATATTATCCATGTTATCGGCTATCTCCAATAAAGAAAATAGTTTATCGAAGAGTATATTCCTTTCTTCAGTATGCTTTGTGTTTATAGCCTCGTACCCTCCATTTCTTTGTAGATGATGTACAATGGTTGCTGCGTTGTCTCCTGCAAAGTGTATCCAATATATTGACCATGGATTATGGTTGTCCGCGCCATATTTGTGTGCCTTTTGTGGGGGTAATATCATCAGTTGATTTGCTTTTAAAGTATATTTTTTTTCATTAATCGAGTACCACCCTTCCCCTTTTGTACAATAAATCAATATAAATTGCTTGCAGCCTTTCTTACGTTCCCGACTATGAAACTGGGCATTGGGAAAATAACCAATGTCGGTTATGTAAAGACTCTTGCACAAAGGATGACTCATTGCTTTCTTTAGTGTAGAAGTGGGCATGATGTATGATTTCTGCCCTTGAAAACCTTCTTTTTTATGCGTTGCCTTCATTTCGTAATATTATCTATGTTTTTAGTAAGTTTTACTATTTCAAAGATGGGGGATTTATGGCAGTTTTGCATCAGAATAATAAACTTTTGCTGTCATTTTAGTAAACGATAATTATATGAAAAGAATCTGCTTAATCTTTCTGTGTATCAGTTTTGCATCTGCGCTTTTTGCTCAAACTGCTGATAGTGCTAATTATTTGAAACCTCTTTTGTTAGAGATGAAAAAGAAATGGCCTAAGAACAGAACGATTAATATTGTTTTTCATGGTCATAGTGTGCCTTCAGGATATTTTGCCACTCCAAAAGTGAATACTTTGGCAGCTTATCCTTATCTGACTTTAAAAGCAATTAAAGATAGTTTTCCTTTTGCTGTGGTTAATGTAATAACAACTTCTATTGGTGGAGAACAATCCGAAAAAGGGGAAAAACGTATGGTTTCTGATGTTTTTCCAATGAAGCCTGATTTGTTATTTATTGATTATGCCCTTAATGACAGGAATATTGGGTTGAAGCGAGCCGAGGCTGCATGGCGAAAAATGATTGAAGAGGCATTAAAATTTGGATGTAAACTAATATTACTTACCCCAACTCCCGATACCACTGAAAATATATTAAGTGATGCTGCTCCGTTGGAAGGCTATGCACAATTAATTAGAAATCTAGCTTTTGAGTACCATGTTGGATTGGTGGATAGCTATAAAGTATTCAAAACATTGAAACAGAATGGGGCAGATATAGCTAGTTATATGGCGCAAAAGAACCATCCTAACGAACTTGGACATCAGTTAGTGGCCAATGAGATTAGTAAATGGTTCAGAAACTAATCGCTGAATATTTAGTCGTAAATAAATAAACTTTAAAACCTTTTAATCAAACAGATTGCTAATATGAAAAAAACATCAAACGCTTACATCATCGGTATTTCTTTTATCTCGGCTATGGGAGGCTATCTCTTTGGCTTCGACTTTGCCGTAATCTCCGGGGCATTACCTTTTCTAAAAACACAGTTTGGGCTGGATGCTTATTGGGAAGGCTTCGCAACGGGTAGTCTTGCATTGGGCGCCATCATTGGTTGCTTGGTAGCAGGAAATATATCGGAGAAGTTTGGCAGAAAGAAAGGATTATTAACTGCGGCTGCCATATTCGGACTCTCTTCTTTTGCCATGGCAGCTTCTCCCAATACACAATTGTTTATTGTTTCCCGCTTTTTTGCAGGTATCGGCGTAGGGATGGCTTCTATGTTATCGCCCATGTACATTGCCGAAATTGCCCCTGCATCCGTGAGAGGAAGGATGGTTGCTATCAATCAGTTGACCATCGTCATCGGTATTCTGGTAACTAACCTCGTCAATTATTCGCTGCGCAATAGTGGCGATGACGCTTGGCGTTGGATGTTTGGATTGGGGCTTATCCCTTCTTCCCTATTCTTTTTCGGCGTACTCTTTATACCAGAAAGCCCTCGTTGGCTGATGGGCAAAGGACGTACTGCGGCTGCCGAAACCATCTTGCAAAAGATTGGCGGCGTAGATTATGCCAAGGAAACCATCGCCTCCATTTCTAAAACAGTAACCAATAATACCAATATTTCTTTTCAAACATTGTTCGAGAAAGCCTTCCTACCTGCTGTTCTAATAGGCATTGGCTTGGCTGTATTTCAACAGTTTTGTGGAATAAATGTGGTGTTCAACTACACAGCCACCATCTTCGAAAGCATTGGTGCTTCTAAGGATGACCAACTATTACAAACCGTTTTCATAGGCGCCGTAAACTTATGTGTCACCCTATTGGCAATGGCTTTGGTAGATAAGGTTGGCCGCAAACCACTAATGCTATTTGGTTCTTTGGGGCTATCCATATTATATGTACTCATTTCAGTGCTCATCAGTGCCAAGTCGGCGTACGTTTCGTGGTTTTTATTGGCGGCAATAGGAGTCTATGGCACATCATTGGCACCCGTAACATGGGTACTTATTTCGGAAATATTCCCCAACAAGGTACGTTCTGCCGCTACCACTGTTGCGGTATTGAGTTTGTGGTTAGCCTATTTTATCCTCACATTCACTTTCCCGATCTTATATGAAAAGCTGTTGGACAAAACATTTTACATCTATGCCGTGATATGTGCCATTGGTTTTGTGTTTATAAAACTAAAAGTGAAGGAAACAAAAGGCGCTTCTCTGGAAGAAATGGATGCGATGTTTAGTCCGCACTAGATATGAGATATTAGATATGAGATATGAGTTAGGAGTTAGGTCAACTAGTTAGAAAACAATTCTTACCAGCTAGAAAACATTTCTAGCCAGTTGGAAAACAATTCTGACCAGTTAGAAAACATTTCTGACCAGCTAGACAAGAACTCCAGCTAGCTAGAAAACATTTCTAGTTAGCTGGAAAACAACTCTAGCTAGCTGGAAAACAGTTCTAGTTGGCTGGAAAACAATTCTGACTAACTAGAATATCAACCTGATTAGCTGCTAATACATCTTTTAAAGTCGCTTAGGTCTCGCCGTCATTGCGAGGCACGAAGCAACCTTTTTTTTAAGATTAATACGCTTAAACTCATTGAAAAGGGTTGCTTCATGCCTCACAAAGACGGGGTTTAAATTTCAGAGAGGACACATCGAAAGTCAGCCTGTTAGCCTGAGGCCTTAATTAGAGAACCTCAAGTTTGTTGAAAATGACATTTCGCTTAGTCCTTCTCCATAATCTTCGCGTCATTGTAAGGCACGAAGCAACCTTTTTTAGGATTAATACGCTTAAGGGTATTGAAAAGGGTTGCTTCGTGCCTCGCAATGACGGGGAGACCTAAGCGATTTTGAAAGATGTCATTAGCAGCCTGTCAAAACAGGGATAATAGGTTTAAACTGTTTGCGCTTCGACAGGCTCAGCGTGACAATCATCTTGATTTTCGATGTGATTGGTAACATCATTCACATTTTTTTTTGGTGCGCCAGATGAGAAATTCGCAATGACGGGGAGATTATGAAGAAGAACTAATCAAAATGACTTATAGACAGCACATATATAGTCATTATCATCGTTGGAATATTGAATTATTGATAAAAATAAATACTATGAGTACAGTAAATGCTTGGGTAGAGTCGGTTATTATCCCTACTTATGGGGTTGGGAAGGCTGAAAAGAATCCTATTTTCTTGGAGAAAAGGGTTTATCAAGGAAGTAGTGGGGCTGTATATCCTCACCCCGTGATAGAGAAGATTCTGGACGAAAAGACAGATGTTACCTACCAAGCTGTATTTATTGAGAATGAATATTTGAAGATAATGGTGTTGCCAGAGTTGGGAGGGCGCATCCAAATGGCGTACGATAAGGTGAAAGAACGCCATTTTATCTATTATAACCAAGTAATTAAACCTGCTTTGGTAGGACTGACTGGACCATGGATTTCTGGAGGCATTGAGTTTAACTGGCCTCAACATCACCGTCCGAGCACGTATAGCCCGTTAGATTTCACCATTCAGGAAAATAAGGATGGCAGTAAAACCATCTGGGTAAATGAGGTAGAACAGATGTTTCGAACCAAAGGGATGGCTGGTTTTACCTTATATCCCGGTAAGGCTTATCTGGAAATAAAGGGTAAGTTGTTTAATAGAAGCCTGTTTCCGCAAACATTCCTTTGGTGGGCAAACCCTGCCGTTAAGGTGAACGATCATTATCAATCTGTTTTTCCACCTGATGTATATGCCGTATTCGATCACGGCAAAAGGGATGTATCTTCTTTTCCCATCGCCACGGGCACTTATTATAAGGTAGATTATGCGCCCGGTACCGATATTTCTCGTTATAAAAATATCCCTGTTCCTACTTCTTACATGGCCATTCAATCTAAATATGATTTCATGGGAGGGTACGAGCATGACACACAAGCGGGTTTGCTGCATGTGGCTAACCACCATGTTTCGCCAGGGAAAAAACAATGGACTTGGGGACATAGCGATTTTGGGCAGGCTTGGGATAGGAACCTCACAGATGAAGATGGACCATACATTGAATTGATGACGGGTATGTTTACGGATAATCAGCCTGACTTTTCATGGATTCAACCCAATGAAGAAAAAACTTTTGAGCAATACTTCATGCCTTATGCAGAATTGGGCATGGTAAAGAATGCAACAAAAGAAGCTATGATTAACGTAGAAGTGGAGGGCAAAAAAGTAACCTTGATGGTATATGCCACTAGTGTTTATGAAGAGGCTATCATTTCTATTTACCAAAAAGAAAAGCTTTTATTTAAGAAGACTACTATTTTATCACCTAAAGATATTTTTAAACATACCCTCACAGTAGAAGCGGTTGTTTTGGAAGATTTACGAGTAGAAGTAACCGATGGAAAAGGGATAGTATTGGTGCAATATCAACCAGAAAAGCTAGACAATACCACTATTCCTGCTGCTGCCACCGCTGCTAAATTGCCTTCCGAAATAGATAGTATTGAAGAACTATACCTTAATGGATTGCACATAGAGCAGTACCGTCATGCCACTTATTCTCCGTTAGATTATTATCAGGAAGCCTTAAAACGTGAGCCATCCGATTACCGTTGCAACAATGCAATGGGGTTATGGCTATTGCGAAGGGGGAAGTTTGCAGAAGCTGAGCCTTATTTCAGGGAGGCTATCAAGCGTGTTACCCAAAGAAATCCGAACCCTTATGATGGAGAGGCATTATATAATTTGGGTTACTTATTATTGTTACAAAATAGGTTGGATGAGGCAAAGGAGAAATTGTACAAGGCAACTTGGAATGCCGCTTGGCAAGATCCAGGTTACTTGGCTTTGGCACGGATAGCATCTAAACAACACCAATATGAAGAGGCATTGGCACTGATTGAGAAATCGTTAATAAAGAATTACCATAGCCATACGGCAAGGCATTTAAAAGTGGCATTATTAAGGTTGACAAATGAATCGACTTCGGCATTACATTACATTAATCAATCAATAACTATCGATCCATTCAATTATGGGTGTCTCTTTGAAAAGTATTTTATTACCAAAGGATCAGTTGCTAAAAGTCAATTCTTATCTCTGATTGGTGGGCGCGTTCAAACCTATATTGAATATGCTTTCGACTATGCCCATGCAGGTTTGTATAAGGAAGCAATTGAATTATTATCGCTTTATACAGAATCGAATACCGACAATATTTACCCAATGGCGTACTACTATATGGGATGGTTTAGTGAAATGTTGGGCGACGAAGCAAACGCATTGGAATACTATCAATTGGCTGCTCAGATGAACCCAGACTTTTGCTTTCCGCATCGGGTAGAAGATGTTTTGGTGTTACAATCAGCCATAAATGCCAAACCAACTGATAGCAAGGCATTGTATTATTTAGGAAATTATTGGTACGATAAAAGACAATATCCAGAAGCAATTGATTGCTGGGAGAAGTCTAAAGCCATAGATGAAAGTTTCCCTACGGTTCATAGAAACCTTTGTTTGGCATACTACAATAAACTAAAGAATCCAGAAGCGGCATTGGCAGCTATGGAAAAGGCTTTTAAATTGGATGCTACCGATGCGAGGGTGTTGATGGAACTGGATCAATTGTATAAGATATTGAACTATCCGACTGAAAAAAGACTGTCATTATTAAATGATTATCCAGAGCAGACTTCGCAACGTGATGATTTATATCTAGAGAAAATTAGTTTATTAAATCAATCTGGAGAATATGAATTGGCCGATAAACTATTAAAAACAAGGAAGTTTCATCCGTGGGAAGGAGGCGAAGGAAAGGTGGTTGCCCAATACCTGATGACAAAAATCGAGTTGGCAAAACAAGCTTATTTAAAAGGCGCGTTCGATGAGGCATTGAAACAGTTGGACGCCACCAACCAATATCCACACAATTTGGGAGAAGGAAAACTATACGGAACACAGGAAAACGACATTGCTTATTGGAAAGGATTGATCTATGAAAAGCTGGGCGACACTGACAAGGCAAACTATTGTTTTGAACAAGCCACAGTAGGCATCAGTGAACCAGTGCAAGCCATCTTTTACAATGATCCTCAGCCTGATAAGATATTTTATCAAGGGATGGCTTGGCTTAAGCTGGGACAAAAGGAAAAGGCGGATATTATTTTCAACAGGTTTATTGCCTTTGGTGAAGAGCATAGAGATGATGAGATAAGCATAGATTATTTCGCAGTGTCGTTACCAGATTTATTGGTGTTTGATGCTGACCTGGACGAAAAGAACCGCATTCACTGTACTTATATCATTGCTTTGGGCAAATTAGGATTAGGATTGCACGAAGAGGCATCTGCATTGTTTACAGAGATACTTACTAAGAATTGTAATCATAATGGGGCAAAAGTGCATCAGAAAATGATAAAGAAATTTGTTGGGATTTAAAGTTTTACCACGAAGGACACGAGGTTAAAACACAAAGAACGCAAAGAAAATAAATACAATCAAAGGCATCGACGTTTATGATGTCTTTGTTTGTTGAATACTCGCTTAAGCATATTCCAGTTACAAAATGATTCAACTAAAAGGATTAAGTGAATAGCAATTGCTAAACACCTGCATCACTATGGAGCTTTATTTTATAACCAGCTTCATCGATTTTAAAAAATTATTCCCTTTTACCTCTACAATGTACAATCCTGCTTCTATTTTATTAAAACTGAAAGGATAACCTTGCAGACCATTATGTAGAGTGATAGTTTTAGATAAGATAATTCTTCCAGCTATGTTTTTAATAATTACATCAAGTTCCTTATCATAGAGTTGTGGTAGCAAAAGAGTAAACTGCGAAGTTGCTGGATTAGGATAAATACTAATAAAATCAAACGCTGATGTGTTTACCACTTTGGTATCATAAAACTGTTTACTTCCATCTATTTCAACGCTTTCAAGTCGATAATAATGAGTGCCAGCAACGGGATTATTGTCTGCAACCATAAATTGTGTTGCACCATTTAATGCAGATACCTTGTCTAATAGTGTAAAATGTAATCCATCGGTAGATGTAAGCACCTCAAAATAAGCTACTCTGTCAGAACCCATTGTTTGCCATGCAACTTTAATGTTATTACCATCAGCAAATGCCTTGTAGTTAATAATCTTTATTGGCAAAGGGGTAGATATGGGTGTTATTTTCCAAAGCTCATTACTATCATCTTTATCAATATTCAAGCAGGCAGAATAGGTAGAAATATTAGCAGTAGAAGTATAGCTATTGGTGGCAGATAAGCATTGCAAGGGATGCTTTTTATTTTCCAACTTAAAATAGCCTCCTCCAGCATCCACCATCTGCCACAAAACTTCATCCGATAATGAATCTGGCACCGTCCACTTTGCCGAACAAGTAGTATGGGTTGCCATGGATTGTGTACTATCAAAAATGAAATCAGAACATTGAAGGAAGCTACTATCTATGTTTGAAGTAATAGTTACATAGCCGTTACCCACAGGCGTAATCTTCCATTGTTGTGCGATACTAGTAGAGTCTGGAATGGCATTTACCACAGAATCTACACCAGCTATACCATTAAAACTTTGAAGATTGTTATGCTGAAGTGCACTAGTACCCTTGGTTTTATTGTAGATAGTATAGACGCCATTAAAAGACTTAAAGTTGTAGGCATATTGTAGCCTGTTGAAGCCAGATTTATTTACAATCACCAATGAATCTGCTTTAGCATTTCCTGCAAGCATTGCATAACAATCATTGGTTCGTAGTCCTGGCCAATACACTGCCCCCATTTTAGATTGATTTATCTGGTCTGGAACACCAACCATATACCTTATTTCGTTCTGTTTTGTATTAGTGGCTTGGCTATAAGTTCCTTCAAAGTTTATTGCATTGCACATTTCTGTTCCAAACTCGGTAACAACAGTCAATGAATCGTAGGGAGAAACACCCGTTGTTAATGAGGATGCCCAACCCGCAGGGGTAGAAATGTTTTTCCAAAAAGCATAGATGTGTCTCGAAAATAGACAACCTTTAAAGGTTGCATCAGAAGCCATTGTTGCCACATTTTCATCATACTTAGCACCACCTATAAATACCCTGTTTCGTCGTATTTCTGGATGCCTATTGAGCCAGCTTTTACAAATAGCCTTCCAATCTTTTAAGGCATATCCAAATGGTTCATTAAATATCTCGAAATACACATTCCCATTTAGTCTGTACTTATTTACCACCGAGTCCCACATTCTAAAAAAGGTAGTTGTATCTTTTTCATAGCCTACATGTGGCACACCTTCCCAGCAAGCTAAAATCACTTTAAACCCCATAGCAGTTGCCTGATCAGTTACACCCTGATAGTTATTCCACCAGTTACGATTGGCAGAATCCAAACCCAATACTGTTGCTTTATTAATGGGTAATCTTAGTGTATTTACTTCTAAAAGCTGCTTAAATGTTTTACAAATAGTGTCCGTTTTTTTTACCACATCGGCGTAACTAAAGTTTGTATCTATACCAGACAAATACAAGTTGCCATTATTAAAATTGTCATCTACAGCAGCCCAGTTTACGCCCTTAAAAGCTGATCCTATTGTTTGCCCATATATCTGAGCATTAGTTTTAGGAGAAATTGCTACAAAAAGGAAGGTAAGCAATACAAGAAGGTGCGTAAAACACTTGGGGTTAATGGCAAATGGAGAAAGCATCGATACAAAAGTTTATATTAAAAATAGAAATGTAGGCAAGTATGCAAAGCAAACTGTTTATTAGATGCAAATATAGAGGCTTGCAAACTTCAAGCAGTTGCTTTAGGAAACGTAGCAACAAATAACATATACAAAATCATTAGTGGGTTCCATTTACAAACAGGTTTAACTAAAAGCCACAGTCATCCTAAGTAAGACTTGCGCCAAAGATTTTTTAAAATGACCTTTATAATGCAACAAAAAAACAATAAATTCTACAAAAATATTTTTCAAGGAAAAGGCAATAAGTATAAATAGTTAAATTAGATTTGGAAAACCGTATATATCAGGAACAAGAATAGCAGTATCCGATGTTTTGCAAGGCTACCAGGTGGTCTGAAAAGGGAAAAGATAGTGGAGATTGCCCATCATTAACAAATGAACACACTAGTGCTATTCTTCAGTATGCTGCCAATAGAGAGGCTGGTATCAAAATGACAAAAACCTAATATGAAATAACTTTTAGGTGAAAATATTTTTGGGGTACCTAGTAAACACATTAAAATATTACTATGAAAATGTTTTACATATTAGTTTTAGTGGGTTACCCAAACATATAAAGTGGTTGAGTAAATTCACTTTCGCCTTTACGTGATAGCCGCAACTACAGATTCTATAAGTTGAAAGCAAAACGACTAATACCTTTTCAACTGAATTATTTTATCTACAGGTAGAGTTTCACCATTCCACTGTTTATGAACTGCAATTGCCGCCCCAATAGCAGTAGCCTGTGCCACATAAGTACTGTAAACTTCCTTCGTTGGATAAGCCTCTGCAAGCAAATTCATGTAGATTGGATTTTTGCTAAAGCCTCCATCCACAAATAGTTTTTTAGTACTGCCTTCAATCACCAAATTGGTACTAGCCACTTGCATTTGCATGATGTCTATTATTAACTGATGGTATGCCTCTTCATAAGTAGGATATGTACTTAAATCTCTTTCTTCAAAAGAAGAAACCTTTAATCCTACTTGATTGGTTGTATTGGTGTTGTTAGGCTGAAATTGTGCAATTATTTCTGGTTGATAGGCAACTGTTTTGTAATAATCGTTTGCAACACTAAAATGTACAGCAAGCTTTTTAGTTTGAATTTCATGTTCATTACCCGCAAATAATCGTGCAGCCTTTACTGGATTACCGTGATAATCTATATAGCATAAACAGTCTTCTTTCAACTCATTTGGTGTAAGATTGTGTTTATTAAATGGGTTTAGGGTAATGCACCAAGTACCTGTAGAGATAAGCACAAATGGTTCCTGAAAACTTGCCAGGTAAGGAATAAGTGCGGCAGAACTATCATGCAAACCTGTACCACATAGTAGAGGTTTATCATTGATATTTATATTCATCATCTGATTGGAAGGATGGATAGGCGCTAGCTTTTCGCCAATGCCCTCCTGATGAACCCAATCATGGTAACGATATTCCTGAAAATTCCATAAAGCAGTATGGCAACCAATACTTGTAATATCAGAGAAGAATCTACCGGATACAAGATAGCTTAGGTATTGCGGAAAATGTAGGGAATGTTTTACCTGAGTGAACAACTCAGGTTTTTCATTCTTTAACCTATAAATCTGAAGACCCGAATTAAGGTTTCCCAATACTGGAGAAGCAGTTTTTACTGAGAATATCTCCTCACCTCCATATTTATGGTAGAAGCCTTCCTTTAAGGTTTCTGCAAAAGGTTTCAGATAATTATAAAGAGGAGCAATTACATTTCCTGCAGCATCCAAATGAACAAAACTTGCTCCATAAGCAGAGAAATTGATGGCTTTTAAATCAAAAGCCTCCATTGCAAGAATGTCTAGAATAGACTGACGAATCCATGATGTAAGTGCTTGAACATCATCGCAAGGAAAACCATCTTCATCTAATGTTTCTGGAAACTGTTGAAGTTGTTCGAAGACAATCTGGTATTGTTCATCAAACAGGAAAAACTTCTTATTGGTTTTACCAATATCAAATATGGCAATAACAGTCATAATAGTGGTTAGTTATTAGTGGTTAGTGGTTAGTTAAATTGTATTTCTAACAACTAATAACTAACCACTAACAACTGTTTAAAGTCCGGTTGCAGCAGTTTTTTCTCCTCTTGCTTTTACCAATTGCTTTCTTACTTGTTGCTCGCGGAACAATGTAATTGGCTTGATGGCACCACCAGCAATTCTTCTTGCTTCGGCAACTATTGGGCGTACATCTGTGCGGTAAGCAGTCTGTAATATTTCTTGAGCAGCTACTACATCATTAATTTCTTGTGCAGCTTTTAATGCCTTTGTATCAACCAATAAAGCTTGTGCATAAGCAATCATGATAGCCTCAATAGACTGCAACAAATCTTCTAATGGATCTTTCACATTGTGGCTAGCATCAATCATCCAACCTAAATCTGTTGCATGATTCATACCCTTTGCATCCATACCTTCTACCAATTCGTTGAAGATTAGGAACAATTGATAAGGATTGATAGAGCCTACAGTAAGATCATCATCACCATATTTGCTATCATTAAAGTGGAAACCAGCCAATTTGTTTTCCATCATCAGCAAACTAACGATTTGTTCGATGTTTGCATTTGGTAAATGGTGCCCCAAATCTACCAACGTATAAGCTTTAGGACCAAGTTTAGAAGCATACAAATATGATTGCCCCCAATCTCCTACACTCATAGAATAGAAGTTAGGCTCGAATGCCTTGTATTCTACAAATACCTTCCAATCTTCTGGTAATGCAGCATATATTTCTTGAAGGCTTTCATATGTACGTTGCCAAGCTCCACGGAAATTTAATTGACCAGGGAAGCAAGAACCATCAGCCAACCATACAGTTAAAGCCTTAGAACCAAGGGCAACCCCTTGTTTGATAACTTCAATGTTATGATCAATAGCTTGCTTGCGGATAGCTTTATCCACGTGCTGCAAAGAACCAAACTTGTAGCTATGTTCTTGTGTAGGTTGGTCTTGGAAAGTGTTAGAGTTTACAGCATCAAACTTTAAACCGTGTTGAGCGGCTAAAGCTTTAATTGCAGCGGCATCGGATGGTATATCCCAAGGAATGTGTAGAGATATAGCCCCACTAGATTGATTAAGAGCATGTAGTAAACCTACATCTTCAATTTTTTCTTCTAAAGAACGTGGTTCACCACTACCGCTAAAACGTCCGAAGCGGGTACCACCAGTACCAAGCGCCCAAGAAGGGATTGCAATCTGAAAAGCAACCAACTTATCAAGTACATCACTCAAATTGTTAATTCCTTCAGCTACAAATTCGAAACTGCGTTTGTGACCAGCAAGCAAAGAACTATTCTGTTCTTCAATTAATTGTTTATTAATAAGCATAAAGCAAGTATTATTTGGTATAAATTATCTAATTAAGGCATGTAAAAGACTTCCTGCAAAGGAATACTTAAGGGAGAGTTGTCAGGATTACTATCCATAATATCCTTCATATAAGCCCACCAGCGTTTCATTATTGGCGATGATGGAAGATTTTCCCTTGCCGCATCATCACTACTGTCAAGTACTCCAAACAATATGTTTGTTTCCTCATTTAAGAAGATAGAATAATTGCTTATTCCGGATTCTTTTAGTAAAGACACAAGTTCAGGCCATATTTCATCGTGCCTTTTTTTGTATTCAGCCAGTTGACCGCTGTGAAGCTTCATTGTGAAACCGACTCTCGACATAAAGTTATAAGTTGAAAGTCAAAAGTCGAAAGTTGAAAGTCAAATTCCTATAAATAAAGACTATTGACTTTCAACTTATAACTTTCGACTGATTGAAAGATTATCTTACAAAGCCCATTGCAACACCACCATCAACATTCAATACATTTCCGGTTGATTTACCTAGCAAGTCGCCTACAAAAGCGAAACAAGCGTTAGCAATATCTACTGGCAAAATGATTTCGTTCAATAGCGTACGTTTAGCATAGTAAGCAGGCAATTCGGCTACAGTGATACCGTAAGCTTTTGCACGGCCTTCAGCCCATCCGCCGGCCCAGATGTTACTATCACTAATAACTGCATCTGGATTAATGGTGTTTACCCTAATTTTATCTCCACCCAATTCAGCAGCATTCAAACGGCTAAGGTGTAGTTGTGCAGCTTTTGCACTACCATAACCAGCATTATTTGGTCCGCTTACCAAAGCGTTTTTACTAACTATGTTGATTACATCACCACCAATAGCTTGCTTACGCATTACCGCAACAGCAGCTTGGGTAACAAAGAATTGTCCTTTTACCAATACATCATACAATAAATCCCAATCTTTTTCAGTATGATCAGCAATTGTTTTAGAGATAGATAAACCAGCATTGTTTACAATAATATCTACACCACCAAAAGCCAATGCAGCAATATCCATTGAAGACTTGATTTGCGCTTCGTTAGTTACATCCAAAACGGCGGTAGTGTAAGCATCCTTACCATAAAGCCCCTTGAACTCTTCGCCAGCAGCAGCCAAACGCTCAGCGTTCATATCGTTAAGGATTACGTAAGCACCTTCTTCTACAAATTTCTTAGCTATTGCCTTACCAATACCTCCTGCACTACCAGTTACTAAAGCAATACGTCCGCTTAAAGCTTTTGGCTTAGGCATACGTTGTAGTTTAGCTTCTTCTAGCAACCAATATTCAATATTGAAAGCTTCTTGACGAGGCAATGAAGTATATTCAGAAATAGCTTCAGCGCCCTTCATTACATTGATAGCATTGATATAAAACTCAGCAGCAACACGAGCAGTTTGCTTGTCTTTTGCAAAAGTGAACATACCTACACCTCTAAATAAGATAACAACAGGGTTTGCATCACGGATAGCAGGACTATTTGGGTGTTTGCAGGTGTTGTAATACTCGGTATACATTGCACGATAAGCTTCGAACTGAGGAGCTAGTTTAGCTTTGATAGCTTCTACATCACTCAAATCATCTCCTGCTGCAATATCCAATACCAATGGACTTATCTTAGTACGCAAGAAATGGTCTGGACAACTTGTTCCCAAAGGAGCCAATCTGTCTAAATCATTTGAATTGATATATTCTAATACTCTATCATCATCGGTAAAATGACCGATCATTTTAGTTTGAGAAGAGCAGAAGCCACGAAGGATTGGTGCCAAAGAAGCAGCTTGAGAAAGTCTTCCATCTTGAGGTAACGATTCTAACTTCTGACCACCAAATACTGGGGCTTTCTTACCAATGTTTGCTTGAAGGTAATCCGCACATTTTTCAATAACTTCCAAAGTGTTAATGTAGCTTTCGTAAGCAGTATCGCCCCAAGTAAATAAACCATGAGAACCTAACATGATACCAATGATACCAGGATTTTCATCCAAGCATTGTTTCAATTGTAAACCTAAATCGAAACCTGGTTTTTGCCAAGGAACCCAACCTATCTTACCTCCAAATAAATCTTTAGTGATTTGTTTACCATCTTTTGCAGCTGCAATAGCGATAGCCGCATCAGGATGTAAGTGATCTATATGTTTAAACGGAAGAAAACCATGTAAAGGAGTATCAATAGATGGTGCTTTAGAAGCCAAATCATAGATGCAATGATTGAACAATTCTACCATTTCATCTTCATGTTCTATACCACGATAAACATTTTTAAGGCTTCTCAATTTGTCTACATACAATGCAGCAAGACCGCTTCTTTTAATAGAACCTAAATCTCCACCACTACCTTTTACCCACATAACCTCTACTTCTGTACCTGTTAATGGATCTTTTGCCATTGCCTTACAAGAAGTATTACCTCCACCGTAGTTTGTCAATCTTAAATCCGCACCTAGTAAATTAGAACGGTATATTAACAATGCCACTTCGTCGCCCGCCATTGATGCGGCTTTAGCATCATCCCACAAATAACTAACGTGCTTAAAACTCTCTGCGCTAAATGTTTTGTTGCTCATAATTCTATTTTTTATAACTTTTTAATCTATTTTGTTACTAGTTACCGGATACCAGTTGCTGGTACTTGAATCTTTTAACCTGCAACCTGAAACGCCTAAGGTTTCAACGAGTTACCATAACCAACTATTACTACCGATGCAATAATAGTTGCAATACCTATTACAATGGTTGTCATTGTCTTTTTACTAACACCTTTCCACTCTTTTAATGATAGACCCCACATGTTTGCTACCAATATTATGAACGACATGTGCAGTATCCATGAGCTTGCTCCATTACCCATTTTGCTTTCTCCCATTCCATAAAAGAAAAATTGCAAGAACCACATGGTGCCACCTAATGCACACAATAAATAGTTTTTAATTAGAGGAGATTGCTTGTTTGTATAGTCTGCAAACGTTTTGTTTTTAAAGTTTAGATACATGCACCAAACAAAGTTGGTAGTTAATCCTCCCCAAAGAATTACAACGAAAATTACATTATTCCTGTAGAGGAACTCACCCTGTCCTGGGTTTGCAGCCTTCCAGATTTCATTGGCAGTAGCTCCCATTGAAGCTCCTGCTTCAATACCAAAACTAAAGCAAGCACTTAAGCAACCAGAAATGATAGCCAGTATTAATCCTTTTACCAACTCAAATTCACTACCCGAAGCATCCACATGTTTACCATCTAGTTCTGTATCTTTCATAGAACCAGCCTTTCCGCAGATGATAATACCAAGCACACACACCACTAAACCAGCGATAACCATAATACCCCAATGCGTAGAAAACAATTCTACAATAGTATTCTTGCCTTCGGCAGGATGATAATAATAATAAACAGAAGGTATTAATGCACCAAATACTGAGCACAATCCAAGTATGATGGAACTACCGAGGGATACACCGAGATAACGAACCCCCAAGCCATAGGTAAGCCCACCGATACCCCAAAGCAAGCCCATGATATAGGTAGCTGCAAGAATTGAAGGAGAAGTATTTTGAATAATATTACCAAAACCTGGTATAGTTAAATAAGCAGCAATTGGCGGTACTATTAACCAAGAGAATAGGCCACCTACAATCCAGAAACTCTCCCAACTCCAACCTTTTACCTTTTTGTAAGGTAGATAAAAACTTCCGGAGGCAAAGCCGCCAATAAAATGAAAAATTACGCCTAATAATGCTTGCATGTACTACTATTTTTTTCTATATGGTTTGCAAAATGAAGCGCAAAAATATAGGTAAGTAAATTCTATCTGTCATACACTGTTATGATTGTTTACAATAGTAATATTCTACTAGTTTGAATGATTATAGCACTATTAAACTTGCTATTCATCCCTACCATTTTTAATTCAAACATAGCTTTTATTATCACTAATTACGAAAAGTTTGTGAAAATATAGAAACTCTTTAGAAAAAACATCAATTCCATTTTCTATTTCATTTACGAAAACGTTTTAATGCGACTATTACTTCTAAATTCCTTTTGATGCAATAGGATATATCCATTTTCAGATGTCAATATTACCCTTCAATGGGAAGCCCTTACAGAAGAAATGTTCAACTGAACGGAAACGTCGTAAGCTCTTACGGATGAAATGTTCAACTGAACGGAAACGTCGTAAGCCCTTACGGATGAAATGTTCAACTGAACGGAAACGTCGTAAGCCCTTACGGAAGAAGGGTTCAGTTGAACGGAAGTTCGGTAAGCACTTACGGAACTTCCGTTCAACTGAACATCTATCGTTCTAAAGTAAAATTATCATCCAAAAGAAGAAGTGGGTAAGTGCGAATCTGGTTACTATTAACCACTTATTTAGTGTACAATAGGCAAAGTTTCCATTTACTTTAGCTACCGCGTTAGATATTATCTTAATTTTGAAGCCACCTCACTCAAGTTTCCATTTATGAAAAGAAAGGATTTATACAGCTTTATAGACATAAATTACTATTCTGCTACACCCAAATATTTGCAGCTTGCCAACGCTATCATAAAAGCTATTGACGAAGGCAAATTGAAAAAGGATGAGTCCCTTCCCTCTTTAAATGAACTAGGTGATGAATTTGAGATAGCCCGTGCCACGGTGGAAAAGAGTTATAAGCACCTGAAAAAGATTGGTGTGATAGCTTCTGTGCCAGGCAAAGGATATTTCATAAAGGGAGTACAAATAAGTAATCCACTAAAAATACTAATCTTATTCAATAAACTTAGCCCACACAAAAAGATTGTATACGATGCATTCGTGGCAAACATTGGCGATACGGCTTCTTTAGATTTATTTATTTATAACAATGACTTTTCCTTTTTTAAGAAGTTATTGACCACACGCATGAACGACTACACTCATTACGTAATACTTCCCCATTTTATGGAAGGTGGCAGCCGTGTTCATGAAATAATAAATACGATACCTAAAAACAAATTAATACTCCTCGACAAATTAGTTCCAGGCGTTACCGGCGAATTTGCTGCTATCTATGAGAACTTTGAAAAAGATATTTATCACGCACTCGAGGAAGCACTAGATCAATTGAGTAAATATCATACACTAAAAATTATTTTTCCTGAATACACCCACTTCCCTACTGAAATTGTAACTGGATTTGAACGTTTTTGTGATGAATATGCCTTTAAGCATCAGATTGTAAGGAACTTAAAGGAAGCCCCTATCAATGCCGGAGAAGTGTTTATTACCTTGATGGAAGATGACCTTGTAGTACTTGTGGAAAGAATATTATCTACAAAACTTATTGTGGGCAAAGAAGTGGGTGTAATATCATACAATGAGTCTCCTTTAAAAAAGATCATCTTAAACGGCATCACTACCATCTCGTCCGACTTCCAACTTATGGGAGAAAGAGCTGCAATGGCAATTCTACATCAATCAACTTCTCAAGAGGAGATTCCGTTCTATTTAGCTTTGAGGGCTTCTTTGTAAACAATATGGGTTAAATTAGTTTATTGCATACCATCAACACTAAACGAAACTTTGCCATTGGCAGTAATCATGGTAATAATAGCGTTTTGCGTTAATGATATTTTTTGTGGCCTTAGTGCATCAACTTTTCCATTTACACGCACACCTTTAGTGGGAGAATAGTTATTCAAATAGTTTTTAAGCGTGTTATTGCCTTGTGTCAACTGATCCTTTAGTGAGAAACGGCAGTTTTCTTTTATCTTCTTAGCAATCATTCCATGGGCAACCCAATCACCCAACTTTAGTAACTTATTTCTAGAATCTAGTACAAAATCTACTTGATCCAAATAAACTTCCTGCTTTGTACTATCATATACAGGAATGCCAGAAAGATAAAATTTACCATTTACCGATCCTGTCATACCCAACTCTACAATCATTTTACCATCCTTACCCCACAATGCTACATCTGTAATAGTAACAGACCTACTGCCCGACTCGAATGGTTTTCCTGCAAAGTTTTGTTTCATTAAAGCAGCAGCAGATTCATACGTACAAATCCCTGTAACACTTACACCAAAATCGTCAGGCAACTTCTCGGATGCTAACAACAAAAGTTTGTTTTTATCAAAGCTAAGTGTAGGTTTTGAGTTTACCGTTGTTTCTAAAAAGGCTTTTAATCCCATAACAATACTAATCTTCTTATTGGCCACCACCGCCTTATTAGTATACAACTCTAACGGCTGCATGGCAAACCATACATGGTAATCATTATTTACCTGTACCGGCTTACTTACCTGATCTAAGGCATTCAATACATAAGGCTTTATATCCAATGATTTCTCTATTGCATCGTCCACCATCTTACCAATTCTGCCTCTAAATAATGCGATAGCTGGTTTAATAAGTAACGTAATAGGAATATCCTTACCTGCAATAGTAATACTTGGCGATTCTACCCAATCAATGCCACCAATTTGAGTATTAGTAGTAAGTTTCCAATTGCTGAATGTAACCAAACTACTCAGTTTGATATTTCCATTCAGATTCAATTCTTTAGTATCATATAGTGATACGCCAAATTTATCAATACCATAACGAACCTTCACCCACACTTTCAAAGGCAATACCATGGTAAGCTTCCCTCCTTTCTCGTCAATCAGTATGGGAGCTTGTTTCCATATCTTCATCATCACATTATCATCCTCTAGTTTTTCATCATCATAAATAAGTCCATTAAGGTACTTATTAGTCTGAGTTTGCAAATCGGCAACAGAAACTTCCACGGGTAAATTAAGGTATGAAGTCTGTTTATCATACACAACTTCATTACTATAACTTGGTTCTGGCTTTAGTGCCTCAATCTTTTTTGAAGAACTACAACTAAATAAAAAACTAATTACAATTAGGGAAAGAAAGGAAAAGAACGACTGTTTCATTAATTTAAAATGGTTTATGTATTATTGATTAAATGATTTGAATGAAAAAAAAGATTGATGTAAGTTTTACTACTAAAGAAGGACATTTTACCACAAGGAACACTAAGCTTTTAACCAAGAATAGGTATATATATTATTTTTTGTGTTGAAATATCAATTAGGACACAAACTCTCTGTGTTCTTTGTTTTTTTCCTTGTGTACTTTGTGGTAAAATGCTCATGAGAATAAATTAAAAAGCTTAGAACTGACTATTATAGATGCTCAAGGCTTTATTTAAGTGTTTATTTGCTTTGCCATCAAGGTGAATACTAATAAAAATTGGCACAAAAGAAGCTGCAAACAATTTACCACTAAGGTTATTATTATTATTCAAAGTAGCCAAGCCGCCTACAATTCCTGCAAACCAAAAGATCATTGGAATCTGAGAATATTTCTTACATGACTTATAACAATTAAATTCTTTGAAAGCTGCTGGATTATTAATTAGTCTATCACTCAAATCGCAGAAAGGATGTATCTGACTATTTTGTGTAAAGCCCTGTTTGCCAACAAATATTTGATTAGGTTTCAGCAATTTTAAGGTACCAGAAGCATCTTGAGCAATAGCACCTATTGCAATGTTCATTATTACTATTAATAGTACTGCTTTTAGCATGTTAAACTGTTTTGCGCAAAAATAGCTTTGTTCACTATATAACTAGCTGTTAAATAGTAGTTGGATTAATAACTCAACTTCCGCATATTTATCAACACGATAGTAAAGCGTTTTCATTCAACACATTAAATACATAGAAAAATAAGGTAAGAAGCTTTGCACTTTAAGATCAAATAGTTGGGAGTATAAAAGTGATACTTTATATACAATGTGTCCTTTTATTTTTCAACCAAGCAGACTATGTTCCTTATATGCCTACTTAATAACTTGCTATTTAACTTTTTCAAAATAATGTTGGCCAATGCTACGAAGTGGCATTCCTTATGTGTCCTTTTTCTTAACCCATTTGCAAATAAACCCTATGTTGCCTACTATATAACTTTTACCAAAAATGTTAGTTAATGCTACGAAGTAGCATTAACTATGTGACCTTTTCTTAAACTATTTACAAGTAAAACCTATGTGATCTATGTCCCTATGAACCCTATGTGTTGAAACTCTTTACTTCTCCATAAGTTATATAACTTGGAAACATTTGCCCCCCAAATTTTTGACTATGTGCCTATGCAATCTATGTGATGAATCTCTTTACTTCTCCATAAGTCATATAACTTTAAAACATTTTCCCCTAATCCTTAACTATGTGTTTAATTTTACTAAATGTGAAAATATATGCGTAACATTAGTTACTAATTGGAAGATATGAATTTTACAAATGTTGTTGTGTATTCATAATAATAGGGTCGCATAAAAGTTTTTCGCTTTATAAATTATGTTGCGAATGTAGAAACGCATATCAATGCGTCTTAAAAGCGAAAATCTTTTATGCACCCAATAATAGGGTTAAAACCAGATTACGCAACAGACTCGTTATATTTGCCGCCACTATCATTTGGATCGCTAGCTCAGTTGGTTTAGAGCACCACGTCGACAACGTGGGGGTCACTGGTTCGAGCCCAGTGCGATCCACCATCCTAACCTTATACTTTTAAATTCTCTTGAAGTCAACTTAATTGCATACAATATAGATCATTTGTAAATGCTTTTCTAATTGTATTTAATCCGGGCGCATAAAAGTTTTTCGCTTTATAAATTATGCTGCGAATGTAGAGACGCATATCAATGCGTCTTAAAAGCGAAAATCTTTTATGCACCATTTAATCCCTACAAGATTTATAGATTAATTTAGAAACCTATATTTGCCTTTCAAATAATGGTAAATGAGTATTACAAAAGCTAATCAGACAACAACAAATGAAAGTAAAGTACGACTAATAGCTTTTTTCGTATTCTTATCGAGTATAGTTTATTTAGCAACTAGCAACATCATCTTTCCTATTATCCTTGTAGTAGATTTCTTTTTACGTTCCTTCAATTTCGGACTTTACAGTCCATTTGGCATAATTAGCAATTGGGTAATAAGAGGCTTAAAACTTTCAGTTAAGCCTGTATATCTTCCTCCAAAGCGTTTTGCAGCCAGAGTTGGATTATTATTTAGCTTTTCTATACTCATTCTACATTTACTAAGTGTTTCTGCAATTGGTATTACAGCCGTGGCAGGTGTACTTACGCTATGCGCTGCACTCGAAGCATTTTTAAGTGTTTGTGTAGGTTGTTATGCGTATAGTTTTCTTATTCAATTAAAGGGCGCATAAAAGTTTTTCGCTTTATAAATTATGTTGCGAATGTAGAGACGCATATCAATGCGTCTTAAAAGCGAAAATCTTTTATGCACCCCAATTAAAGCTTAGTAAATAAAAGTATTTTATTTGGCTATCTTCAGACAATTCTTTACAGTTAGTTTTAGAAAGTTAAAAACCACTCTTTCAAACAAAAATCTGTACAATCTTCGCTTAGATCTCCCGGTTTATCCTCCTTTGGGCTACCGTTAGGACACATCTTTATAGTTAGTTTTTGAAAGACCTCTTCGACAATTGCTTTGTGATAAAAAAGAGTGTCTTCTATTTGATTTCTCTGTTTTTTCTGTGCCTTCTGTGGCAAACATTTTATACAATTATGTAGAATTTCTTTGCCACTGAGGCACTGAGGTAACAGAAAAAGAGAAAGAATGGATTTCCGAAGAGGTCTAATAATAAAAACCACACTTTGTTACTCAGATTTGTACAATCTTCGCTTAGATCTTCCAGTTTATCCTCCTGTGGGAGGAGGTAGGAGGTGGGTCTAAAGTATAGGGCAAACGCATATAAATTTAAAATGATTAAAATAGCCTAATACTCGCATCTTCACCAGTCCTTACATAAGCCACCTTAGGGAAATCCGGTTTTAGCGCAGCTAAAATTGAGAAAAATCCGAAGGGATATTTTTCTCAAAGGGTTAACCGTAGTGGCGTTGTTGCTTCTTTGCCCCTTTAGGGGTTGGGGCAGCTTGCCGGCTTTGAGGCAAAAAGATTTGAAATGAATCAATTTATTCAGTTTAGCCATAGTTCTATCAAAAATAAATTTATATGCGTTTGCCCCGGTCTAAAGTAAAGAAATGGGCGCATAAAAGTTTTTCACTTTATAAATTATGTTGCCAATATAGAGATGCATATCAATGCGTCTTAAAAGTGAAAATCTTTTATGCACCCAGAGAAATAGTATTGGACCTCTTCGACAATATAGCTAATAACAAAAGAGGCTATCACAACAAATGTGATAGCCTCTTTTTATAATGCTAAATTATAACTCATCAATTACAAATTATAACTTATTCCTCTCTGTTTTAATTTCTTAGCAGCATAACTAATTCCACTTGCAGCAAGCATCAAACTCATGCCGCCATCAAAGGGAACTACTGGTCCTCCATCTCCTATTGGACCATTGCCCGGTGAACCAGGACCACCAATACCTGGATCATCAGCAGGACTTTGGCCATTCACATTTACAGCAGTGAAGCAGATGCCAATCACCAATGCCAACCCTACTAACTTGGCGCTTTTTATAATCGTTTGCATATTCTTAATGATTAATGTTTAATGTTTAAAAGTTAATGTTAGTAGGTTAGTGATTAATAATTAATCACTAACCTCTAATCATTAATCTGAAGTTTAGGGTTGAACTGAAAGATTTGTTTGATTAACCAATAAACCACTTGCAGTTTCTCTGATAGTTACACTGTAAGTACCAGCAGCCAATGTTTTGTTTACAGTAATTGCATGACTTGCACTTCCACCTGCGTGGCTGATAGCAACTTCTTGCACTCTTTGTCCTAATACATTGTTGATAGTAACTGTGTATTTACCAGCAGCTACATTACCAAATGATACAGTAAGAGCTTTACCAACTAATGGGTTAGGGTAAACTGAAAACTGTTTACTGTTTACTGTTAACTGTGCAACATTGCTATAGCTAACTGTACCAACTTCGCTAATTGCTTTGATACGGTAGTAGTTGGTTGCGGCAGTTGTATTGTTATCAGTAGTTGTGTAAGTAGCAGTGGATGTATTCTTAGCACTTGCTTGACCTATTTTCACGAAGTTCTTAGCATCTGTTGATTTCTCAACTTCAAATCTCGAAACTCCCTTCTCTCCTACTGTATTCCAACTGATAGTTGCAATCTTGTTGTTCAATTTTGCAGTGGCTACAATGCTGTTTACAGCTAGTGTAGTAGGTTTGAATGCAATGCTGAACCTGTTTTCGAAACTACCAGCAACTTTTGCATCTACTGTAAACTTGAAGCTGTTTAAGCCACTAGTTAAGGTTGCAGTAGTGCCTTTGTAACTATCTACTAGGTAAGGTGCAAAACCATTTGCTGAATAAGTAGTTGCATCGATATCTAATTGATAAGCTGTTCCGCTAATATTACCGATGTTAACAGGAATTTTATCAGTAGCAGTAGCAGGTAATCTACCATCAATGCTAAGCGCTTTACCCTTATCGGAGATAGATAGGTTATCATTGTTGTTACCAAACTTGATAGCATCCTGAGGTCCGTAAGTAGCATTTGTGAATGATTCATGGAAGGCAATTGCAGCAGCATCAACATTGTTGTATGTGTTGCTAGCATCTTGTTTCAATAAGCTAATGTAGATTTTGCTTAATGGGGCAGCAGCACCAAACACAGCAACTTTTGCAACACTTGTAGCCTTAGCAGTTTCTTTAATTACAACTGTTGGGCTAGAAGCACTTGTTTGTACAAAGAATGCCTGACCCGGTTGAATATAACCAGAGGTAGTATTGCCAGCATAAACAGAACCCGTTAGGGCATTGTAAGCGGCATAGGTACCCGTGCTTCCAAATTTAGTATCATAATAGTAGTAGCTACCATTGATGTTGCTAGATGCACCATAAACCGTAGTAGTGCTGCTGTTAGTACCAGTTCCAGTACCCCATTGTATTGGAGCAATGTACGGATTAGCAATCATACTGAACTTACCAACAGTACCATTCAAACCATAAGCTGATGCTTGATAGGTAGAACCAACAGATGTATTTGTAACACCACTTGTAGCATAAGTTACAGTACCTGTTATTACATTACCTGTAGAACGAAGTACAGTTGAGTTAACCATACGAAGACCAATATTGTAATAGTTTACAATTGGCGTAGTAGCTAGGTTAAAGCTTCTATCTCCTCTTACTAATACCCTGTACCCAGTGAATGGTTCAAGATTAATTGTCTTCGTGTTATAGATACTGTCAACTTTTCCAGCAGCATATAAAGAATAAAAAGTACCATTTGAATTAGTGTATGTAAATGCAGAAGCTACACCATTGATACTATAATCTAAACCAACAGAGTTAGGTGCAGGTTGAGAACTGTAATTTGCAGCATTCGCATCAGTTGCACTTGGACCAGTAATGAAGATACCCTTACCACTAGTAAATGCACCGCCTTCTTGCCAGTTATTGAATATAGAACCAGCATTATTAACCTGAGGTGCTAAATCTCTGTAACCACGGAAACCAGCAGGAATATAACGCTCTACTATTACGGTTCCTGAAATTGTACCAGTATTTCCACTTGTTCCATAAGCAGCAAGAGTACCTGTATTTGCTATACTTGTAGACTTGAAGGTTACTCTGCTATTGGTAGTTAAAGCACCACTTTGTAAAGTAAGTACTCCACTAACATTAAACATATTTCCAGCAGTTACAGAAACACCACCAGAAGTATTGTTGATGGTAACATTTCCAACTGTACCTGAACCAGTGATGGTTTGTGCAGAAGTCGTATTTAGCAACAAAGTTCCATTTCCAGAAATTGTACCGTTATTTACTAAATTACCTTGAACAGTAAAGTTAAAATTACCTAGAGCAACAGTTACATTAGTAGCAACTGTTAATTTCAAGCAGTTCAATGCCTTTGTCAACGTGTAGTTACCATTGATCGTTGCATTTTGGTCTCCCAAATCTGGATCACCATGATCCCAACTACCAACACCGTTAGTAACAGTCCATGTAGTACTGTTTGAAGGTATTACTGCACTAGAATTAGCGCTCAGATATCCTTCGCCAGAACCATTTGTTGCAGACACTTTGAAGGTGTAACTTGTTCCGTTAGTCAGACCTGTTACATTAATGTGATAAGGAAGCGTTAAGCTAGAAACATTTGCAGAGGCAGATGTAGCAGCAGTACCACTACCGTTTGCATAAGCATATACTTTATACGATGTAATTGCTGTAGTACCAGTATAAACAGGTGCAGAGAATGAAACATCTACAGCAGCAGAACCATCAGCTAAACTACTGATTGACGGAGCATCAGGAAATGCTTGAGGAGTTGTATTGAAAATAACAGATAATGGGCCAATGTTTACTGGAACAACGGTAGCAGAACTAGATTTTCTCCAAGGAATAACCCTGATTGTCAATGTATTTCCATTAGTAATTAATATTGGCGTTGGGAAAACATAGTTTGTTACAGATAAATTGCCATTACCTAATCCAAAATCATTAGTATTCACGATGGTCGAAGCACTAGTAGCAGAACTTGTATTGGTAGCCGTTGAAATCTTAGTAAAGTTTGTACCATCAGTTGAATAACCAATAACACCTTCCATACCATTACCATTTGCTAAAACAGGAATTGTAATTGCAGAAATATTGATATCCGTATTGTCTGCAGGAGTAACTTTGAAATCAATTGATTTTGCAGCAACCAATGCCAAACCAGGAGCGGTGGTTAATCCTGCAAATGTAGGATCGGCTGTAGAAGTAGAACCATCCGCAACACTACCCGGGAATACTTCATTATAAGTTACACCATTACCATTAGTACTAGTAGTATAATTTGTAAGAGTTGGTGTAGTTGCAATGATACTTCCAGACGTGTTTGGAGTTAAAGATGCAGCAGTCCAAGTTGCTATTGCATTACCAACTATAAATGAGTTAGTTGTAGCTGTAGACAATGAAGCACCATTAGGGAACACATTAATTACGCCGATATTTTTTGTACCAGCAGTAACTACATTAGCAGCAGCAACTGTAGCTGTCAATTGAAACCCGTTTACAAAAGTGGTCGTTAATTGTGTACCATTAAAGGTAATCTTAGAACCAGTTGTGAAATTTGAACCATACACCGTAAGTGTAAAGTCTGCATTACCTGCTACCACACCCGCAGGCGATAATGCCGCTATTGATGGGGTTACATTTGTAATAGTATAGGTTTGGTTTACAGTTGAGGCAGGAACCGCTGCACCAGTATTATACACTCCAATTGCAACAGTATTGTCAGTTATTACATTACCTGCAACAAGAGAAGCAGGAACAGCAGCTGTTAATTGTGTTGTACTAATATAAGTAGTTGTAAGCGGTGTACCATTCCAAGTAATAGCTGATTTACCATTAATGAAGTCGGTACCATTTACAGTAAGCGTGAAGGCAGTAGTATCTACTTTTGAAGTAGCAGGAGAAATACTAGTAACTGAAGGTGTTACAGGAATACCTGCAATATCAAAAGCAAGTGTAGTTGATGTTGGGAATAAATTACCATTATCAGCCGTTAAAGTTGCATTGAAAGCGCCACCTGAAGTAGAAACATAAGTTCCAGTTATTTTACCTGTAGAAGCATCAAGTGAGTATCCAGTTCCTGTTAATCCACTTGCAGAATAGGTAACAGAACCCTGCGTTGTTGTTGCTGCAAGAGTGTAGATTGGAGAACCTGCAGTATAAGTAACTGCCGCATCTCCACTAACAGTACCAGTAGCACTTGTTATAACTGGTGAAGGATAAGAAGCTGTTGAAGTACCGGCAATAACCACATTTGCAAGAGTAATTGAAGCTCCCGACATAAAGGTTGATTTACCAATAGGAATAACTCTTACACTGATAGTTGAACCAGCAGGAACTATGATTGGTGTAGTATAACTAAATATATAGGTAGAACCTGTAGGAATGAATCCTGAACTACCCACAATATCAGTAAATGTAGAAAAATTGTTTAAAGAGTAAGCAACCCTAAAGCTTGTACCTTGAGTGGTTGTACTATTTGTAAATGGAATAGTGATATTTCTAACTGTGAAATTATATCCAGCATTAGCAGCAGCATCAAATTGAATATATCTAGATGCAGCATCACTGTTAATACCAACAAAATTGCTGTTGATAGTAACTGCATCAGCAGGCCAAGTTGTAACTGTACCAGATAATGATGGTGTATACCTCATACCTGTAGCACCACTAGTAGTAGTATTGAATATTGCGTTTGCATTACTTGTATTAATTGGTAGGATACTAGTAGACCCTGAAGTATTTGATAATGTTCCACCAGTAACATTTGATGCAGAAATTGGCGCACCTGTACCAGTAACAAGAATTGTAGCACCAGATAATGCAGTAGTTGGCGTAGATGAAACAACAAAGTGTGTAGCATCTGTAATGCTTGTTACAGTAGTACTTGCTGCAAAGGCACCTGTACCTGATGAAACTGTAACTACAGAACCTGTTGGAAGACCTACTGTACTTGCACATGTTACAGTAGTAGTAGAACTACTTGCCGCAGTCAAGGTCATAGTAGAACTAGCATTGAACGCCCAAGCCGCACCAGCACTATAAACAGTGAATGTTTGAGTAGCTGCTGAAGCATGTGTAATATTTGCACCAGTATTGGTTACTCCTACTGCATTTGTTCCAGCTACTGTTAATAGGGAAGAGGACAATGTTGCAGTAAGTGAGGTAGCAGAAACATAAGTAGTGGCTATTGGTGTACCATTCCAAGTAATGGAAGAAAGCCCAGATAGGAAGTTGGTACCTGTTACAGTTATTACAGATGTATTTGCTCCAGCTACTGAAGCTACTGGAGATAAAGCAGTAACAGTAGGAGTAACAAGTGTAATTGTATAATTTGTAGTATTAGAAGAACTACTTACTGTTAGCGGAGTTGAGGGACTAGCATTTGTACCACTATTAGTAACTCCTACAGCAACGGTAGGCGAAGATGCAGTATTAGCAACCAAAGAAGCTGGAACTGCGGCTGTTAACTGCGTAGAACTTACAAAAGTGGTAGTTAAATTACTGCCCGCCCATGTTACGGTAGAGAAACCGTTATCAACAAAGTTGGTACCGTTTACAGTAAGTGTGAACGCCCCAAAATCTACAGCTTGTGTAGCTGGAGAAATACTTGTTACAGTAGGTACATCCAAAACAGTTATTGTTAAGGTAAATGGAGTTGAATTACTTAAACCTGAGCCAGTATTAGTTGCAGTAATGGTAACGGCGTACGACCCAGAAGTACCAGCTGAAGGCGTACCTGAAATAACACCAGATGTTGTATTTAAAGATAAACCAGATGGAAGTGATCCACTAGTAATAGCAAATAAGTTTGCAGCAGAACTTGTAGCGACAGTGTAACTTAAAGCAGTACCACCAATTAAAGCAGTGGCACTTGAAGAACTATTTATATTAGGAAAATTTCCTTCCACATAAGTAAATGACCTTGAAGCAGAGCCCGCAACATTCACAGCATTAATGGTAATAGAGGAAGTGCTTGCAGTTCCTTGAGAAGTACCTGAAATTGTACCTGCGGTTGAGCTACTATTACTTAATGTTAACCATGCTGGTTTACCAGATGAAGTAAGTGAAGTAATGTTGGTACCTGTTAATGCAATGTTCACTGCAGAACTAAGAGAGAATGTTTGATCTGCAATTGAATTTAATGTTGGCAAAGGATAAACAGAACCATTAGTACCCACTACAAATGAATTTGCTGTTGTATTTGCGGGTAATGTATATCCATTGAATCTAGCAGTAAATGGAGTTGAAGAAGTAAAACTTGATGCAGTTGCCAAGTTTCTAGT
The DNA here is from genome assembly GCA_947381435.1 of Chitinophagaceae bacterium. Classification (GTDB taxonomy): domain Bacteria; phylum Bacteroidota; class Bacteroidia; order Chitinophagales; family Chitinophagaceae; genus Parasediminibacterium. The sequence goes on from CANCVE010000025.1 coordinate 31,144, forward strand.
GATGTTAGCATAACCTGAAGTTCCGGTAGTTAAAACACCTAATTGAGATGTAGAAGCTATACCAGTAGCTGCTGCAGTAGCACCAAATGTAATATCTGAAACCGCACTAGCAGTTGATGAAGTAATACTCCACTCGTAAGGGATACAACTAGCACTTGTAAGAACATCGGTGGTTGTAAGAGGAGCAACTGCAACAGTAAATGATGCAGGTGAACCTGTAGTATTTGCAAAAGCTATAGGGGTATAAACACCTACACCAGCTGTAGCTGTACTGTAACCAATAGGTACATTTATACTTGACGTAGAAGGATTAGAAACTATAACAGTACCGCCAGTAGTAGCTCCAGCAGCATAAGCTGTTGCATTAACCCCTTCTGCTATTAAAGAAGTTGTACTTCCACCAGAAGGTGAACCAGACATTGTTATTGTCTTTCCATTCAAATATATAATCCCTTGAGTAAATGTAGAGTTAGCATTTATACACAAATTATTGTTTAATGTCAAACTTTTTGAAAGAGTTGTACCACCAACCTGATTCATTACAAAATTTACAAGATTGGTTGTACCAGGTATTGAATTATCAAAGTATGAACCAGATGCGAAGTTTATACCAGCAGAACCATTTAATGTTATGCTACTATTGCTACCTGCAGCAGCATTTCCATTTGAAGCACTTCCTCCTCCTCTTATAGAAAGATTCTGGCTTGAACTAATTAAAATATAGCCACAAGACAGGGAATATCCATTCAAGTCAAGCAATTCACAAACAGTAGAACTATTACCTTTTATTCTACATGATGTTGGCAAACTTGAATTTCCTTGAAGTTGCACCCATGGAGAAAGTGTAATGTTTGGTGCACTAGCATTAGTAATGTTTGTGTACATTTTTTGAGCAACACTTGTTGTACCTAAAGATGCGTTACCCAAAGTAGCACCAGAGTTAACTGTTGCTGTTGCAACGCTACTTCCATTAAACTTGATAGTACTTGAATTATTTGTTCCAGTAATTGTACCTGTTGCAGCTTGACTAGCAGCAGCATTCCCAGCAAAGTTTAAAGTAAATTGTACTGTTGAAGGTCCAGTCATTGCAATTGCACCTCCTGTCATAATAAGATTACCAGTAACGCTAATAGTAGAACCCCCTGCAGAAGTAGAAGTGGCTGCAAGTGTAAGCGTACCTCCTGTACCAATAGTTAAATCACCAACAATGCTCGCTGCAAAAGTTGCTTGAATAGTTAAGCCAGTTGAAGTTCCACTAACAGTAACAGGGCCTGAAAAGGCAGAACCTGTATTATTAATTGTAGCTGTACCACCAGAAACCGTCAGAGAACCTGATGTGGCTTGAACAAAAATAGATGCATTGGTAGTTAATGCAGCACCTACTACTATAATTACATCAGCAGAGGTAAGTCCAGTAGGGTTTGTATAAACTGTACCACCGTTAGCCGCAGCTGAGTACAAAGTACCAGTAACAGCATAACCAGAACTAAGCGTTACTGAGCCAGTAGTACCAGTGTAATACGTAGTAGCCGAGACCACATTAAATAAACCTGCTAATAGCAGCAGGAGTAACAGGCTGCGCTTTTTGGAGGCAGCTCCCATTTTGACAAGCAAAGTGTTCATGTTAACCATTTTTAATTGTTGTGAAATTTTATTGAGAAGCAAAATATAAACGTATTTAATTGTTAACTATTAGGGGTTACTTTTTAGAGATTTGTGTAAATGACAAAAACCCATACTTAATAAAGACGGGTTTGAAGTGCTTTTCTTGTAGCGCAATCGTTATCATTATTTCATTTTTAGTAACCTTGTTCTTTGTAAAAATCTTAATCAAAACCTATACTTTTTTAATAAACTATAATCAGACCAAAACTCCTCCCATTATTTTTATTAAACAAAAGGAGATTGTGCTTAAAGCTAGCCCGTGTGAACTGTTAAACTGACATTTATTATTCGTTTCATGTGTGGGTATTATTCCAATATAGCTAAACAATAGGCAAATTTGAGAATATGAATTGTGGTAACTGTCATATACTGTCCTACATTATTATACTTATACCTAAAACTTTTATACTTTTTTTTCTTTATTCGGAATTTTCTGCTATTTCGTTTTCGTTTTTAGCTTATAATCTGTACGTATACAAATTTATCAACAGTACTTATAGTAAAACAATAATCTAATACCTACTTTAAAAAGGGCGCATAAAAGTTTTTCGCTTTATAAATTATGTTGCGAATGTAGAGACGCATATCAATGCGTCTTAAAAGCGAAAATCTTTTATGCACCCTTTAAAAAAGTGGCTGATGTCTCTACATATATAACTTATGGAGAAGTAAGGAGTTTCAACACATAGGTTAATAGGCATGGGGTGAACCATAATTACAGTAACATCGAACCCTAACTACTGTAACATCGAACCGTAACTACCGTAACATCGAACCGTAACTACTGTAACATCGAACCCTAACTACCGTAACATCGAACCCTAACTACTGTAAGGTCGAACCGTAACTACTGTAACATCGAACCCTAACTACTGTAAGGTCGAACCGTCATTCATGTAACATCGAACCTATAATTTGTAACATCGAACCATCACTACTGTAACATCGAACCGTAACTACGGTAAGGTCGAACCGTCATTCATCTAACATCGAACCTACAATTTGTAAGATCGAACCCTCATTCATGTAACATCGAACCCTAACTCATGTAACATCGAACCGTAACCAAAGTAACATCGAACCGTTACAGAAATATGGAGTTAGAGATAACTTATTTACCCTATTTCAATCAATTCAAGTGTATGTTTTAAACTATTCCATTACTTTCACGCTCGGCAAGGAGCCTATCTAATTAGTAAAATGAAGTTTGAGAAAATATTACAACAAGGGCTTATATGGAGAGGATTCCAGTTTAGTGCCGTAATATTTTTAAATATTGTTCTCAGCAGATACTTGCAGGCTGCAGGCGCAGGATGGGTGTATTTTCTGACGAACTTCTTTTCTTTGGCAGTATTGGTGGGCAGTATAAACATTGATAGTGCATTTGCCTATTTTTTCGCTAGCAAAAATATTACTGCTTCTGCCCTATCGTGGTTTGGCATTGCCTTTACGATTGTAGTTTGTACTTTACTTGTTCCGGCATTTAAAATTTACTTTGCTTATTATCCGGTAGCGCATGTTCCCACTAGATTGGCTATTAAATATGGAGAGTATTATGCAATTGGGATTGTATTGGCTAATTTGTTTGCAGGATTATTTTATTCGCAGAAGAACTTCTTTTTACCAGGATTCACCTTGGGGTTCATTAACTACTTACTATCTTTTTACATTATTTATCTACGCAATACCCATGTGCCGAGCAGTTATGTTGTGGATACCTATTTTATTGGCTTCACGCTACAAGGAATTGTGATTGCCATGCTATTTATTATTAAGAACAACGTATTCTCTAATTTCCAATTGCCAACTATTGTTCAACTGAAACAATTGTTCCGATATTCGGCTATCTCCTTTACTGCAAACTTTATCTACTTTTTAGTTTGTAGAATTGACTATTGGTTTGTGGAAAATTACAGAAACTCATCCGAATTGGGTAATTATATACAGGCTTCTAAAATGGGACAAATGCTTTTATTGGTTCCACAAATATTAGCTAGCGTGATATTGCCACAAATAGCTGAAGGCCTTAATATGGAAATAGTGACCAGAAATATATTGGTGATGTCTAGATTGTTGATGCAACTTTTTGTAGTACTAATAGTTTTGGATGTGCTGTTTGGACAATTGCTTTTTACAGCCGTGTTTGGAAAAAGTTTCGACACCATGAACTTGCCCTTTTTGCTACTGTTGCCCGGTATATTATCTTTATCGATATTAACTTTATTCTCAGCATACTTTGGCGGAAAGAACAGATTGATAGTCGATGTGATTGGTGCATCAGTTGCATTACTTTTTGTAGTTATCTGCAATTATTCTTTTACTAATAAATATGGTATAGCCGCAGCAGCCATCATCAGTAGTATTGGCTACACCATCAACCTTTGGTATTCGGCATTTATATTCTTTAAAACGGAAACAGCTTACTCGGTAAAGGATTTTATGCAATGGAAAGCTGCTGACTATTCATTGATAAAAGAGATACTAAAGAAAAGCTAGGCGTAAACTCCTTATTTTTACCGGGCTACAAACTCGAACTATCGCCTCAGATTTATTTTGGGGAGGAAAGTCTGGACAGTATAGAGCAATCCACCGGTGAAGAGCCGGCTTCTTAATGTAGATTGAGAAAGAGCGAGTGCCACAGAAAATAACTGTCCTGAGTAATTGGGATGAGGGTGAAAATGTAGGGTAAGAGCCTACGATGTATCGTAGTAATACGGAACATGGGTAAACCTTGGGTACTGTAATGCCACGTATAGAAACGCTTGAGGGCGGCTCGCTCGATGTTTCAGGGTAGGCAGCAACAGGTAAACAGTAATGTTTATCGCAGATAAATGATAGTTTAGAAACAGAATCCGGCTTATGAGGTTTGTAGCACCTTTTTTCAGTGAACAGTTATCAGTGAGCAGTTATGATTCAAAAATCATTATTCATATTACTAGTTGTGGGTATTCTAGCTGGATGCAGTTATAAGCAATACCCAACTCAGGTAGTTCAAACCAAAATAGTACACGACACTGTTTTTGTAAGGCTTCCGCCAATACCTATTGTTCCACCTTCTACCACTAACCCAATAGATTCTCTTTTATATGATGCACATACTGCTGGCACCCCCAACTTTAATTTGAGGAAACCGAATTATGTCATCATTCACCATACGGCTCAAGACAGCTGCGGACAAACATTTTATACCTTCAACCTTGTACGCACTAAAGTAAGCGCACACTACGTAATATGTAGGGATGGCACCGTGCATCAATTACTGAATGACTACCTTAGGGCATGGCACGCAGGGATTAGCAAATGGGGTAATAATACTGATATAAATTCTTGCTCTGTAGGGATTGAACTAGACAACAACGGTAAGGAGCCTTTTTCGGGACAACAGATTAACGCCCTTATTACCTTATTGGATACCTTGAAAAAAAATTACGGCATACCCGCCTCTAACTTTATTGGCCATTCGGATATAGCACCTAGAAGAAAAGATGACCCAAGTATTTTTTTTCCGTGGAAGGTATTAGCACAAAAAGGATTTGGATTGTGGCAAGATAGTATAACCCCATCGTTGCAAGTAGATAGCAACTTTAAACATTTGGATGCATTGCGAATAATTGGGTATGACACACATGATTCTACCGCAGCAATCATTGCCTTTAAGCGTCACTTTTTACAGGACGAATCATCGAAAACACTGAATGAATGGGACATAAAAACATTATATAACTTGTATAAGAAATACTTGTAGTAGTTATGAGATATTAGACATTAGTTGTTTTTAGAATAAACAAAGAAAATACATTATGGATATTACGATTAATACACCTGCACTATTGTTTCCGGCTATTAGCCTGGTAATGCTTGCTTACACAAATCGGTTTCTGGCATTATCCAGTAGAGTAAGATCGTTGCATGAACTTTATAAGAAACATGAGAATCCAAACATTATTCATGGACAAATAAAAAATATGCGCTACAGGTTAAAACTTATAAAAAACATGCAAACACTAGGGGTATCTTCCTTTCTGTGTTGCATATTATGTATGTACCTTATTTACTTACAAGTAATGCTTTTTGCCAACATTATATTTGCTATTAGCATGATTTCCTTTTCTGCTTCATTGATAGTTTCTTTGATAGAAATAAATTTGAGTACTAAAGCCATTGAATTGGAGCTAAGCGATATGGACGGACTTGAAGATCCATCAGTCATAGAATACTTGAAGAAGAAGTTTGATAAGTAGTAGTTAGTTGTTAGTTATTACTGATTGAAAACTTAAAAGGGACGTGGGATGTTTAATTCTCATGTCCCTTTTTGATGTATCCTTTTATCAATCTCCTCTCCTATTTAGGTTTTGTTGTATCAGCAGGAACCACAATTTTATTCCCATTAATGGTATCTGAAGATGGCTTAGTAATACTACTATCTGAAGGAAGCTTTTGCTTATTAATTGTACTGTCAGTTTCTGGTGGCACTACAGCTTCTACTCTTTGTCTGCCGGGTTTACTTTCCACTGGTACTACAGGTGGGGCTACGGCAGTAGAATCTTTTTCAGCAGCAGGAACAACAGCTTGCTTAGTAGAATCTGTTGCTACAGGCTTAGTTTCAACTGGAGGTGTTGGTGTATCCTCCTTAGCTTTCTCTTCTACCTTAGGTGCTACTGGCTGAACAAAAGCCTTAATTGTATCTACCACAACAGGTTTAGTCTCAGCAGGAGGTGTTGGAACAACTTCCTTAGCTTTTTCTTCTACCTTCGGCTCTACAGGAACAACAGCCTTAATTGTATCTGCCACAACAGGTTTAGTCTCAGTAGGAGGTGTTGGAACAACTTCCTTTGCTTTCTCTTCTACCTTCGGTACTACTGGTGGTGGGGCATCGGGTTTAACAACAGAAACTGTATCCTTAGCAACCTTTTCTTTTAAAGCAGCACTATCAATTACTCGTTGTCTTCCACCATTTGTAGATGCTTCTGGCAATGCAACTTCCTTGGGAGTTACAACACTATCTTTTGGTTTGGTAACAGCAGGATTAGCTACAGGAGGTTCTACATTTGTAGCCGGAACTGGTGCTGGTGTAGGCTCAACCTTAGCAGCTGTATCTTGAATGACCTGTTCTATTACTTTACTGCCCTTTTTCTTTTTAGTATCTTTTTCACGTTTCGCATCAAGCTTATAATCTCTTATTGCAGCTATACTATCATCACCTGATAGTCCCTTTGTAATTGTAGCTATTGTTGCATCATCCAGTTCATCCACTCCTTTCTTTTTCTTCTTTTCATTTTTTGAAGCTTTAGCAGATGGAGGCGTAATGGCAGCTGGTGCAACTTCTGTATTAGCAGGCGCAGTTGGGGCTACTACAGGCTGCGAACCAATAGTAGAAGTAGCACTATCCGATGACTTGCTATCTGCATTTCCAGTAGGATTTGAGGATGATACATTATCTTGAGTCACTACTTTTTCAACTGGACTCCCTTTTTTCTTCTTCTTATCCTTGCTATTATTCTGTTTTGCAATAGACAACTTATACTCTCTAAGCGCGTTTACACTGTCTAAACCAGTTAAACCATTGGTAACTTGTGCAATAGTAGCTTCATCAATTTCGTCCCCTTTCTTCTTTTTCTTATCCTTTACCTTAACATTATTCTGCATCGCAAGTTCCAGCTTATATTCTTTCAATGCATTTACACTGTCTATACCTGTTAATCCATTAGTAACTTTTGCAATAGTAGCTTCATCAAGCTCATCTCCTTTTTTCTTCTTCTTATCGGTTTTTCCTGCAAAAATAGGGATAGGATTTGCAAGTCCTGTACTATCATTAGGATTAATAGGCATTGCTCCATTAGATTTATCGGGAGCGCCCCTAGTTTGTTTAGAACGCTTAGTGGCCAGCGCCCCCATAAGGAATTTTCTAATTGCCTTTACACTATCTGTTGGAGAAAGTCCTTGGGTGAGTGAGGCTATAGTTGTACTATCTAGTGATTTTTCTGCTTTGATAAAACGTTTATCCTTCTGCGCCTTCTCCATAGCAAAATAGGACTTTATTGCATTCATACTATCTACACCTGACAAGCCATTTGTAATAGAAATTAGCGTACTGTCATCCAAAGCAACACCTCCCTTTTTCTTCCTTAATTCAACTTGGAGTTCCTTTTGGAGTTTATTTATCTTTTGTACTGCGAAGAGGCTATCATCTCCGGTCAGATTGGTAGCAATTGATGCTAAACTATCTAACATTTTTTTAGACTTCAATTTTTTTGCACCTTTCTTAGAGTCTAGCATTTGCAACAAATCGAAGTTGTCCTCCACCTTATTCTGAGCTACCTCATTTGGGTCAAGCTTTTGGTGCCAATCTTTAGGTTTGGCTATGCTATCTAACTCCTTTATCTCCTCGGGTGTCTTGGCGCAGTGCTCTTGTTTAACACTATCTAGTGCACACCATTCTATGGGTATTTCAATTCTGGTTTGAACATATTGGCCTTGGTTGGTTTGCATCATGTTTTCTTTCTTTACAAATCCAACAATACTTCCACCTACAAAACGCAACATTACCTTTACAACATAATCTTCAAACACATCATTTTTATCTTTCTCAGCATAGCTTTCATGAAAATCTTCACCGCCTTGCATGGCGGAATCCATGTCTTGCTTTGTGTACCTTCTAATTCTTTTCACCATCGACTCTGGTAAGCCGATTTCAGAAAGCTTATGAATTACTGGTGGCCATTTTTTCTTACTGAGTCCTTTATGAGACGACTCGTCTTCGAACTGTGCGTAGGAACTTACGAAGTGTAAAGAGAATATAAAAAGCAATATAAGTTTCAACAAGCGGCGAAACTTATATCTTTTTTGCATTAATGGGCTTGTTGTGTATGCGTTCATTTAAGATCATTATCTTGGAAACAAAATAAAAGTAATTTGTTCGACATTACGAAAATAATCTTAAAAAATTATAATTGTTGTTATAATAAGTTGCAAAATGGGGAGTTATGATACTACATGACCATTTAATTTCTGCGAAATCCTTGGTTTCCACTTTAATTCTGTTGCTCCAGATTGTTGACTGATATATCTAGAGAGTACAAAAAGATAATCACTCAATCTATTGAGGTATTTAATAACTAACGGATCTACATACAATAATTGTTCTTTCATGTTTACACAACAGCGCTCGGCACGCCTACAAACGCATCGTGCTATGTGTGCAGTGGATACAGCCACACTCCCTCCCGGCAAAATGAAACTTTTCATGGGAGGCAAAATTTCGTTCATTGAATCTATTTCAATCTCTAAAAATTCAATATCAGATTCATTCAAATCTGGAATCTTCATTAATGGTTCCTTATCTGGATCGCAGGCAAGGGAAGAACCGATTGTAAATAGCCTGTCTTGTATTTCTTTTAGGGTACAATTAGTTTTTTCATCTTCAAAATAATCACTCACTAAGCCAATGTAGGAATTAAGTTCATCTACTGTTCCATAAGAATCAATACGAATATGACTTTTAGACACTTGTGTGCCACCTATCAAAGATGTCTTTCCTAAGTCACCAGTCTTAGTGTAAATTTTCAGTGCCATGTATCAGTAACGTTGGAGGTTTAATGAAGTATTTATTTCTTTTGATTACCTTCAACAAAAGAAAAATAAAAAGGTTTGGTATTGTAGTAGAGAATATTATGAGTGCGATTCTCTTTTGGCATCCATAAATTGGCTATGACTTTTATCGCTTTCTATTAATCCATCTTTCAACCTTACCACCCTGTGTGCATAAGAAGCAATGTCTTCCTCATGCGTTACCAATACAACTGTATTACCCCCTTCTTGAATCTTGCCAAAAATCTCCATTACTTCAATTGACGTTTTGCTGTCAAGGTTTCCTGTAGGCTCATCTGCTAGCAATAGTGCAGGATTATTAACCAAGGCTCTAGCGATAGCAACACGTTGTATTTGCCCACCACTCAATTCATTACTTTTATGATGGCTTCTATCTGCTAGCCCCACTTTGCGCAAGGCTTCCATTGCTCTTTCTATTCTATCCTTTTTATTTATCCCAGCATATATTAAGGGCAAGGCAACATTTTCTACGGCAGACAAACGAGGCAATAAATTAAACTGTTGAAACACAAATCCTATCTCTATGTTTCTTACCTCGGCCAAGTCGTCGTCGGCCATTTTACTAACGTCTTTTCCGTTTAGAATATAACTGCCTCCAGTAGGAGAATCGAGACAGCCGAGAATGTTCATTAAAGTGCTTTTACCACTTCCACTAGGTCCCATCAATGCAACATATTCGTTCTTTTTTATGCTTAAGGATATACCTTTTAATACAGGTACTGCTTGCGCTCCCATGAAATAGGCCTTTTCTATACTCTCTAAACGAATAATTGTTTCCATTTTCTTAGTTGTTAGTGGTTAGTTATTAGTTATTAATGATTAGTGTATTCATTTGCTATCTAACCACTAATTACTAACAACTAATAACTGCCTAATCACTTCTTTATAACTGTGGGTACCTTAAAGAACTGGTCATTTTTAATTGGAGAATTGAGCAACGCCTCTTCTCTAGATACACTTCCTTGCACCACATCATCCCTTAATGCATTTACTGCATCGCCCATGTGCAAAACAGGCTCTACACCTGTGGTATCAAGCTCATTAAGCTTATCTACAAATGATACCATGTTTTGCAAATCAGATGTATATTCCTTAATTTCTTCCTTTGTAAAATACAACCTTGAAAGGTGTGCTAGCTTTTCTACTATTGCGGGTGTTACTTCCATAAGAAACAAAAATAAATGAAGAGCGTGATGTACAGCAATATTTGTTTTACACAAGGATAAAATAGAGTACGATTAGACGCTATACCCACTTTCTTTAGCTATTATCCGCTTCACTTAATTTATCTTTAACCGTAAAATTTAAGTTATGCTTACTATTTTTAGCTTCTCCATCCTCTATTAAATGACTATTTTTATACAACATCTAATCTCTAAATACCTTAATTTTTTTTCATAATGCCCTGCTGGAAGCATTGAAAGTATTTGTGATGCCGATAATTCATCATGTTCACTCACTAAAATCCAATTCATACAGACAAGACAGTAGCAGTTATCACCCATTGACTTTAATCAAGGTGATGATTTATGGTTATATGACCAATATTTACAGTAGCCGTAAATTAGAGTAAGCCACTGCTCAGAATGCAGTTTTCATGTGGTTGTGCGGCATGAATACCCCCGACCACAATACCATCAACAACTTTAGTGGGAAGAAATTGCAGGGGCCATTGAAGTCCATCTTTGTGGAAACGGTAAAATTGTTGTCAGAAAAGGGTTTATTGAGTATCAAAGATGTATTTACAGATGGTACGAAGCTAGAGGCAAATGCCAACAGGTACACATTTGTATGGGGTAAGGGCATCAAGAATAATAAGGAAAAAGATAGCCAATCAGTTGGAGGAGTTATGGTCTTATGCACAAGGAGTGGCAGCGGAAGAAATGAAAGACACTACACCCACCACCATTGCAGACATAGACAGCGCAAAGTTGAAGGCAACGATAGAAAAGATAGATGTGGCACTAAAGGATAAGCCGGTAAGCAAACAAGTGAAACAAAAGCTGGATTATGCCAAAAAGAAATGGCCAGAAGCTATTGACAGGTATGCCGCACTAGAGGCAATAATGGGAGATAAACGCAATAGCTACAGCAAGACAGATACCGATGCCACTTTCATGTGCATGAAGGAAGACCACATGGGCAATGGGCAATTGAAACCTGCCTACAATATGCAAATCAGTACGAGTAATCAATTTATAACTAATTATACCATCCACCAAAATACAACGGATCCCAATACCTTAAAAGTGCATCTGAATGAACATAAACGTTGTTATGAATCAATTCCAACAGCAGTAACAGCAGATGTCCGTTGAACTGCGTTTGCCATAAATCACAAGGAAACAGGTTAATAGAGATAAACCATAACCTCAATAGACATAATAAAGAAGCAAAAGAAAACCTACAATCAGAACAGGGTATTGCACATAGAAAAAAACGATGCCATGATGTGGAACCTGTGTTTGGCAACAGAAAAGGCAATCATCATTTTAAACGCTTTATGCTCAAGGGCAAAGAAAAGGTGACCACTGAAACAGGATTATTGCGCTTAGCCCAAAACTTTAGAAAGAAAAATGCGACCTAAAAAAGGAAGAAATCCTCTTTTATTTACTCATTAAATATAAGGCAGTATGGGAGTCGTTTCAAAATGTAACTTCAAACAAAAAACTAATCAAACAGATAGCGCTCTATAAAAAATGAGGCTGCGGAAAAATTTACTTTTGAGAAAGCCTCTTTGATAGTTAATAAACGCTTCTGGAACATTAAAACACGTGTTTTAATGTTCCAGAAACAGGTAAATCAAATTAATAAAGGACTAATATTAATCAAAAAACAGAAGAAATAGACGTAAGTAGTGTGCTGAAAATTAAATTGGGTTAACAAACATTTGCAAGTTCATTACCCCAATTTAAAATTGAATTACAGTTCAAAGAAACTAAATAATACCCTTATATATTAATGCCAAAACTACACTTCCTAAAATAATACGATAGATACCAAACACACGGAAACCATGTTTTTGTAAATAACCAATAAAGAACTTGATGGAAAGTAAGGCAATAACATACGCAATGATAGAACCGATGGCAAGGGTACCCAAATTTGAAGTATCGGTTAGTACTGCTGGATGCTCTTTATGCAAATCCAAAAGGCTTTTTGCAGAGGCGGCAAACATGGTAGGCACAGCTAAAAAGAAAGAGAACTCTGCGGCAAGGCTTCTGGTAAGTTTTTGGCTCATCCCCCCCACAATTGTTGCTGCACTACGGCTAAAGCCTGGCAAGACAATAGATAATACCTGAAAGCAACCAATGGTAAGTGCTTTTGGATAAGTTATTTGCTCCTCTTCCGTAAATTCATTTTTATTAAATAATTTATCTACAAATAGTAATAGTATGCCACCGCCTATCATAACACTAGCTATAAATGTTAAGTTACCCAATGCTGAGTCAATATGTTTTTTTAATAATACACCAAAAACAATGGCTGGAAGAAGGGCTAGAATAAGTTTAATGTAAAACTTGGCTGATTTGAAATTGAGAAATTTTTTCCAGTAAACTGTAACCACACTCAGGATAGCCGCCAACTGAATTACTACTTCAAACATTTCTTCAAAAGAATCTATCTGAACACCAATAAGTGGGTTGGTAATCTTCATGTGGGCTGTAGAAGATACGGGTAAAAACTCGGTTAGGCCTTCAACAATGGCGATAATTACTGATTGAACTGTAGTCATAATGGGGGTTTGTATTAATAATGTTTGAATTAATTAGTTACACTTCAGGTATCTTACCACCAAGTATACAATGAAAAACAAAGAACACTAAGA
>CANCVE010000026.1 GCA_947381435.1 Chitinophagaceae bacterium
AAAGGTACAGAATTGTAAAGGATGAATGCAGGTTAAGAAAAAACAAATATCCGTACAAGATATTTGCCATTTGTGCCGCCTTGCATAACTTTAGGGTGGAAAGAAAGCCGTTTAATTACCCTGTAATTAAACTGACATAAACTCTATTATCTAAAAAGTTGCACATGTCTGCAATGTTACTTTCCTTAGTGGGTTACGTTTCTTTTTTGTGCTGAGGTGTTAATATGAAATATTTAGTAATGGTAGTTTTTGTAAGCCATTTATGAAAGTAAGTACTTATTGCAGTATGGTGTAGTTCGAGTTTTGTTAGATATTTTAGTGTTATTTAAGGCTAATAGTATAACAAAGAGTGTTGGTTTATTAAAATTGTATTAAAACTGTATAATTAGGACACTACATAACAGTTATATTGCAAATAAACAGTTCATTTGCTCTGTTAAAACGATTAATACCTTACAAACTTGTCATTATGAATCAGAGTATCATTAACACTGCTGCCATAGAAGAGTGGATTAGCGACGATCTTTCAGAAAAAGCTGTAGAATCTAACCTTATATCAAAAGGTTATGAAGAAGGAACAATCAAAGAGTATATTTGTGAATACAAGAGACTGAAAAGATCTAAGAACTTTTCGTTCGCATTTATGGTTTTAACCATTGGGGTGCAGATAGGTCTTGTTTTATGTTTTGTTGCAAAGCATAAATCTTAGTAGTTACAGTATTCGGTATGAGTTTTTCTGTTTTGTTTATATAATATAAGCAGCGGAAAGCCTTACTTTTAGATACAGAGTTAATAAATAATTAGGTCAACGCCGTGTAGGTTGTTGACCATTTTTGTTTCTACCGGGGTCATCTGGATGAATCTTTGGCAAAGCAAGTATATATCTTAGGCAAAGCAAGTATATATTTTAGGCAAAGTAGGTATATATCTTAGACAAAGCAAGTATATATCTTAGGCAAAGCAAGTATATATCTTAGGCAAAGAAGGTATATATGTTAGGCAAAGCAAGTATATATCTTAGGCAAAGCAAGTATATATGCTAGGCAAAGAAGGTATATATGTTAGGCAAAGCAAGTACATATGTTAGGCAAAGAAAGTATCTATTTAAGGCAAAGCAGGTATCTACGTAGGGCAAAGCAAGTATATATTTAAGGCAAAGCAAGTATATATTTTAGGCAAAGCAGGTATATATTTTAGGCAAAGCAGGTATCTAACTAGGGCAAACTGTAGCAAATGCACAATCATTTTATTTCAACTGGCAATCACAATTAATGCCATCCCAATACGTTCAGCTATATTTTTTCAACTAATCACCAAACACTAACAATTAATAACTAACCACAATACCTAATATTGCAACTATATATAAAGCGAATAGTATTCACAGTTACTCATTTATTATTATTTATCAATGAAACGAATAGCATTATTCATATTATTATCCCTTTCTTTCGCTCTGCAGGTATGTGCTCAGGTTCCAGCTGCTAATGGTAGTTCAGATATTTATCTTAAACTCAAAAGGCTAAATGTTTTAGCTAGCGTGCTGTATGTGGCAGCCCACCCAGATGATGAGAACAATGGATTATTGCCATGGTTAGCAAAGGAAAAGCTTTATCGAACGGCTTATCTTAGTCTTACTCGTGGCGATGGTGGACAAAACCTGATAGGTAGTGAACAAGGGATTGAATTAGGTTTAATGCGCACCCAAGAACTATTGGCAGCAAGGCGTATTGATGGTAGTGAACAGTATTTTAGTCGTGCGTACGAGTTTGGCTTCTGTAAAAATGCTCTGGAAGCGTTGAAGATATGGGGGAAGGATAAAATATTAAGCGATGTAGTTTGGCTAATAAGACAATACCAACCTGATATTATAATAACCCGTTTTCCCGGAGATGCTCGTGCAGGTCATGGTCATCATGCAGCTTCTTCTTTGTTGGCTAATGAAGCTTTTACTATGGCTGCCGACCCAACTAAGTTTCCTGAGCAGTTTAAATATGGCGTAAAACCTTGGCAAGCTAGGCGGATACTGTGGAATACATTTAATTTTGGTTCCACCAATACTACTTCCGAAGACCAGTTAAAAATAGATGTTGGTGGCTATAATCCCTTGCTAGGAAAGAGCTTTGGCGAAATAGGAGGTGAAGCCAGAAGCATGCATAAATGTCAAGGTGAAGGAAGGCCACGAAGAAGGGGAGAAGTTATTGAATACTTTAAAACCACAGGTGGCGATGCTCCTAAAGCCGAATTAATGGAGGGGATTGATGTTAGTTGGAAAAGGGTGCCCAATGGGAGCAATATCGAAACAATGATAGCTGATATAATTGGCAAATTCAACTTCGAAAAACCCGCATTAAGTTTACCATCGCTCCTACAGGTATATAAAGAAATCAAGGCAATGCCAGAATCCTATTGGAGAAATAAGAAATTGGAAGAAACGCAAGAAGTTATTGAAGCTTGTTGTGGATTATTTGCCGAAGCCACTACTGTACAACAAATGATTGCCCAAGGTGATGTTATGAAACTGAATTTCTTCTTGAATAACCGTTCAAATACACCTGTTGTTTTGCAAAAGGTTACTGTTGATGGTTGGGATACTATTATGAACACTAATCTATCTGCCAATCAGAATCTCTCCATCAATCATACCCATTCTGTTCCTGCCAATAAGCACATTTCGCAACCTTATTGGCTAGAATATCCCATTCAGGTTGGAAGTTTCGATGTTCGTGACCAAACACTGATTGGCAAGGCAGAGAGCGATCCTGCCTATCAGGTTGCTTACACAGTTACAATAGGAGGGGAGCCTTTCACTATAAAACGCCCTGTTCAATATAAAGTTGTTGATCCTGCTAAAGGAGAGTTATATCAGCCAATAGCTATCATTCCAAGAATGGAATTGAATTATACCAAGGATAATTATGTGTCTATAAATGGCGCACCTGTAAAAGCTGATGTCCACTTCAAATCGAATGTTAAGGATAGTGTTTTGTACAACATAAAACAACATTATACAGCCAATTGGAAGTACAGCGAATCAATTATCAAGTATGGTACTTTTAATAACACCGAGAATATCTGGTCAGGCACTTTCACACCAAAGGAGAAGAATGCAAACTCCACAGAAGTGGCTAGCCTGTATGCAAATGAGGGTATTTATAATGGCTATACTAAAACAATTGCCTACGATCATATCCCAACTATCACTTATTTCCCGAAGGCTAAAGCAAATCTGGTAAATGTGGATTGTAAGATAGTAGGTAAAAAGATTGGATACATAGTAGGTGCTGGTGATAAGATTCCGGAAGCTTTATTGGCAATGGGCTATGAAGTTAAAGTGCTGGGTGAGGCTGAGATTAACGATGCAACCCTAAAACAATTCGATGCCATTATTACAGGCATCAGGGCTTATAATCTGTTGGAATATCTAACTAATAAGCATGAAATACTGATGGATTATGTAAAGAATGGTGGTAACCTGGTTGTTCAATATGCAAAAAGTAATCAGGTAGGTACTAAAAATATTAAGGTTGGGCCTTATCCTTTTCTGGTTAATAGTTTGTCGAGGGTAACGGAAGAAGATGCAGCAGTTCATTTCTTATTACCAAATAATCCGCTCTTAAATTATCCAAATAAGATTACAGAAAAGGATTTTGAAGGATGGACACAGGAGCGCAGCACGTATCAGGCAGAACAGATAGATTCGCATTATGAATGTCCTTTGGGGATGAAAGATAGTGGCGATAAAGCGGATGGCACCGGAAGTTTAATCACTACCCAATTTGGTAAAGGACGTTTTACTTATGTAAGCTTGGTGTTGTTTAGGCAGTTACCTGCAGGTGTGCCAGGTGCTTATAGAATATTGGCTAACCTAATAGCCCATTGAGAAGTAGTTAACCACAAGGCACACAAAGGATAACCACAAAGAACACAATGAAAAATATCAATAACATCCGTTGTGTACTTCGTGAAAACCTTGGTGTTCTTTGTGGTTAAGTAATAATTGAATGAGGTGAACCACAAGGCACACAAAGGATAACCACAATGTACACAAAGAGAAAATATCCTTGTGTCCCTCGTGAAAACCTTAGTGCTCTTTTGGTTAAGTAATAATTGAGAGGGGGAACCACAAGGCACACAAATGATAACCACAATGTACACAAAGAGAAAATATCCTTGTGTCCCTTGTGAAAACCATAGTGTTCTTTGTGGTTAAGTAATAATAAACATACATGAATACACGCAGAGGCATTGGTATATTCGGGATAGTATTGATAGCATTCATTCTAGGCGAATTCTTAAAGAATGTAAAGGTTGGACTTGTCATAGGATTAATCTTCGGACTATTAGTAAGCGGACTGATAAAAAGCAAAAGAAGTTAACCGTTGTCCGATATACCGTTTACCGTTGGTCGCTCACGATAAACGGTACATCGGTAAACGGTCAACTCTTTAAACAATAAACACAATGAACAAACAATACATTCCCATATTCTCTTCTTGGCGGCAATGGTACATCTTTGTAATTGCCTTTTTATTAGTCCTTATCGCTGGCTTTGTTTGGTTTACAAATTACTTTGCATGAGTACCCTCGATTGGATAGTATTAATTCTCACCCTTGCCACCATCATTTCGTATGGGCTGTATAAAAGCAGTACGAGTAAAAACCTAGAAGGATACTTTCTCAGTAACCGTAGTCTGCCGTGGTATCTTGTTTTGTTAAGCATCATGGGTACACAGGCAAGTGCTATTACCTTTCTCTCTGCGCCAGGGCAAGCTTTTACTGATGGGATGCGTTTTGTGCAATACTATTTCGGACTCCCGCTGGCAATGGTTATACTTTGCATCACCTTTGTTCCGCTATACAATAAGTTGCAGGTATTTACAGCTTATGAGTTCCTCGAAAAGCGTTTCGATTCCCGCACCCGCACCTTCACTTCCTTTCTTTTTCTACTTTCTCGCGGATTGTCTACCGGCGTAAGCATCTATGCCCCTTCCATCATATTGTCTTCTCTATTAGGTTGGGACATATTTTATACAAACATTGTAATGGGTGGCTTGCTAATAATATACACCGTGAGTGGTGGTGCAAAAGCCGTGGCATATACCCAAAAGATACAGATGGTCATCATATTGGTGGGAATGTTTTCTGCAGGATATTGTATGATGCACTACTTGCCAAATGGAGTCGGGTTTAAACAGGCATTGCAACTAAGTGGAGTGGGAGGGAAGCTGAATGTAATAACCACTGGTTTTACCAGCAAAGGGTTCGATTGGAAAGATAAGTACAACATTATCAGTGGGGTAATTGGAGGATTCTTTCTAGCATTGTCTTATTTCGGAACAGACCAATCTCAGGTGGGGCGTTATCTTACTGCTAAGGATAGTACTAGTAGTAAGATTGGGTTATTAATGAATGGCTTAGTAAAAGTACCTATGCAGTTTCTTATTCTCTTGTTAGGTGCGATGTTGTTTGCCTTTTATCAGTTTAATGCTGCGCCTATTTTCTTCAACAAAGCACTTGCCAATGAAGCCCACAAAACAGTGTATAATGATTCACTTAGAAGCTTAGAAAACAATTATTACTACCTTCAATTGCAGCAACAAAGCAATAGTAAACAGTACTTACTGCATCCATCCGATCCGTTATTGAAGGGTGATATTAAGGAAGGGGCGGCCAAACTAGCCACCGTACAAAAGCAATATAAAGCAACCTTAAAGAAAGCATTGCCTGAGGCTGATACCAACGATACCAACTATATCTTCCTTCGTTTTGTGATAGATTTTCTGCCAAAGGGGTTAGTCGGGCTATTAATAGCTATCATCTTTATGAGTGCATGGGGTTCTATTGCTGCCGCCTTAAATGCCTTAGCTTCTTGCACGATGATTGACTTTCATAGACGAATTAAAAAGGATTATTCTCGCTTTGAGCATGAGGCCGCAATCAGTTCTTACGAATATAAAACATCTAAACTCTACACACTAGCTTGGGGAATATTTGCCATCATTACTGCCGAGTTATCTTCAGGTATTGGCAGCTTGATAGAAGCCGTAAACATTATGGGCTCCTTGTTCTATGGGGTAATACTCGGCATCTTCTTGGTTGGGTTCTACCTCAAGTCCATCAATGGAAAGGCCGTCTTCTATGCCGCCCTCATCAGCGAGGTATTGGTTATTACACTTTTTACCCTCGATAAATATGATATTATTGGTCTCGGCTTCTTATGGTTGAATGTAGCAGGGGCTTTATTTGTGGTTGGTATCAGTAGTTTGTATTCTTGGATGTTCAAAAGTTAATGATGCCAATAAAGTTACTTTGGATAAGTTATAATATCAATTTTAAATTAGCATTCTCTTTCAATCGGAATCTTATTGCCTAATGATAGCTATTGCTTTTTCCATAAAATAGTCTGCAATTTCAATTGCGTTAATAATATCCTCTTCAGAAAGAGCTATCGTTGTGTTTGGGTATCTTATTTCTACACTAAATTGATTTAGTAGGATTGCTTTATCTTCCTCTTCGTCTGTAACAGGAATTAATTGTGATAATAAGTTTATCAAATAAGGTAAATAATGCGAGTACTTAAAATCTTTTCCATAATAAACTAGAATGCCTTTTATACTTTTTTCTACTGCTTGTTGGCAATGAAAGGCAATAGTGTCATGATAATAAGGTAAATGTTGATGAATAATCTTTGCAGAACCTATATCGTGTATTACTTTTTCTAACCACGGTTCTGCCATTTCACGATTGCCTTTCATATAATAGTTTTGATGTTTTAATAGCAGTTTGTATAAATGAGGACGGTACCTCTTTTTCAGTAATAAATTCATTGTGCGTATATACCAAAACATCCATTGGTACACCGCTTCTTATTAGTGCTTTGTGTATTTCTAGCCCCCTTTTATACCTTGGTAAAGGAGAATCTTTTATCACCAAAAGGTCTATATCACTGTCTTCGTTGGGCGTTCCTGCGGCATAAGATCCAATAAGAATTATCTTATCTGGATCAATCACTTTAACGATAGTTTCGGTAATCTCTTTTATCTTGCTTTCGGGTATAATGCTTTTTTCCATTTTGCAATAGTTGTATGTATTGGTTAAAAGTAGTTTAAATTTATGGAAGCAGTAGGTTTATTAATTAGAAACTTTAATCAATGCCAATCATTATTGATTTATAATACACCTCATTCATAAAAAAAGTGCTGCCCCAAATGTTGTAAGCAGCACTTTATTTAATATCAATTGTCAATTAAAAATTATCAATTAACCACCAAGTTCGCTCCACTCACCTTTCCATCAGTTGTTTGCACCCGCAAATGATAAACTCCTGCAGCCATTCCAGCTAAAGTCAACACAGGGTTACTTGCATCCTTAAAAGAAACAATCTTAAGTACCCTACCCAAATTATCCACCACTTGCACAGAAGCAATATGATTCCCAAGCACAGTCACTTTATCCTTACTAGGGTTCGGAAACACTGATAACTGATTACTGTTTACTGTAAACTGTACAGATACTATCTTGCTGTAGCTAAATCCACCATCCTTATCTACACTTTTGAGTCTATAATAATTAATGCCCTGAGTTGGTTTGTTATCGGTAAACTGATACCCATTTGCCCCACTGCCTATTGCTTTTACTGTACCTATATCTGTAAACGAACCGCCATCTGTGCTGCGTTGGATGATGAAATGGGAGGTGTTTAGCTCGGTGGCTGTTTGCCACCTAGTTTCTACATTAATACCATTTACGTTTGCTGTAAACAAAGAAAAGCTTACAGGCAAGGTTCCATTGTTTACTTTGACTTTACGTATGTGATTGTTACTTGCGTCACAAATAAATAGATTCCCCAATGCATCGATAGCTACATTTGTTGGTTGATATAATTTTGCTTTAACGGCGGGACCATTATCAGAGCCAGAACCATTACCTGCAACTGAATTAATTATACCATCCGGTCCAACAATACGAATACGAGAAGCCCACCAATCTGCGATAAATAGATTACCATAGGCATCAACTGTCATACCAGTAACTCCATATATACCAGCCTTGGTTGCTAGTCCCCCATCACCACTTCCAATTCCACTCCCATTCCCAACAACTTTGGTGATAATGCCAGTAGGGATATTAACCTTACGTATATATCCCCATCGAGAATCGGCAATGTATAAGCTTCCAGCGTTATCTACTGCTACACAATTAGGAAAAAATAGTTCCGCTGAAGTAGCTAAGCCTCCGTCACCAGAGTAGCCCAAATTGCCATTACCTGCAATGGTGCTAATAATTCCTTTATTGTTAACCATTCGTATTACACTTGTATTGTATTCTGCAATATAAAGATTGCCAAATGTGTCAATTGCTATTCCTTTTGGTCCGTTTAGACTTGCAGCGGTAGCAAGCCCGCCATCTCCAGTGTATGCAGCAGTACCATTACCTGCTACTGTAGTTATGATACCCTTTGTATCCACTTTACGTACTCTGTTGTTTCCATTGTCTGCTATATAAATATTACCTGCCTTGTCAACAGCCACACTTGTAGGTGCATTGATACTTGCGGCCGTCGCAGCAGCACCATCACCACTGTAAGTGGCTGTGCCAGTTCCGACAATAGTACTTATTATGCCATTTGCCGAAACCTTTCTTATGTCATTATTACCTTGTTCAGCTATATATACATTTCCTGCTAAATCAACTGCCACACTATATGGGTTATTTAAACTCGCTGCAGAAGCCAGCCCTCCATCCCCACTCCAACTTGCGGTACCATTACCTGCAAAATTTGTAATGATTGCATCAGAAACATACATGTGCATTTTGTTACTGATGGCAGTATCAGATAATCTACAGGTAGCACTGCTATTTAGTACCACCCAAACAGAATCGTTATTCAACAATGTACTTGAAGTGTAGGTGCTAGTGGTAGCTCCAATTATTGAAGAACCATTTTTATACCATTGGAAACTATAAATTCTTCCACCATTTGTTGGCGTAGCAGTAAAAGTTACAGAAGTGTTAGAAGTAATGCTGGTGCGACCTTTTATGATTACCGAGGGTTGAACTCCACTGCAATAGCTGAACCCAGCCAAGCTATCTTTACCTATAGGATTAGTAATATACACATAACCGTTTGCGCCACCACCTACGATGGCTGTTATAGTGCTATCATTTATGATAGTGAATGATGTTGCAGAAGAATCTCCAAAACTAATTGCGGTAGTCCCCATAAAACCACTTCCCTTTATCGTTACTGTTTCGCCTGCACTTGCGTTGATTGGAGCGAATGAAGTAATTGCTGGAAAAACAGGACATATATTAGGAACGTTTGCAATAAAATTGTCAATTGTACTAGGCAACTGTCCAACACCTATAGTTTGTTGGATGGTATTTGTGGAAGTATTGATAACACTTACCGTTTGACCACTGCTGTATGTTACGTACGCCTTAGTACCATCTGGTGTTACTCCTATTCCTATTGGATAATTGCCTACAGATATAGTTTTAATCACTGCATTTGTAGAGGTATTAATAACACTCACCGTGCTGTCACTATTATTTGCCACATATAGTGTATTACCATCAGGTGAAACACATACTCCATAAGGTTGCAAACCTACCTTAATTGTTGAAGTTACAGTATTGGAAATGGCATTAATAACAGTTACACTATTATTATAAAAGTTCGTTACATACACTATTGATCCGTTGGGGCTGATAGCTATCCCATTGGGTACTCCAACAGAGATTGTATCTATTATAGTGTTTGTGGCTGTGCTAAATACATAAACGGAATTATTTGAATTATCTGTTATGTAAATTTTTCCACCATCAGGAGATATACACATATCTTGTACAAATCCCATTTTTATCATTTTAATTTTTTTATTTGTAAGGGTATTTAGTACTAGCATTGAGTCGCCTTGAGAGCCAGCAATATATAACCTTGTTCCGTCTGGACTGGCAACAAAACCAAACGATAGTCTTACTGAAGACAGTGTTGATACTACCTTGTTATTTAAAGTATTTATCACTTTTACACTATCATTATCTATTGAAACAAATACTTTTGTGCCATCCTTGGAAGCAAATACGTTTAATGGACTACCACCATATCCAAGAGGTACTGTTGCTAGTATAGCGTTTGTTACAGTATTAATCACGCTAACAGTATAGTCTTTTCTATTGGCAATATATGCATAAGCCGTAAACCCTCCGCCATTATTAGTAAAGCTGATAGTACTTGTTGCAGTATCATTAATAGTAACAACTGAAACCACTCCCGTTAAGCCAGACCTAACATAAGCAGTAATACTTGTAGCAGAGTTCACTTTAAATGAATCCACTGCATTCCCCCCCACTTTTACCGAAGTTACTCCAATAAAATTTGTGCCGGTAATAAATACTGTGGCACTTGTACCAGGGCAGGTAGAGGTAGGTGTGAAAGAAGTAATTAACGGCGTAATTCTGCTAATGGTATTCTTCATTACACCCACTGATGCTCCGTCCGAAAATATAATTTCAGGTTTGCCATCAGCATCTAAATCTCCTACTGCAAGGCTGCCTACACTATAGGTCATTTTAATATTGGTTACAGAAGCAAATGAGGTATTATCTATCACACCCTTTGTAGTAGTATTCTGTAAAATCACAATTCTACTGGTATCTGCACCAAATACAATATCGGGTTTGCCATCGCCGTCTACATCACCAATAGGTATGGCGGACAATCCAGCAGTGCCGCCTTGCAAAAAATTAAATGATACAGGGTTGGCAAAAGACGATGTAGCTATATTGCCTGAAACAGCTTGGTTTTTATAGATTAAAACTTTTTTAAACCCACAACATGGAACAAATAATAGTTCGGGTTTACCATCATCATCCAAATCATTGAGTGCTATAGAACCTGCGTTATTAGTACCCATATTCGCCATTGTAAATGACGAACTTGTAATGCTTCCAGGTGTAGCAACGTTTCTAAAAAAAGAAATAGTATCAAAACCAGCTAATGCAATATCTCTTTTGCCATCACCATCTATATCACTAACAGCTAAGTAAAGACTTACATTATAATAGGGTTTAGATGGATAAGTATAATTAACCGCTGTGTCAAACGAAATATTACCAATACTAGATGTATTTCTGAGAATTGACATATAATTGATTGTATTGGCATAGTAATAACTCGCCATTATTATATCTGGTTTGCCGTCACCATCAATATCTGATATAGCGGATATTGATGGGTGTTGAGGCATATTAATAATCTTTTTAGGCGCAAAAGAAATATTTCCAACCGTAGATGTATTCTTATAAACGGCAATACCATCATAATAGGTTACCATAATATCTAGTTTACCATCACCATCCAAATCTGCTACGCGTGGTTGAGGATATGTGCCACTTACGCTAGAGTCTATACGAATAGTAAAAGAACTGCCATCTAGTATGCCTTTCGTAGTTGTATTTCTAAATATAGAGAGACCTCCAGAAGTAGAGATAATATCCGGTTTTCCATCTCCATCAATGTCTGCAATTGCTTCAACACTGTGATTAGGTCCCGCATAATCAACTTTTGGGCTAAAAGAGTTTGCCGTAATAGTTTGCCCTACACCGCCGTTAAATGTGGTAATAAAAGGAGTTGCAGCATAAGCAGTTAACCCATTAGTAGTTACTGATATGGGTTGATAAGTAGCCCCTGCTGGTGATGTAACCGTTAATATTGAATCGTTACCCGATAGTACAGTAGCTGTTACTGCACCAAAATAGACTATATTTTTATCGGGGATATTATTAAAGTGTGTACCCTTAATAGTTACAGTTGTCCCAATTGGTCCGTTCGGAGGGTTAAAGGATATAATTGACGGACTCGGTATTGACAATACCAATACAGTCAAACTATCACATCCTATAGCATTTAAAGTGTCGTAAACATAAGTGCCACTCTGGGTGTAAGTGTTGCCATGCCAGGTGTAACTATCATTTACCGTTACATATAAGGTATCGGTAGAAGATTTATTAATGGTTAATTTTAGGGTAGTTAGGCTATCGCAACCAACAGCGTTTAGGGTATCATACGTATAAGTTCCACTTGAAGTGTAGGTATTGTTATGCCATGTATAACTATTGCAAGTCGTTTGAGAAATAAGCTTTGATGAAGGATAACGGATAGATGTATGTATAATATGGTAAACACTATCATTGCCCGCAAATCCTTTTATGGTATCTACAAATCGTGTAGATGAATCATATATTCTTCCCTTATAACTAACAGTTGAGCAGCCATGCAGGTAAAAAGAATCTATTGTTAATTGATTAGTATGACCATCATAACCAAGTGTATATCCCCAACTCTCTCCTTGAAAGAGTCCGTAAGCAATACCTGTAAAAGGAGTGGTACTTGAAACTTTAAAAGTACCTGGATGTGGTATTTTATATCTGGCAAAATAATAATTCGAATCTGCCGGATGTACCCTAAATGAGTTTACTGTAGCAATCAAGCTTGTATCAGAAGCATAAACCTTACTAGGAGAGTAGCTACTAGCACCTGTATCTACAAGCGATTTATCGTTTAAATAAAAACTGGCAATGCCACTCTTAGGAATAACTACATTTATATAAGTTGCCCCTCCAGTACCAGTTTTAAAATTCATGGAATAACCAGTAAAATTCTTCACGCCCTTATCCAATGGTGTCAATTCAATCATTTCAGGGTCCCCCAAGCCACTATTTCCTATACTGCTGTTATTTGCCAAACCGCCTGCCACAATAAACTGGTTTACACTAATAGGTGCATCTCCAGTTATAGAATAAAACCGATTTCCCGAAAGCTGATAATAACTCCCCCTGCAGAGTTGACTTTTATTTAATAAAACACCGTTTACGTACACATTAGTAGATGCATCTTTTACATAAATCCTGTAGTAGTTAAACTCCATCGTTTTGGTTGGCGTTGTCAAATATTTGGTACCCCATACTGAGCTCGGCAACATTTGTTGTATTAGGTTATCCGATCCAGATGTAGCCCTCACTATTTGTGGATACGTTGTTGAAGTGTCAACCAGTACGCGCCCATTGCCTCCAAATACAGCAATCGTTTTGGTAGAATCAGTTTGTATGGTAGTACCACTCAGATCGGAAGATATTAAAGTAGAAGAATCTATAATACTCATCGCATTAAAAACCTGTCCCTTATTTAGGGTAATATAAAAAGGCTGCCCTTGTGCATATTTTATAGAAGGTGTTCTTTGAGAATTAGTAAATATAGAACTTGTACTAGAGTCTATAATGTTTCCTGCGGGTACAATCATTACGTTTGTACTATCTTGATTTGCAATTACAAAAAAGTATGAGTTACAAGGGTTTGTATTTGACTTGCCGCCATAAGATTGCACAATATAATTTGAACTGAGCGAACTAATTGGGCTCAACAAGGTTGATGCTACAGAATTATTGTTACTCCACAAATATTCAACTACAGAAATAGGCACTCCATTAGTCGATTTAATGCTTATCCCCCTAGGCGTTACGCCAGTATAATAAAGCCTTGCGTCGGGCAATCCTGCTTTATTATAGGCATCCGTAATGTCACCAATCGGAAAACCTTTTATCTCCGCAGTGCTATCGGCAGGTATGGTGTAATTTCTAGGAAATCCTAAAGCTGTACGTATTGCTAAAGGCAAGGCAGGTATATCTATCGAAACAACAGAAGGGTTATTGGGAGAAGAAATAAAAAGACTTAGCCCATAATAAGTATCAATACTAGTGGGTTTTCTACTCATATATTGTATAAAGCCATAACCAGCCCAAAATTCAGTGCCCGTGCTAGCCGCAGCCCCACTTTGTGCTTGGGTATTTGGGCTAAATATAAACAGCAATACACCAACTAAAAGACTTTTTAAAGTAGTATTCATAATTAAAGATTCATGATATTATAAAAATGATAAGCTTAATGATATCAGTTTCTATTTTTAAATAATTTTATCTGAAGTTCCGGCAACACAATTGTAGAAATATTCGGAGTCAAATATGGGCAACCTTTTTTATTTATCAATCCTGTGCTATCCTGTATTGATAGGGCCTTTCTATCGTTACAATTAATCCTCACTTTTGAAGTCATAGATGAGTTATCCTTGATAGTTAAAAATAAAAAGTGCAGCCCCCAATTTCAGAAGCTGCACTCTATGAATTATCAATTGTCAATTAACCACAAACCCCACTCCAGTCACCTTCCCATCACTCGTTTGCACCCGCAAATGATAAACTCCTGCAGCCATTCCAGTTAAAGACAAAATAGGGTTACTAACATCCTTAAAAGAAACATTCTTAAGCACCCTACCCATATTATCCACCACCTTAACAGAAATAATATGATTACCCTTCACAATAACTTTCTCTTTTGCGGGATTCGGAACAACTACTATCTCATATCTACTAGCTACTATCTGTACACTAGCCACCTTGCTGTAACTAAAACTCCCATCCTTATCTATGCTTTTTAAGCGATAGTAGTTAATGCCACCAATAGGAGACTTATCTAGTAAACTATAACTATTATCCCCCTCGCCAACTGCGGCTTTAGTATCTATTTCATTATATGTAATGCCATCTATGCTGTGTTGTGTTGTAAAAGATGCTGTGTTGATCTCATTGATAGTTTGCCATAGAATTTTCACCTCACCATTTACTTCCATTGCTTGAAGTGCTATACTTTTAATTGGAAGATTGGCAATGGTTATGGTATCACTGTGCAGTATGAGTTTTGGTGCAAGACTGTTGGTTACTCGAACATAATAATAGCCTACAACAGTTGGCCAATAAGTAGAATCAGCATTTACAGTTGCTACCAGCCCACTACTGTTATACCAACTATATGTATTGTTAGTGGGTATGCCACCTACAGAAGCACTAAGCATTGTTTCACCCCCACCAAGTAGGATAACAGAATAAAGAGGAATAATAGCCTGTGGAGCATACACTGCAAAAGGAAACTTGGTGGCTATAACTTCCATGCCATCAAAAGTGAAGTTATTATTAGATAACGACAACGAAGTCAGATTTACCAGATTGCCAAGGGATGCGGGTATTGCGCCAGACAAATTATTGTTGGATAAATTTAAATCGGTAAGCTTCGTTATATTCCCAATTGATGCAGGAATACTTCCACTTAGCTGATTATTATTCAATGTAAAATTATTTAGTTTAGTGAGGTTTCCTAACGAAGCAGGAATGCTTCCTGTAAGTTTATTGTTATTAAGCTGAAACCTTTGCAAGCTTGTCAATGTGCCAATAATTGCAGGAATAGTATCAGAAAATAGATTGTTTTGTAAGTAGAAATAAGTCAATTTACGAAGGTTGCCCAACGTAACTGGTAAGCCGCCTGTTAGTTGGTTATTATCCAAATCAAGGAAAGTTAAGTTGGTAAAATTGCCAATAAAGGAAGATATACTACCTGTCAATTGATTGTTGGATAAATAAAGGATTTGCAAATTTGTAAGGTTACCAATAGATTTGGGGATAGTGCCGCTAAACTGATTACTGTATAGGTACAATGATTGCAACTTAGTTAGGTTGCCAATAAAATCAGGGATGGTCCCACTCAATTTATCAGAGACAAGGGCTAAATAAATTAATGAAGTTAGTTTACCAATTGAGGCTGGAATGTTACCTCCCAACTTATTGTAGGAAAGATTAAGGTAGGCCAGTTTGGTAAGGTTAGCAAAAATGTCTGGAATGCTACCTGTCAACTGATTTACTTCCAACATCAGGCTGGTTAGGTTAGTTAAGTTGCTAAACGATAACGGAATATTTCCCTCCAACTTATTATTATCAAGTCCTAGTACTCTAAGATTAGGCAAACTACCTAAAGAAGAGGGGATGCTCCCAGTAAGTTTATTTATATTAAGGTTAAGGCTTTGAAGTTTGGTTAAGTTGGCAATACCTGACGGAATAGAATCAGTCAGTTGATTACTATTCAGCCAAAGTACAACAAGGTTAGATAAGTTGCCAATAGATGCCGGGATGATACCAGATACATGATTACTATCTAAAAACAATTCCTGCAAGTTTCTTAGTTGCCCAATAGTAGCAGGAATAGTTCCTGTAAGATTGTTGGATGGCAAATTCACCACATTCACCCCGCCGCCAATCACATTCACCCCAAACCAACTACTCACAGGCGCAGTCGTTAACCAGTTTGTATGTTTAGTCCAGTTAGCCCCGCCAGTACTATTATATAAATCAACTAGGGCAAGGCTATCTTGTGTATTTACTTGGGCTTTTACTTTCTGAATTGAAAACAAACAAAAGATAGCAAACGTTGCTAGGGTAATCTTTAGGTTTAAAAGTTTCATATTTGACAATTGATAGTTTTCAGATAAATTGTATTTGCAATAGTAACACATATTTATAGACAATTCATTAATAGTTAAAACAAAAAGTGCAGCCCCAAATGTTGGAAGCTGCACTTTATTTAATACTAATTGTAAATTGTAAATTATCAATTAACAACCAAGTTCGCCCCACACACCTTTCCTTCAGTAGTTTGAACCCGCAAATGATAGATTCCCGAAGCCATACCAGTTAATAATAATACAGGATTACTAGCATCCTTAAAAGAAACAGTCTTTATCACCCTACCCAAATTATCAGTCATCTGAACAGAAATAATATGATTCCCAAGCACAGTCACTTTATCCTTACTAGGGTTCGGAAACACTGATAACTGATTACTGTTTACTGTAAACTGTACAGATACTATCTTGCTGTAACTAAATCCCCCATCCTTATCTACACTCTTTAATCTATAATAGTTAATGCCCAAGGTTGGATTGTTATCTTTAAAACTATACTCATTAGCACCACTGCCTATGGCTTTTACTGTACCTATGTCTGTAAAGGAACTACCATCGGTACTGTGTTGAATAATGAAGTGGCTGGTGTTTAGTTCGGTGGAGGTGTGCCAATTGGTTTGGATGGATTTGTTATTTGTAGTAACTGTGAAGAAACTAATAGAGATTGGTAAATTTTTAGATGTATCTGAGGTTGCAATCTGAAATTTGCCCACAGCATTTTGATAGGTTAAATAAACATAATTGTTGATTGAATTGACGAAGGGATAACTAGTAATTGTCCCTGTATCGGGATTGTTGTATACAGAAAATCCCTGCCCAGTACCTGTGTATTGACCTATTTGGTACTTGCCATATTTGTTTTGGAAAACTACAAAAAGTTTATTGTTTATAATCCTTAAATTTAAAACATCTTTATCAGTAATATCCTGACTATTATAAAGTGTAAAATTCGACCCGTCAAATTTCGTGAGAGCTAATTTCTTATTATTATTGCTATATTCAGCAGCAAACAAAGTGTCTTTGTAATCTATTAATTCATAGCTAGATTCCTTGCTGCCATTACTAGAAACACTAACAAAACCAAAGCCCCAACCATTATCAGGGTTGTTTAGAAGTTTTATCGTACTACCATCATATTCTGCAATATATCCAGATGGATTATACATAGAATCATAAACTTCGTAAGAACAATAAAGCTTATTATGCCATACAGTAGGAGACAACAAGTCAATATATCCGCCAGTAGAATCTGGATTATTTAGAACTGTAATTTTTTTTCCATCATACTTTGCCAAAAAATTTCCTCCACTCCCATACAATAAATAAAGGGCATTGTTGAAAACTGTAGGTTTATACCATTTTGTGTAGTACCAACCGTACCCTAATGGATCTGGAATAATACTTACTTTATTACCATCATACTTTGCAAATTGAGTACTATAAGAGCTGGAAGAATTATATAAAAAACAGATTTCATTATTAAAGGGAAGTAATTTATAATAAATTCCTCCCCCGCTGTCTGGATTGTTGATTATGGTTACTGAATTTCCATCGTATTTAGCAAGATTTGTGCGATTGTTTTTTTCAATAACAAAATACATGATATTATTATAAACATTCAAGTCTCCATAGAATGTATTAAATTGGTTAGTTGTATCCTGTAAATTTACTAGAGATACATCAGTGCCATTATACTTGGCCAATTGTGTGTGACCATTTTTATCTGTGTAAGCATTATATAGATTGTTTTTATAAGCAAGCATAATTGAATCTGGATTGTGTAGAAAATTAACATTGAAGCCTGCACCTGTATCAGGATTATTGAGCAAATAAACTTGATTGCCATCAAACTTTGCCAAGCAGTTTTTGCCTAAAGTATCCTTATAAAAAAACAATAATGTATTGTTGAAGACAGAACTGCCATGAAAAATATTTATTGTTCCTGAATCTGGATTATTATATAGTTTGGTTGTAACACCATCAAATTGAGCTAATTGATATTTCCCCGAAGCGTTTTGGTAAGGTAAATAAAATTTACCATTAAACGTCCTGCTCCAATTCCCGGAAAATCCAATGCTTGTTGAATCAGGATTGGGTATAAGCTTAAGATTTTGCGCCTTCGCTTTAAACGCAAAGCTGCAAAGAATAATAATAGTAGCTACGATGCATTTAGTCTTTAAAAGTTTCATAAGCATTAATCGATAGTTTTTAAAATGAATTGTTTTTACAATATTAAGTAATGTTAATGATATTGTGTAATTATGCTAAACAAAAAGTGCAGCCCTAAATGTTAGATGCTGCACTCTATTTAATATCAATTATAAATTGTTAATTATCAATTAACCACAAGCCCCACTCCACTCACCATACCATCAGTAGTTTGCACGCGTAAATGATAGATGCCAGCAGGCATTCCAGATAAAGACAATACAGGGTTACTCGCATCCTTAAAAGAAACAATCTTTAGCACCCTTCCCAAATTATCCACCACCTGTACAGAAGCAATATGATTACCCTTAATAGTTACCCTCTCCTTTGCTGGGTTCGGAAACACTGATAACTGATTACTGTTTACTGTAAACTGTACAGATACTATCTTGCTGTAACTAAATCCCCCATCCTTATCTACACTCTTTAATCTATAATAGTTAATGCCATTTACTGGGTTGTTATCAGTAAACTGATACCCATTTGCCCCGCTTCCAAATGCTTTTACTGTACCTATGTCTGTAAACGAACTACCATCAATGCTGTGTTGGATGACAAAATGGTTAGTGTTAAGTTCGGTGGAAGTGTGCCAATTAATCAGGTTGCCATCCAGCTGTTTAGTAACAATAAAATTGGAATAAGCCAAGGAAAGTGGATTGGTTTTATAAACAATTTTAAAAGTATCCTTTTGATATATACCATAAGAACAACTATTCAATGCATACAAAATAACATCGATTGAATCTGAAATATTTGGGGTAGTCCCTGAAAAAGTTTTAGTTGAAAAATCGTATCTTAACCAATTGGGTAATGATGTGCTATCTAAAGAAAGGGCGAAGGTTGAGTCAGGGAAATATTTAAAAATTGTATCATTAATAGTAAATCTAAACTTTTGATTCGATAACGTAACATAATCCTGTACACCATATTTATAGTTTGGGGTCCTTAAAAACAATTTTATTTTCGAGCCTGTTTGTATGTTGTAATCTGCAAGTGTTCTTCCATCTTCTAGTTGTTTATTTGCAAAACTTAAGGACATACATTCAGGAGTATAACCTACTTTATCTTGAATCTTTGATTTAACAGCGTCGATTGTATCTGATGATTCCACATCGAGGGTAATTATTTCTCCAGTAATCAGTAATACGTAGAGAGGCATTGAGAACCCAGATATTGACAATAGTGTAAGCATTAAAATAACACCACCTTTTTTTATACAATTCATCTCTCTAAATTTTCTATTAAAATGTGAAAATAATGAATTGTTTTAGTAAGCAATTTTAATTGCATTTAGAATTTTGTTTAATAGAAATTGTAATTTCATAAAATTGAATACAAAGAGGCCTCTCCCTGTCATGCCGTTGGCGTCTCACATTTATTTATCTAATTCAAGATTAAATTGATTTCAGGGTATTTAAGATTGAAAGTATTAATCCTACACATCCTTTAATCCTATAAATCTTGATTCAACAATTTTTTCATCTGAATCAATATTAAATAATTAGAAAGATTCATATTAAATACTTGCAGTAAAATCCTGTCGCATAATCAGTATTAAATAAGCTTTTTATTTGAGAAGATTCTTTATTTATCACGATAAAAAGTACCATCATTTTTCGTGATATCTAAATTCTCTAAAGAGAAGCACTCACAGACACAAGAGAAAGGTTCTCCGACACAAGAGAACGATTCTCCGACACAAGAGAACGATCCTCCGATACAAGAGAACGATACTCCGATACAAGAGAACGATACTCCGACACAAGAGAACGATACTCCGGCAAAAGAGAACGATCCTCCGACAAAAGAGAACGATACTCCGGCAAAAGAGAACAATACTCCGACAAAAGAGAACGATACTCCGAGAAAAGAGGAAGACTCTCCGACAAAACGATCCCTTTTTATCTGTATATCAATCCGTATCTACGCCCATAAATACATTGTATGCTTTCTAATTTTATATACTTTAACTTCGCCCAATGAAGGTTTGCATACTTATACTTGTGTTGTCACTTATTTTAATAATTACATTGAATACCAATGCACAATCTTGTAATTCAAGCATTGGAGATCCTGTCTTAAACGAAACATTTGGTTCTGGCACAAGCTCATACGGCCCACCATTAGATTACGGCATCACAAACCTAATTTATCAAACAAAAGATTGTCCGTTGGATGGTTATTATTCTATCAGAAGCCTCACTTCTCACTGTTTTGATTGGGCTACTACAAGAGATCATACTGGTAATCCGAATGGTTATTTTATGCTAATCAATGCCTCGTTCGATCCTAGCGATTTCTACGTAAAAACAGTTTCTGGTTTATGTGGTGGCAATAACTATAAGTTTTCTGCGTGGATCATAAATATGGCAACGAAACCTCAGAAAATAAAACCTAACGTAACGTTTACAATCGAGCAAACCGACGGAAAAATACTTTCTACTTATTCCACCGGCGATTTGCCCAATCTAGTGATTGAAGAGTGGAAGAACTTTTCTTTTTACTTTAATACGCCAATAGGCATTACAGATGTAGTATTGAGAATGAGAAATAATGCCCCCGGAGGCAATGGTAATGATTTAGGACTAGATGATATTGTATTTCAAACAGTAGGACCTAGCATTACACCAACTATAGAAGGTGTTTCAGGAAAAACTATTTCACTGTGTAAATCTAAAATTCCTGCAATACTAAATTTAAGTTCTAAAGTAGAAAGTTGTTACAATCCTACTGATTATCAATGGCAACAAAGTGCTGATAAAGGTATTACTTGGACTGATATAGATGGTGCAACTGATACCTTTTTTAGCTATACAGCCAATACCGCAGGAAATTTTCAATTCAGATTATCAGTAGCACAAAAGGGCAACATGAGTAGCCTTACTTGTAGAGTACATTCAGCCCCGTTAAACGTAAATGTTACCGAGCCAAATACCATTATTACCAAAGAAATATGTGAGGGAGAATCATTTTTAGGGTATAATAAATCAGGGATTTACATTGACAGTTTTGTAAATGCAAATGGTTGTGATAGCCTGAGAACCCTCAATCTGAATGTACTTAAAGCACCCAAAGGAACGGATAGTATTGCAGGCAATACAATACTTTGCAAAGGGACTTCTACCCAACTAAAGGATGCAACAACCGATGGTATTTGGAAGAGTGCAAATACAAATGTAGCTACCATAAATGATACAGGGTTAGTAACGGGTGTAGAAGCTGGCAAAACATCAATCCATTATTTAGTAACCAATATGTGTGGTGCCGATAGTTCAATAAAAACTGTGAATGTATTTGGTTCTCAATTGATTTATAAGACAGCTATAACTCATGATCCCACTTGTTTTTATCCTTTTTCTGGAAAGATTTCGGTAATAGCTACTGGCAGTGAAAAACCTTATTCTTTTCTTTGGGGAGATAGCATTTATACTGCACCATACAATATTGGAGGGGTAGGAGAAGGAGATTATAAAATTTATATTCGAAACAATATTGGCTGCTTGGTAGATAGTTTTCCTAATGTGAAAGTTAAGCTTAAAGATGATGGCAGTTGCGATACATTGTATGTGCCAAATGGTTTTACTCCAACTAGTTTAAAAGGCAATAACCTTTTAAAACCTTTTGGAGGAGCGGCAACTATTAAAGATATAAAGTTTAAAGTTTTTAATAGATATGGCAATTTAATGTTCGAAAGCAATAACGTTTATGATGGTTGGGATGGACGAATAAATGGTACGCTGCAAAATAGCGGAGTGTATTTGTGGTACTTGGAATACACAGTAATGAGCGGATTGCGGAAGCATGCAAAGGGTACTTGCGTGTTGATACATTAGAAAAATAATGTCTGTTAATGGAAATATATTAAATTTCTGAAACTTGTTTTGCATTAATTTAACTAATCTTAGCCTTCTAACTATCGGTAAAAACATTTATTAATGCCTTATACCTTTACTTTTGTTTCTCTAAAAGATCAGTATGGGTTTATTTTTATTTATTATCGGAGTAATTGGTTGGCATGTAGGAATGTATGGGCTTTTTAAAAAGGCTGGATTAAACCCGGTATTGGCATTAATTCCTTTCTATAATACATGGTTGATTGTTGGAAAATGTGGAATTAAAAAAGCATGGTTCTGGTTGCAGCTAATTCCTATTGCCGGACAGTTTATTTCCATCTGGATTACCATTATTTTTGTTATGCACTTCAAACGTTTCAGTTTGTTAGATCATACATTGGTTACCTTGTTCCCTTTTGCTTATTTTCCTTTTTTAGGGTTTAATAAAACAGATAAATGGTATGGTAGTCAAGTTGTTGAGGCTTACAAGAAACCACAATCTAGAGAGTGGATTGATGCTGGGGTGTTTGCCGTAGTAGCTGCAACCCTTATCAGAACATTTGTTTTTGAAGCTTATGTAATTCCTACTGGGAGTATGGAGCGTACACTATTAATCAACGATTTCCTGTTTGTTAGCAAAATGAGCTATGGTCCTCGTATTCCTATCACGCCGGTTTCGTTTCCTTTTGTGCACAATACCATGCCTGGTTCTATTACAACGCCTTCTTATATTAAGCAAATTCAGTTGCCTTATAAGCGTTTGCCGGGCTTTCAGGAAGTAAATAGAAATGATGTGGTGGTGTTTAATTTTCCTGCGGGAGATACCATCATTAATCTACCCGATTATGGTAGTAAACAGCCTTATTATGATGTTTTGAGAAATGTTTACAAAGGTAATAGAGATGCTTTAAACTCTGAGTTTCCTATTTTGGTACATCCTTTCGATAAAACAGATAACTATATCAAGCGTTGTGTGGCTGTAGGTGGAGATGTTCTTCAAGTAAAGAAAGGGGTATTATACATCAACAATGCGCCAGGATTTAAACCTGAGGCTTCTCAAACTGATTACATTTTAAATCTTAGTACAGGCTTTACAACTGAGTATTTAGAGAATGATTTGGGTATAAGAATATTAACCGATCCAGAGCATAATGTTCGTTATAACAAAGATGATGATTATGAAGAACAAGACAATACTGGTGTTGTTTGCAAGTTGAATCTTACTGTAGAAAATTATAATAAAGTAAAAGCTTTGCCCAATGTAAAGTCTATTACGCCAATTGTAGAAGAAGGTGTTAGTGGCGATATGTTCCCTTTTGATACTACTTACAATAAATGGAATAGGGATAATTATGGTCCAATTTATATTCCTAAAAAAGGTTCTTCCATTGCATTAAGTGCTCAGAATATTTCTTTTTATAGAAGATTGATTACCAATTATGAAGGAAATACTTTAGAAGAGTCTAATGGCAAGTTTAATATCAACGGTAAGGAAACAACTACATACACTCCGAAATACAATTATTACTGGATGATGGGCGATAATAGACACCGTAGTCAAGATAGTCGTTATTGGGGTTTTGTTCCAGAAACACATGTTGTGGGTAAAGCTTCCCTTATTTGGTTTAGCTGGAATGATGGCCCACGTTTTAAACGCATATTCAAAGCAATAAATTAATATTAATTAAAGATTTTAGCATGGCTGGATTAACTAAACAATACACTTTCGATTACGAAGAATATAATTCAATTGATGATCTTTCTGCTGCTGATGCTCATTTGGTACTAGAAGCGCGCAAGGCTACAGAAATTGCTTATGCACCCTACTCTAATTTTTTAGTTGGTGCTTATGCAGTGCTTAATTCGGGTGAGTTTATCAAAGGAAGCAACCAGGAGAATGCAAGTTATCCTGTTGGTGTTTGCGCCGAGAGGGCTTTACTAGCTTCTGTGGGGCAATTGTTTCCTAACGAACCGATTGTTAGCATGGCTATCAGCTATAATAATTTAAACGGAGAAAGTAACCGTCCATTAAGCCCTTGTGGAATGTGCAGACAAGCATTGCAAGAATATGAAGGAAGGGTTCATCAACCAATAAGGCTCTTGTTAAGTGGTATGGAAGGCAAGGTTTATGTTATCAGTAAGTCTACCAATTTATTGCCATTCTCTTTTAGTGGAGACGATTTAAAGTAAGATCATATTTTTATATAATAAGTTTCAAAGGGTCACTTCCAATTTTGGTAGTGACCTTTTTCTATCCCAAATGTTTCATGGCTTCCCGTTTGCTAAGCGAGTGAAGTGGGTTATTAGCCACAAAATCTATCACCCAATCTCTGTCTACTTTAGCATATTCCCTCAAAGCCCATCCAATGGCTTTTCTAACAAAGAATTCCTTGCTATCTGCTACTTGTAATATGTGTTTAGCCAACAATTCACAATTTGTTTTCTTTCTGTAAGCCTTCTGAAAGATGATGCTACTTCGTTGAAGCCAAAAATTATCGCCTTCATTCCAATGGGAAGTAATGCTGAGTTTATCAGGAAACAAGGCAAAATATTTGCCCACACAGGCTATGTTTAGGTTGTCTACAGAATCCCACCAACTATGGTTTAGTAAGCAGAACTCAATTAAATTAATGGTGTCTGTCGTCCAAAGTTTATGATAATGAGCCAATACATCAATAGCTGCATGATGATATTCTCTTTCTTCCAATGCCCAAAGGCTTTTAACGGTAGTAGTTACTGATTCTAAATTAGTTAAAGGAAATTGTTTGATTATGTCTTTGGTTCTGGCTCTTCTTTCGGCGGTTATTAAACCAATAAAAGGAAAGTGGTGCTTCATGTAGGCCTTGTTTTTCTCCGCACGTTCAGCATCTGCTTTAGCTTCAAAGAAAGCCTTCATCGTTTCAATCAATAATTGCTCATTATTTGCCATATTTTTTTAAATCATTATTAAAGGTTACTCAAGTATTCTTGCAAAAGCATGGTAGCAGCCACTTGGTCAATATTACCCTTTACTTGCCTGTCTTTCTTTTTCATACCCATTTCTACCATTGCCCTAGAAGCAAGTTTCGATGAGTATCTTTCATCCACAGTCTTTATGGGAATGGTAGGAAAATTCTTCTCCAGTTGTTTTATCGCAGCCAAAACCAAAGGTGTGCCATGCGTAGGCGTATCATCTAAGTTTAGGGGCATTCCTATCAATATCAATTCCACCGGTTCCTTGGCAATGTATTGTTTTAGGTAAGTAATTAACTCCTTGCTCTCAATGGTTGCCAAAGCTGTAGCAATAATCTTTAAGGGATCAGTTACTGCAAGGCCAGTTCTTTTTCCACCGTAATCAATACATAATATCCTCATTTAATTGATAATTTTTAATTGATAATTGATAATTTTTTGAATTGATAATTAATTAATTGACAATTGAAAATTATCATTTTTTAATTGTCAATTAATTATAAGGTCTGCTATTACAAATACCCCAAACACCACGCTTGCTATTCCATTGGCAGTCATAAATGCAATGTTTACACGGCTTAAATCATTGGGTTTCACAATGCTATGCTGATAAATAAGCATCCCAATAAAAACTAAAACACCTAACCAATATAACCAATGAAGAGTACCAAAGTAGCCCGCTGCAATTACGCAACAAGCACTTGTAAAATGTAAGAACTTACTCACTTTCAATCCATTTTTGGTACCCACAACTGCAGGGATTGAGTATAATTGCTGAGACTGATCGAAAGCAATATCATTCAAAGCATAAATAATATCAAATCCACTAACCCAAAATACAACGGCAAAGGAGAATAACACTGGCAATAAATCGAAGCTGCCCGTAACAGCCAAATAGGCGCCAATGGGTGCTAACGAAAGTCCAAGACCCAAAACCAAATGGCACAAATAGGTGAAACGTTTGGTATAACTGTAAAACAGTATGACAAACAATGCTACCGGACTTAAGTAAAAACACAATTTATTAATAAAATAGGTAGCTATCACAAACAGCACGCACGAGCCAATAATAAAGTATAAAGCATTTTGTGGAGACACGATGCCCGCAGGTATTTCTCTGTTGGCAGTACGTGGATTCTTAGCATCAAAGTGTCTATCCAAGTATCTGTTAAACGCCATCGCCGCACTACGGGCTGTAACCATACAAACAATAACCAAAACAAAACGAATAGATGCTTCGGTTATGTTTTTGGGGTAGCCATCAAAGAAACCAATAGGATATTCATTTACAAAATTGCGCGTTGCTGGAGAGAAAATTCTGTAATACTCAAAAGTTGTTATTCCCAGCACAAAGCCAATCATTGCAAAAGGCATGGCAAAAATGGTGTGGGAAAACTTTACAAGAGAAAGATAATTTTTTACTGTACTCATTTTATTTATTCAAATCATTAATCATTCGGGTAAACGTTTTGGTCGCTTTACTTTATCGGTTTATATAGAAAAAAGTTTCCATTTTTTACTTTTATTTATTGATGGAAACAAATCTTGGTTCGCACAACTTCCACAAAACAATGCCCGCAGCCACACTAATATTTAGCGAATGCTTCATGCCTAATTGTGGTATTTCGATGCAGCCATCACAAAGCGGCAACAAATCTGCATCCACCCCTTCTACTTCGTTGCCCATTATAACTGCAATTTTTTCGGCAGGATTCCAACTAAAAGCCTCCAACGATACACTTCCTTCCGTTTGTTCTACCGCGTATATTTTATAGTCTCTTGCCTTCAAATCCTCAACTGCGGCTTTTGCAGATTCATAATACAACCAATCTACAGATTCTGTTGCGCCGAGAGCAGTTTTATTAATATCGCGGTGAGGAGGTTGTGGTGTGTACCCACAAATACAAATTGCCTCTATTAAAAAGGCATCCGAAGTGCGGAAAACGCTGCCCACATTGTGCATACTTCTTATGTTATCCAGCACCACAACAATCTTATTTTTAGTAGCTTGTTTAAATTCTTCCACACTCTTTCGCCCCAACTCATCCATGCTCAATTTTCTCATCTCTTTATTTTTATTTATTAACCACTAAGCGCACAAAGAAAAAACACAAAGCGCACAATGATTCTAAATTTAGTGTCCCTAGTGTAAACCCTTAGTGACCTTTGTGGTTAAATTAATATCCTACGGTAAAGTGAAATAATGTTGCCCTTCTTCCAAATCCATTTCCAACGCATCAAATACCACTTGCAGATGCTTCGGATTATCTATAAAATCAGCATTGGAAGCATCAATAAAAATGGTTTTTATGTTGCGTTGCTTTATATAGCTAGTATATGTTTCTTGCAATTGAATAAGATATTCGTCAGGAATATTCTGCTCAAACGATCTGTTTCTCTTCTTAATATTTGCCTGAAGTTTATCAATTGGGGCATACAGATATATTAATACTTCGGGGTAAGTAATCTGTTGCTCCAAAATATCAAACAGGCGATGGTAAAGCCTATATTCCTCTTCGGGTAGGGTTACTTTAGCAAATAATAAACATTTAGTAAACAAATAATCTGAAACAGTCACACTCTGAAACAGGTCTTTTGTGTGCAATAACTCCCGCATTTGTTTATATCTTTCAGCCATAAAAAATAGCTCCAGCGGAAAAGCAAACTGTTTCGGGTTCTCATAAAACTTAGTAAGAAAGGGATTGTCGGCAAACTCTTCAAGAATTATTCTTGCATTAAAATGTTCTGCCAGCAAGTGTGTAAGCGTTGTTTTACCCACCCCAATATTCCCCTCTACCGTAATTAAGTTGTACTTCATGAAAGCCAAAGGTAGTAGGCACAGATTAGTAGCGAAGGAATTTTATACACAGTGGGTAGGAGTGGGGGTAATGTTTTCAGTTAATTAGAAACAATATTTTTTTCTTAATTGATGGTGTCAACAGCTTTAATAGGCAATCTTTTCTCTATCAGTATTTTGATTTTGCTGTAGATTATAATTATTATCCTCTAGAGTATTGGACAATTACTCTTGAGGAAAAATGGCCTTTTTAGTTCTTGAAATTTTTTCTATATAGAAATGGGTTCTTTTTAGGCTTAACCCACTTGATGCTTTAGTTTACCGAATATTTAGCATAAAATGAGCAGACCTTAAAAATTGATTAAAGTGAATGCTCTACATTCGCCGACAAATAACACATAGTTCATCCATTCAGTAAAGATTAAAACCTTTCAACAAGTTATGACGTTTTAGTTTAAACCTAGTGCTTGAATTTTGTCTGACGATAAAAAAATAATTATGTTGAAATTTTATGTTGCGATTATATTGGGATTGATAGTTTTTAATGCCGGCGCTCAATATCCTGGAGCAGCAGGAAGAAGTGGTGCAGGAAGGGCTAATATTAATATTGGACGCTTTTATGGTAAGATACAGGATGCCAAAGGAAAAGGCATGGGCGGCGTTACGGTGCAACTGATGATTACAAAGTTTGATACGGTAACCCATGCGATGAAACAAGTGATTGCCAAAACCGACATCACCGAAAGTAATGGTGACTTCGATTTGGATGCACTGTCTTTATTTGGAAAGTATATTTTAAAGATTACTGCAATTGGGTTTAAAAAGATAGAAAATCCTGTTAGCTTTGGTATTAAGATGCCTCAACCAGGAACCACTCCAGATTTTCAACAGATAGCTTCTATGGCTGAAAAAGATTTGGGCAACATTAAAATGGAAGTTGATGCTACCGAATTGGCCGCTGTAACGGTAACTTCTGCACCCAAGCAAGTATTGGAAATGGGTATTGATAAGAAGGTATTTAATGTAGATAAAAGCCTGAGTAGTACCGGACAAACAGCTACTGAAGTAATGAAATCTATACCTTCTGTAGCTGTGGATATAGATGGAAATGTGACGCTAAGAAATGCAACGCCAACCATTTTTGTGGATGGCAGACCAACAACTTTAACGCTAGACCAGATTCCGGCAGATATTATAGATAAGGTTGAAATTGTTACTAACCCCTCTGCAAAATATGATGCAAGTGGTGGTAATGCGGGTATTTTGAATATAGTTTTAAAGAAAAACCGTAAAAATGGTTACAACGGAAACGTGCGTTTGGGTGTAGACAGCAGGGGTAAAGTTAATGCCGGTGGCGACATTAATTACCGTGAAAATAAAATTAATTTTACGGGAAGCGGTAACTTCATGGATAGAAAATCTATATCTAATAATGTTGTCAAAACAAATTACACCGATACAAAAAACACGAGTGTTTACGCCAATGCAGACCAAACCATGAATGGACATTTTCAGTTTTATAGAGGAGGAATGGATTATTTTGTAGACAACAGAAATACCATCAGTGTTTCTGGCAACTACACTGAGGGTAGATTTAAAAACAATACAGACCAACAAATTGATACTACGCAATCAAGTATTGCAACAGCAAATACTAAAAGAAAAACTATTTCTGATTTTCATTTCGAGAACCTTGGGGCGCAACTAAGTTACAAACACAATTTTGCCAAAACCGGTAATGACATCACTGCCGATTTTAATTATA
The DNA here is from genome assembly GCA_947381435.1 of Chitinophagaceae bacterium. Taxonomy (GTDB): domain Bacteria; phylum Bacteroidota; class Bacteroidia; order Chitinophagales; family Chitinophagaceae; genus Parasediminibacterium. The sequence continues at coordinate 29,905 of CANCVE010000026.1, forward strand.
ACTCAGTTTCTAATGGCAATGGAAGTGAGATAGAGTCTAATACTTTTTTAGGTGGAGCTAGTAAGTATCCTGTTTACCTACAAAAAAGTAATGGTAGTGGATATAACCACTTTTTTACCATGCAGAGTGATTACGAAAATCAACTGACAGATGATAGCAAATTTGAAGCAGGCGTAAGAGGTGCGGTAAGAGAATTTAGAAGTGATAACTGGCAATATATAAAAACGATAGTAAATGCTGATTATGTAGAAAGCCCTGCGGCAAGTAGTCATTATATGTTTAATGATTATGTATATGCAGCTTATGGTACTTATAGTTTTAAGGTAAAAAAGCTAGGTTTTCAATTAGGACTTAGAGCCGAATCATCTAATTACACAGGAAAACTACTTACTTCAGACGGTAGAGATTCTACACCTGCAAAGGTTTCTTATCCATTAAGTTTATTCCCGAGTGCATTTGTAACCTACAAACTGGATGATAAACAGGATTTCCAATTTAATTACTCTCGTAGAATTAATAGACCTAACTTTTTCCAGATATTGCCTTCTTACGACTTTAGTGATCCACAGAATCCCTCTACAGGTAATCCAAGCTTAAAACCTGAGTTTACAAATTCTTTAGAGTTTTCATACAATAATAATTATAAGCGCAATGCTAATTTCTTGGCTACTGCTTACTTTAAATATTCTACCGATTTAATTACCCGATATGTATTTAAGGATATAAATAAAAACATACAAACAGGTACGGTAGCATCGGATAGTTTGTACTATACTAGTTATATAAATGCAAATAATAGCTACACCTATGGTTTAGAATTAACCAATAAATTCTCCGTTACCAAATGGTGGGATTTATTATTGAACGTGAATTTCTATGAATCGAGGATTAATGCAAGCATTCCTAACCAATCCGTAAGTAATAACATTGTAAGTTATTTTGCTAAAACCAATTCTACCTTTAAATTAATGAAAGGATTGAGCTTACAAATCACATCAGAGTCTAGGTCTAAAACATTAATTCCTCAAAATAACGGCGGGAGTAGTAGGGGAGGAGGAATGTTTCCTGGCGGAACGCAAACTTTAGCTCAAGGATATATTTTGCCAAGGTATTATGACATAGATGTTTCTTTGAGAAAAGATTGGACTTGGACTAAAGGAAGAAGTGGTTCGTTAACACTTAGTGTGAATGATGTATTCAATTCGAAAAATAGAACCCATACCGATGCGAGTTATTTTGAACAAGAATCTACTAGATACCGTGACCCTCAAGTTGCAAGACTAAACTTCAGTTATAGATTTGGCAAGTTTGATGCTAGCTTATTCAAACGTAAGAATACTAGAGCCGATCAGAGTGGTGCGATGGAAGGAATGAGTAATTAATTGACAGTTAATAATTGACAATTGACAATATTCAATTGACAATTAAAGCCTAGTTTCTTCAAATAAAAAGTCCCAGTAAAAGTATCAAGCTTTAACTGGGACTTTTTAATGTCAATTAAAAATTATCAATTGTAAATTATAAATTTCTTAAAGGATTTCTTTTAGCATTAAGGATGTAACGTTTAATGTTCATCCAAAAAGCCAAAATCATGTAAACAATTATTGGGGACCCCATTGTGAGAAAGGAAATATAAATAAACCACATCCTGATACGAGAAGAGGCAATACCTAGCTTATCTCCAATTGCCGAACAAACGCCAAAAGCATATAATTCTAAAAATTCTCTTACCTTATTCATGAGTAGTTTATTTACTTGCAGTGCAATTTAAACGTTTTCGTTGAATAAATTATTAAAACTAGATAATCTAACTATTGTTTTATCCTAAATTCGCAACTTCTGGAGCTTATAGCTATTTCTAAACTATTTTTTTAATAAATAAAGCAAACATTGTAACCATGGCATTTGACATTGAAATGATTAAAAAGGTTTATGCAGAGATGCCTGCAAAAGTTGATGCTGCCCGTAAGGCTCTTGGCAGACCACTTACCTTGTCTGAGAAGATTTTGTTTTCTCATTTACATCCTGAACAAAAGTTGGAAAATTTTGGAAGAGGAAAGTCTTATGTTGACTTTGCGCCAGACCGTGTAGCCATGCAAGATGCTACTGCGCAAATGGCTTTGTTGCAGTTTATGCAAGCTGGTCGTCCAAAAGTTGCTGTGCCATCTACTGTACATTGCGATCACCTTATTACAGCAAAAGTGGGTGCCAAAACCGATTTGGCTGTTGCAAATACAGAAAGTAAAGAAGTGTATGATTTCTTAGCTTCTGTATCTAATAAATATGGTATTGGTTTCTGGAAACCAGGTGCTGGTATTATTCACCAAGTAGTTTTAGAAAACTATGCATTCCCTGGTGGAATGATGATTGGTACGGATAGCCACACCGTAAATGCAGGTGGTTTGGGCATGGTTGCTATTGGTGTTGGTGGTGCAGATGCTTGCGATGTTATGGCAGGATTGGCTTGGGAACTTAAATGGCCTAAACTAATTGGCGTTAAACTAACTGGTAAATTGAATGGTTGGGCTGCTCCTAAAGACGTAATCTTAAAAGTTGCTGGTATCCTAACTGTTAAAGGTGGTACTGGTGCCATTGTTGAATATTTTGGTGAAGGTGCTGCGGCTATGAGCTGTACTGGTAAAGGTACTATCTGTAACATGGGTGCAGAAATTGGTGCTACCACTTCTACTTTTGGTTATGATGAAAGTATGAGCCGCTATTTGGCTTCTACTGGTCGTGCTGATGTGGCTGCTGCTGCCGATGCTATCAAAGCAGATTTGAATGCTGATCCTGAAGTATATGCAGACCCAGCTAAATACTTCGATGAAATCATTGAACTTGATTTAAATACTTTAGAACCACATTTGAATGGTCCTTTCACACCTGATTTAGCTACACCTATTTCTAAAATGAAAGAAGTAGCTGCTGCTAATGGTTGGCCTAATAAGGTTGAATGGGGCTTAATTGGATCTTGTACCAACTCATCTTACGAAGATCTGTCGAGAGCGGCTTCTATTGCTAAACAAGCCATTGCTAAAGGATTAGTTACCAAGGCAGAGTTTGGCATCAATCCGGGTTCTGAACAAGTTCGTTACACTGCTGATAGAGATGGTTTATTGGGAACCTTTACCGATTTGAATGCAACAATCTTCACTAATGCTTGCGGACCTTGTATTGGTATGTGGGACAGAATGGGTGCTGAAAAGAAAGAAAAGAATACCATCGTTCATAGTTTCAATAGAAACTTTGCTAAGCGTGCTGATGGTAATCCTAATACGTATGCGTTTGTAGCTTCTCCAGAAATTGTTGCGGCTATTGCTATTGCGGGCGATTTATCTTTCAATCCTATTACTGACACTTTAACCAATGATAAGGGCGAACAAGTAAAATTGGATGCACCAACTGGTGATGAATTACCAGTTAAAGGCTTTGCAGTAGAAGATGCTGGTTACCAAGCGCCTGCTGCTGATGGTAGTGGTGTTGAAGTATTAGTAGATATTGCTTCTAAAAGATTACAATTGTTGGCTCCTTTTGCTGAATGGGAAGGTACTGATTTGAAAGGTCTTAAATTATTGATTAAGGCTAAAGGCAAGTGTACTACCGATCATATCTCTATGGCGGGTCCTTGGTTAAAGTTCCGTGGTCATTTGGATAATATCAGTAACAACATGTTGATTGGTGCTGTTAACTATTATAATGAAATGACTGATAGCGTAAAGAATCAATTAACTGGTGTTTATGGTGCAGTTCCTGCAACGCAACGTGCTTATAAAGCTGCTGGTATTGGTTCAATCGTTGTAGGGGATGAAAACTATGGTGAAGGTTCTTCTCGCGAACATGCTGCTATGGAGCCTCGCTTCTTGGGTGTTCGTGTAGTATTGACCAAGTCTTTTGCTCGTATCCACGAAACAAACTTAAAGAAACAAGGAATGTTGGCATTAACTTTTGCTGACAAGGCCGATTACGATAAGATTCAAGAAGACGATACCATCGATGTAATTGGTTTAACAACCTTTGCACCGGGTACACCACTTACTTTAGTATTTACGCATGCTGATGGAACAAGCGATACGGTTATTGCAAACCATACTTACAACCAACAACAAATTGAGTGGTTTAAGGAAGGTGCTGCCTTGAATATCATCAAGAAGCAAATAGGAAAGTAAGTCAAAAGTTGAAAGTCGTAAGTCGGTAGTCTTGCGATTTACTTAAGCATAAAAAGAAGCCGTTGTGTAGCAATACATCAACGGCTTCTTTGTTAGTTAATATTCTTAGCCATTTATTATAATTGGCAAATCTTCCTTAGCGTATCGTTTCGTAATGCAATGCAATAACCCCTTGAGAAAATGTTTTTGTTTCTACTAGCTTTAATTGAGTAGTCTCCATTATGTTTTTAAATAAGGGTATGCCTTTACCAAGTAATATGGGATTAACAAATATCCAAAACTCATCCACCAAACCTTCTTGTAGTAATGAATGAGAAGCTCTTGGACTTCCAAATATTAGTATGTTCTTCCCTTCTTGGTTTTTAATTGCATTTATTTTCTCTGCAAGACCGTCACTTATTACTGTTGTATTGGTAAGTTCCTTTTCGTTGAGTGTTTTAGATAAAACAATCTTAGAAACTTCATTATACCATGAAGAGTGTTCCTTATCATGCTTGGTTGCATTTGGTTTGTTGGCCGCATTTGGCCAGTAGCCTTGCATCATTTCGTACGTAACTCTTCCATAAAGTGCGGTATCGGCTTCTGCTGTCATAGTAGCCACAAAGTCGAACATGGCCTCGTCTACTTTTATCCAATTCATTTCTCCATTAAGGCCAGCAACAAAACCATCCAAGGAGGCGTGCATAAAAAATACTAAGTTTCTCATTTGTTTATTTTTTATTGTTGTTTAATAAATGCTATTTATGAACGGAGGTAATTTAGAATCCAACAGTTAAATTGAGATGTCCGCCAAGACCTTCACGAACGATACGCATAAGTGTTGAAAGGCGAATATCGCTTGCATTGTTTTCTATTCTCGATATGTAAGACTTAGTTGTACCACACTTTGCGGCAAGTTGCTCTTGGGTCAAGTTTTGCTTTTCTCGCAATTCTTGAATAAGAACCCCAAGTTTAAATGCTTCAAAACCTTGTTCATAGTTTTCCCTTGTTTCCGTTCCTTTTACACCATATTGTTCATCAAGATGGTCTGAAAAGGAGGTTAAGTTTTTGTTACTTTGCTTTTTCATTAAAATAATCTTTTTTAATTTTCTTTGCTAATTTTAAAATACGCCTGTGCTACAGGGGGAAAATGCAATTCCAGATTATCCTCATTATCTAATTTCTGTTTCAATTATTATTTCAATGGCTTCTTTCAGTAATGGGATGTCGGTTTTAACCGTATCCCAAACAATATCATAATCAATACCAAAGTAATGGTGAATGATTCGGTTTCTTATATCTCCCATTTCACGCCAAGCTATTATTGGGTATTTACTTTTAGTATCAGGATGAATTCGGTTGCTTGCTTCTCCAATAATTTCTAAACTACGGCATATAGCTTTAGATAAACGCTTGTCTTTTATAAAGTCATCAAAGGTATTACTACTGTATTCTAGCATCAAATAGTTACATTCATCCAGTATGTGTCTTAGAAATTCAATCTGTGATGGCTGCATATTGAACTGTGTTTAGTATATGTGGTCCAATATAGGGGCTCAAAGATTGTTTGGTAACCAACTCTACTTTTCTGCCCAGAAGTCCTTCTAAATAATAGGCAAGCTTCATAAAGTTGCGAAATGTTTTCTTTTCTGGATGAATATCTACCAATAAATCAATATCGCTCTCCTCATTTTGTTCACTTCTTGCATACGAGCCAAACAAACCAATTTCTTTTACGCCAAAAGAGTTTAGCTGTTGTTTGTTGGATGCCAAAGCTTGTAGAATACCATTATTGTCGAATTGACCAATCATTTTTTTGTAAATTAGTAAGCAAATATAATCAGGTACTATAGGTTTATTATCAACGGTTAGTAGAAATGTTTTTACCTTTTGCTATTCTGCTTTTGGGGTGCTAATTCTTTATAATGTACAATTTGGGGTAGCTAGATTCATTTTCGAGTGCTCGTTGTTTGTCCTTGTGGCGTACGGTCAACAACCTTCAAAAGGTTATTGACCATACAGTTTAGTAACAATATCGAACAAGAAGGGATTCATGCTCGAGTATCCCGATATTCGCAAAGTACTTCATTAGTTGGTAATTCATGTGCTAGATGGTTATACTTATTCCCATTGCTCATAAATCAACCTTTTAAAATCTGTTTCCATAGACAATACCAAATCATGACTTTGCATTACCAATCGGCTCAAACATGGATTCTGCACCTTTACCCGCCATATTCCTTGAGTTTGCGCCATTACTTGATTGCACAAATCTATTAATATCGAGTACTTCATATTAAAAGAATGACCTTTACTTACATAATAGGTAGTAGTAGTATTCAGGCGTACAATGCTGAAATTATCTTTTTTTCTATACATGTTTAGTAGTATGTGAACCCTTAATTCATTCCACTCAATACCCGTTGTATTTATATCCCAATTAACCCCACAGCTCCAGCCTACTTCTTTTTCTTTAATTTCTTTTCCTCTTGCATAAGAAGGGTCTAGCTTATATTTTGTATAAACTATACTTTTCAGCCTAATCTGTGCAACTTCATTATCATCAAAATCTCCACTCATTTATTGCTGTTTTTAAAAGTCCTTCAGAAAAAGTATTTCCATCCATTTCTGGGGGGATAAATGCTGCCATCAACGTATCATTGTATCTCTCTGCCACTATGCCTTGTATATTGCCATTGGTAATATCAATAAATATTAGCAATGTTTGCACCTTACCATCATTATTCAGGTTACTCGTTACTTTAAACTTGTTTCTAATTGATAAAAAGGTTATTGGTTCTGCGTCTGCATCATCCTCGGGCAATAAATCGAACGACATATCTACTATAACCAAGTCAAATCCATCTTTATAAGGATAGAATTCGAATTTAAAGTCATACTTCCATTCATAATCATCAACATTAGGAACCTCCAATAGCTTAACAGGTTTTAGGAAATATTCCTCATCAATATCTATACTTAACAACTCAAATTCGGCTTCCTTTTGCAAACTTTTTATATTAAATGAGACTAACTATTTTCTTGCAATGTACCATTTAAAAAACTAAACGAATAAAATCTTTGAGTGTTACTCAATTCCGAAAGCATTTCCCTTTTTTGTTCCTGCTTTGTATTAACCATCTTATTTAAGCTAAAATGACACAATTGCGTAGCATCGAGTCCGTGCAGCACCCTGATTTGACTTGCGGAAGCGGGGGACTCCGAAAGAGTTCCTTTTTAATTGCCTATTAGTCAATTATCAATTGTAAAATCTCCTTTATCCTGCGTTTGTGATGTGCTTTTACCATACTTTCTACCATCTTGGCTGCTACCGCACGTGTCCTCACGTGTGTACTCTCCATAATAAATAGCAAAATAAAGAAATGATGGTACAAAATATTGGTAAGCTATCTAAGCGAATCCACACGCGAAACGCGTGCGGTAGCCTAGTAGATATTAGCGACTGGCGTGGACTAGCTGGGACTAGCTATTTCTGAATATTTATTCCAGTACCCGTCTTACTCGCTACAATCTTCGCTGCTACCGCAAGTGTGTCACTTGTGGCCACGCTACAATCAATAAGTTTATGTAAAAGTGAAACTGCAAAAAATTAGCAAACTATCTTAGCGAAGCCACAAGTGAGACACTTGCGGTAGCAGCGAGTCCGTACAGTACCCTGATTTGACTTGACTTGCGGCAGCGGGGTAAATAATAAACTCTAATTTTATTAATCTTTTAGTAGTTTGCAAAACTTTTTATAGGTAAACAAGATAATGGATTTAAAAGATAAAATTAGTATTGAGGAGTTTAATGGCAAACGATTTCAAGTAAGATTAGTTGAGTCGATGGATGCAAATCATAAGAAAGCAGTTATTACTCACTATTTACATAATATGAATAATGGTGTAGCAAAACATTATAAAGCTGATGCACTTAAATACATAAATGAACTAGTAGAATATCAGCAAGAAGAATATAGTTTACCACTAGTAGCAGAAGAAGCAATACAATATTTGCTTTTTGAAACGAAAAATGTACCGTTCCCACCAATTGATAAGCCTAAATTTCAATTTATTGACTTGTTCGCAGGTATTGGAGGCTTTCGTATAGCAATGCAGAACTTGGGAGGAAAATGTGTTTTTACAAGTGAATGGGATAAAGAAGCACAAAGAACTTTAAATTAAAATAATGGCAAAAGATATTTGGAATCGCGAACAACTAATTGTAGCACTAAATCTTTATTGGAAGATTCCTTATAATAAAATAAGTGGAAGTTCTAATAATCAAATAAAACAAGTTGCCCCACTAATAGGTAGAACATCTGCTGCACTGGCATATAAACTAATGAATTTCACTAGCCTTGATCCAGAAAGGAAAGTATTAGGAAATAAAGGAAAAAGTGGAGCTGGAACGATGGATAAAGAAATATGGTTTGAATATTTTAATCAGTGGGATAAACTTGCTTTTGATAGTGCCTTGATATTAGCTAAAATTACAAATAAACCCCTTGATGATGCTATTCCAGTTGAAGAAGAGGTATTCGGTTTAGGAGTTGAAAAAGAAAGAATCGTAAGGGGTCGTATTAATCAAAGTGATTTTAGACAAAGAATATTGGCTTCATACAATGAGAAGTGTTGTATTACAGGTATTGATATACCTACATTGTTAATTGCAAGTCATATAATACCTTGGGCAGAAAATGCAACAGAAAGGCTTAATCCGCAGAATGGATTATGCTTAAATTCAATACATGATAAAGCATTTGACAAAGGATTATTAACTATAACTGATGATTATAAGGTTAAACTCTCTAAAGACATCTTAAAAAAGAAAAATGATGAAGTATTAAAACACTTCTTTATTAAATATGAAAATCAACCAATAATATTACCTGATAGATACAAACCCAATCTTGATTTTCTTGCTTGGCATCATACAAATAGATTTGAAAGATGAACACATTTATAGCAACAAATATTTATTACTTGCGGGCTTGTAGAACTATTGAAATAGTATTGGTATCTAATAATCATACTAATAAAAAATTTTATGTGTATAATTATGAAGGTTACTCATTTAGAGTTTTTAAAACTGTTACTTCTTTAAACTTGTTTTTTAGTCATGACAAAGACTGTGATTTTCATTTCGAATCAGACGAGTCTCTTGACAACTTCTTCTCTAATGTTTTAATTGATTAAAATTCAAATCCTTTACAAAACCTTATATAAAACCTTAAAGAATTAATCGAACTGCTACACTAGGTTTTAGCGTAGAATCACAGCTAGGAAGTGATGCTACATTATTAAATGCAGGAAAGACCACAAACTTTATATTTCAAATTAATTCTTTCAAACCAACTTATAAAGAGGTAGAAGACATCAATAATATAGATACAAGAAGCAAAATAAAAGATAGACTTCAAAGGATTTATGATAATGGAGGCGTAATTGATTTTATCAATCTTGAGAACAGTATTTTTAAGAATAACTTAGTTTTAATAGACAGCTTACTACCTAACATTTTAGCAGAAGTAGTTAACCTATTTTTTTCTAATACTTTAAGCACAATTAAAGACCTTATCAACAGGGTAAAAGAAATAAATCCTGTAAACTATGATGTGCAGTATGCTCATGATTTCTATGAGTATAAGATAAAACGATTTTTAACAGATGTTGCATTAGGAATGACACCATCAAAAGTTTGGACAGGTATTTATGATGCTACAGGTGGATATTTAGTTGTTAAAGAAGACGGAGAGGTGCTATGTTACCACATATATAACCGCAATCAGTTTGAAGACTATTTATTTGCTAACTCAAAGCTTGAAACAGCTAGTAGTTCAAGACATGAGTTTGGAAAAATTTATGAGGATAATGGTAATTATTTCTTCAAATTGAATTTACAAGTAAGATTTATATAATCACCAAATATTAAGAATTAATAATATGGAATTAAAAGATTTAATGAAGTATAGATTTCTATTTCTTCATAGGCTTTATAAGAAATTTACAGAAGATGGGATTGCTGTAGTGCCTTCTAAATTGGTTTTTCAAGAACTTGAATTAAACGAAAGTGATAATTATAAAATAATTGATTATCTAGCTATTAATAAACTAATAAAACACAATTCAAAAGTCGAATCGCTTGAAATAACCCCTTTGGGTGTTTCTGAAATAAAAATATTATTGCAGTTTCCTGATAAATCAACAAATAACTTTTTGCCCCTAAATCTCATAGATATTGGTAAAGTTTCAAATTCAACTATTGAAAAAGGAGATAAAGAAAAAGTAAACCCAACTATTGCTTTTAGTGCTACTTTTCAAGAAATTAAAAAAGTAACTAAAGTATTAAGAAAGTATGAAGATAAACTTTCATTACCTATTGAACTACATACAGAATTGTTTTGCGAAATTAGAACGATAGAAAGTCAGCTTGATTCACCAAAACCCAAGAAAGTAATTTTAACTATTTCTTTAAAAACAATAAAAAATATTTTAGAAGGTTTTGATGATAGAGTTTTGCCATTATCGATTTTAAATATAATTGACCAATTGGTTAACTATAAATTGTAGTATTTATAGTTTAAGCTTTTCTGTCATTAGCAAATAGTCCAACATAAGCTGGTGTGGGTCTTTGGGACTTATTTATTTTTTCGCCCTTGTCGGTGTTCCCCACTCGCCCTTGTCGGTGTTCCCCACTCGCCGATGTTGGTGTTCTTCACCAACATCATCAATAAGCGGTGTCCCATTTCTCCAAAAAGTCCCATAAGGAAACGCCCGTATCATATAATGAGGCTGAAGAGTAAAGATAAGCTTCGGAGGTTAAACTCAGCCCTGCCTTTACAGGATTATCGTGTATATACAACAGCTTCTGCAAAAACACTTCTTCACTTCTAAGTTCAATACTCAACGGATTCCTTTCCCATACCTGATATTTTCTATCCCGAGCCTCTACCAGAAAATGTTCTAATACTAGCGGATGATTGTTTCTGAGGTCTTTTATTATCATTTGTGCCGTAAACTTCATGAACGATTGTTGTACTTCGCTCTGGATATTATCATTCATCAACCGCCATATTATATGTATGTGGCTGCTCATTATTACAAAACTAAAAACCTGTATCCGCTTTTCTTTTACCAAGTAGGCAAGGCTACCAGTAATGATGTCTTTGTATTTGTCTGGTTTTAGCAGGTGCTTCCAGTTTAGTATTGTAGCGGTGAAGAACTGCGGATAATGTAGTGGATAGTCCATTTTCTTCAAATATACCTTAATTGTTGGGGTTCTTGTTTATAGATTAGATGTTGGTGAAGAACACCAACACCGGCGAGTGAGGGAATATACCTGAGGTTCTTGTTTATAGATTAGATGTTGGTGAAGAACACCATCGGCGAGTGAGGGAACACCAACATCGGCGAGTGAGAGAACACTAACAGTTGGGAGTAATAAAAAAATAAACCCTCTTTCCAATATTTCTTTTGGTATTATGATTACTTTACCCGTTATCTTTGAATTCTAAAAATAGGTATGTAAGGAATACTTATACAAAAGCTGTCTTTTTGGTTCTCGCTCACAAATATGCTATAGCCCGAGTTTACTAAGGGTTTATTAGATTCTCCTTCAAAGTTTTCTCCTTAAACGTTTCTTTTTCTAACGCTGAATCTGAAAATCTCTCTCCGTTCAACCACATTTCATCACCACAAAATCAATTTGCAGCGCAATAAAATGAAAATGCGGCGCAATAAAACCAAATTGTGGTGAGATAAAATGAAATTGTGGCGCAGTAAAATGAATTTACCGCGCGATAAAATGAAAATGTGGCGAGATAAAATGAATTTATCGCGCGATAAAATGAAAATGTGGTGCGATAAAATGAAATTGTGGCGCAGTAAAATGAAATTGTGGCGCGATAAAATGAAATTATCGCGTGATAAAATGAAATTATTGCTTGATAAAATGGAATTGCAAACTTAAAAAAGCACAAAAAAGGACAGTTTTAAACAGTAAACAGGTGGCTAAGCGTACTGATTGATAGTTTTCAGGCTGCCTGCCTACAAAATTTCTAGGAGAATCTCTATTTATTAATCGTTTAAAAACAAATAAAATGGCAAAGACAAAGAGTTACTTACCCCTTACAGATGCATTGAGGCTTGCATGGTTCGAAAATTTTTACTTGAAACTGTTACTTTCATACATTCTCACCTTTGGACTGACCACCACACAAACAGACGCATTATTGGCAGATCTGAAAGCTTTGAGATATACCAATCTACTTTGTGATGCCGTAGTAAAAGCAGCACTTGCTTGTAATGGATATAGAAGATCTATGACGGGTGGAATGAATAAGGTGACTACGCCAGGATTTCCTGAAATAGTGATACCCTTATTGCCACCTACTGCGGTGCAGCCGGGCATTTTTAACCGAGTAAGAAAATTTGTAAAAATATTAAAGGCTCACCCTAACTATAATGATGATGTTATTGGGAAAGACCTTGCAACAGTGGGTGAAACAATTGTACCCAATTATGCCACTAAGCGACCAGCCCTAAAGTTGAGCTTGAGTGGTCCTGGTATTTTAGTGAAATCACCTAAAAAAGGTACTGATAGTATTCACCTTTATAGTAAGAGAGGAGGAGAAACTGAAATGACCTTTTTGGCAACCATTTCTAACGCCTCTTGGCTTGATATGCGAGCAAATTTGGTGGTTGGAGTACCCGAAACACGTAGTTACCAAGCGTGGTTTGTAATAGGCGACCAAGTAATAGGTTTGATTAGTGCGGTGCAAATTATTACTGTGTAAGTTGAGAGTCGTAAGTCGATAGAGGTAAGTAAAAAGTTGAAAGTCGACAGTCTGTGATTTTAAAAGAAGGAGGCAGTGGGAAGATAAAACTTCTTTACTGCCTCTTTTCTTTTTACTTACGACTTTTTACTTTCTACTTTAAACTATTATCTACTTTAACTTTTAAAAGTTATATAAGGATTAATGATTGCAGACTGTATTCTGGTTTTTATCTCAGGAATAGAAATTGGATTTATCATTTTAGGTGGATCCATTTCCTCATCTATGTCATCAAGGCAGTTTAGTGCCTTTAGTGCAACAATAGCATTGGAAAAAGTATATTTTGTTTCATAAAACTCTACAATTTCAGCCATTGTGAGATGCTCTAGTATAAAATAGATGTCGATAAAGTTTTTTAATCTTTTACTACTTTGTACTATGGCATGTAGTTTCATGGCCGCAATGTCTTCCATACCAAGAAATGTTATCCCCTCTTCAGTAATAGGAGGTTTTATTAATGGGTATGCATGTCTTGTAAAGTCTGTTTTGATATTATTGACAACTGCTAAAACCGTATTAGTTCTTGAAAGTGTTATTGTAATTAGATGACTTTCTTGTATAGATTCTACTATTAATTCTACAGTAAAGGGGGTAGGTGTAAATAAATCAATATCTATTGAGTTCCTATGTCCAAGTTGAAGTGCTAATGCTGTACCACCAACCAAAAAGAAATCTTTTAAACTAGGTAAGCTTTGTAATTCTATAATTAACTGAAATGTTTCAGGTGCAATGATGAATGGGTCTTTATACAGCATCTACAAATCTTGAATTTAAAAATAACTTAGCAAATTCTTTGTCTCTGTTGTCTATCTGCGCACTCCATTCTATTGTTTCAATTATTTTTTCTTTATTGTAGGTAGCTAACATTTCTTTCCATTGAAAAAGATTACCCCTTTCCAACACTCTTTCAATTACGATTTTGTAAGACTTTTCGTAATTAAATTTATCTAAGTCGTATTCCCACAATAGCGCACTATTAATTATGTCGGGCTTTGCCATTTGCTGAATTTGTAATTTGCTTTCAAATATACATGATCTTAAATCTACTAATAAAATTGGTTCTATTTTAACCTAATAGAATAGACCTCTTCGACAATTCATTTCATATTCTCTTTTCTGGTTTCTCAGTGCCTCTGTGGCATTTTTTATTTGATTTATGGGTATTCCATTTGCCACAGATGACACAGAAAGAACAGAGAAAAGAAATATTTATTCTATTTTATTCACGAAAA